>JBDRVN010000014.1:0-34498 GCA_039801885.1 Caldifarciminota bacterium
CAACATTATTCGTATGAAGGGTAGAAAGAACCAAATGGCCAGTTTCTGCCGCGGTAAGGGCTAAAGAAATAGTTTCTAAATCCCGCATTTCGCCAACCAAAATCACATCCGGATCCTCCCGTAAACAAGCTCGCAAAGCCGAAGCAAAAGAACGGGAATGAATTCCTATTTCCCTTTGACTTATCAAACAATTCCTTCCTTTAAAAACATATTCTATCGGATCTTCAATAGTAATTATTCTTAAAGCCTTCTCTCTATCAAGCAAATCAATCATACTTGCTAAAGTAGTAGATTTGCCACAACCTGTTGGACCGGTAACTAAAATTAATCCCCTTTTTTTTCTTATCAATTCAGCTACGATTGGTGGAGCCGGTAATTCTTCTAAGGTTTTAATTCTTGCCGGAATAATCCGAAAGGCAGCACCAATTCCGTTCATATCTAAAAAGACATTTACCCGCGCCCTAATCCGATCCTTACTTACATATTCCAATCTCATCCCTTCAGTTGCTTCACCCCAGGTATAAGAAAAATCTATCTCCTTTTTTCTTTCTAAGGCTTCGATTTGCTCCTTATTTAAAATTGAATAAATTATCTCTTTGGTATCTTCTTTTTTTAAAGAAGGTCCAGGAATTTTTTTTAATTCACCATTTACTCTGATTATTGGTGGATTATTCGCAGTAATATGTAAATCTGAAGCACCATAAGCAGCAGCATATTTTAATAATTCATCAATTTTTTTAACAAATTTCTCTTCCTTTTCTTCCATTTATATTAAATTAAATTATCAAAGCGAAATATTTTATCCCTGACTCTCTATAACTCTGGGGATTATAAAAATAAGAAGTTCACTTTCCTCTTTTCTTATTGATGTTCTAGTAAATAATTTTCCTAAAATTGGTATTGAGCCTAAAATCGGAATTTTTGTCTCAGCCCTTGTTTCTTGTTCTCGTTTTAACCCACCAATTACTATAACTTCACCATCTTTTGCTGCTACTTGTGTCTTTCCTTCCCGCGTAGCAATTATGGGTACTTCTTGCTCACCGGCGGTTCGCCAACCAATAATCGCTTCCACCTTTGGTTCTATTTCCATTGTAATGTTCCCATCTTTTGTCAAATGAGGCGACACTGTCAACATAATACCTATCGACCTTTCTCGCCAAGTATACACTCTTTCCCGAGTCTCCGGGTCAACCCGAACTTCTAACAAAGGAACTTTTGTAACCATCTCGACAGTAGCTTTTTGATTATCCATGGTTAAAGTATGGGGATTAGCAAGTAACTTCGCCTTACCTTCTGATTGTAATAATTCCAAAGCTGCGGACATTTGAGCAAAAGAAAGCTTACCAATTATTAAATGTTTAAACATTATTGGTATTGCTATCTCTTCACCAATATCAGGAACCGTAGCAGTAGCAGCCGTTCTTATTGACCAGTCAATTCCATAAATTTTATCAGAGGATATTGTTGTTTCAATAAATTTAGCCTCAATTGAAATTTGTGGTGCTGGCTTATCAATCTCACCAATCAATTTTTCAATGTCTGCTAATTTTTCAGGAACATCCGTGATTATTAAATAAGAACTCCTTTTGCTTCCACCGCCTTCGCCAACTTTCTTTTCCACTGCTTCTGCCCTTCCTTTAGAAGAAAGAAATTTATCTACTACTTTTTTAATATCGCTTGCCTCGGCATAATTTAAATTATACACTCGAGTATGAAGTTCTCCTTCCACATCTTTTTTAAATGGCTTTACCATAATTACCCCTTCGCTAATTTCTACCGCATTACATTCTACTGCTCGCAAAATAGCTGAAAAGGCTACCGAAAAAGGAACATTATCAAAACGCATTGTCACCGTTCCTTTTACTTCCGGTGAAGCAATAATATTAATGTTTCCTAAGCGTGAAAGCATTCTTAATACATCAATAATATCGGCGTCTTTCACCTCTAAAGAAACTGTTCTTTCTACCATTTTCTTTTCGGTAGGCGGCGAAACAGTTTCCTTACTTAATTCCAAAACTATTAAACTATTTTGCCGAAAAGCATTATAAGCATAAGGAGCTTCTAAATTTATATTTATTTTTATCCCTTCTTCATTTTCTTTTATTAAAACATCTTTTATACCAAATTTTGCTACTTCCATTGTCTCTTTTACCGAAGATTTTACGCCGAATAAAATTATATTTATCGCTGGCGGAGATAAATTAAGAAAAGTCTGAAATTCACAAAAAGTATCGCAACTTAAAGTGATTCTCACTTTTTCTAAAAGTTCTTCGTAATAAATGTTTCTTAAAAAATTATCTTGCGAAAAAGAAAGTGTTATTAAAACTATTAACCCAAAAATATATTTTCTCATAATATTTCCTCCTTTTATTATTATTAATTACTCACCTAAAAAAATCGTAAATCTTTTCCCGCCTTTTTCTACAATCACTCTGTCTCTTTCAATCGCAACTACTTTCTTTCCATCCACCAAATCTCCAACATGGACTATCTGATTGTTAATTATTGCGTAGGCTTCATTTTCACTTAGGGTGATTGCTGAGACAATTAATGATTTCATTTCGGCAAGATAAGAAAAATCTCTTACAAAAGGATCCTCGCCCCACTTTTCTGTATCTTCTTGTATTTCTTGAGCAGAAAGGGGCTTCAATCCTAAGGTTTCTTTTTTTACCGATGGCTTAGCAAGGGCTAAAGTTTCTTTTTTAACCGGTGAACTAACTATTGATTCTTTTTTTATCTCTTTTATCTCTTTCTTGGGCAATGTAGCTAAGGTTTCTTGTTTTACTTTTGGTTTCATCTCTTTTGCGATTGACGTGACTTTCGATTTAGGTCTCGGTCTTAAAAGAGTAAAAAGTACTAAAACTACTATTAAAATTCCAATTAATACAATTAATCTTTGACGCATATTATATTATAATAATAAAAAATTTAAAAATGTCAATTTATTTCCTTTTAGTAGTTTTTAATGTCGCAAAAGGAACACAACCTTCACCCACTCGAACCGTAGTAATTTCGCCAAAATAATCAAGAGTGATCTTATCGGAATCAATTTTCACAATTCTTCTTCCTATTATCTCATCACCTGCTTTGTATTGTTTTCCATCAATTAAGGCATAAGGAGTATTTTCTACCATCACAATTGCTTGTAAAATATACATTCCCGTCTTCTTTTTTCTTGATTTTTTCTTTTTCTGCCTTTGTAATTTTTGTAATTCCCGTTGCCGTTTTCTTTCTTCTTTTAATCGTTTTTTTTCTAATTTCCTTAATTCTCTCTCTTTTTTCCTCTCTTCTTTGCTTTTCTTTTCTCTTTTTTCTAAACCACCAGTTTTTCTTCCAGCTCTTCTTGCTCTCCTACTTCCTTCAGCAACTTCCTCTGTCTTCTTAATTGCCTTTTGAACTGGCTTTTTCTTTAGAACCCGAGAACCCACAAAAATCAAAATAAAAACCAAAATTAAAATAGTTATTATTCTTCTCATAAAAACCTCCTACAAAATTTTCCCAATCAGACTTGAAGCAAATATATTAACTAAAATTCTCGCCTCAATTAGAGGTTTTATCTCATCTTTGCCAGTAAATTCCAGTTCGTAAACTTTAATGAAATAGGGAAATTTGCTTAAATTGGCAATAAATTTTCCAATATCTAAATATCTTCCTTGCAAAGTAATTTCAAAAGGAATTGGTCTCAAAGGAGTTTCTTTTGTTTCTTGGGTTAAAAGAGTATCTAAACCGGGCGGACGAATACTAAGAAATCTTATATTATACTTTTTAGCTTCTTCTGATAACTGTTTAGCCAAAAGTAAAACTTCGCTCCGGGGAGCAATTCGGGCAACAAACTCTCTATTCTCTTCTTCCAATTTCGCAATTTTTAATTTCAAAATCTCAGTCTCTTTTGCCAACCTTCTTAATTCCTCAATTTTGGCTTTCAATGCTTTTGCTTCTGTTTTTAATTTTGCGCGGGCTGCTATCTTTGGTTGATAAAGAAAAAGAATAAAAACAACAATTATTGCCAAAAGAATAATCAACCCACCAAATAACCATTTCCTTTGTAAAATATTCATTTTTCACCTCCTTATTCTAATAAACATTCTAATTCAAAATTCAAAACTTCTTCACCAATAAGATAAGTTTTTGTTTTACTAATTAAATTCACCTCTTTCACCACTTTGCTATTTTCCAATTTCCACATAAAATCTGCCAAATCTACTTCTAAATATTCTGGTTTACCAGTAACAACTCCTTTTAAATTAATCTTAGAAAGTCCAGTAAATGTAAGAGTACTAAGTTGAATGTTATTCGGCACTTCTTTGGAGAAAAATCTTAATAAAGGTGTAACTACTTCACTTTCGCCAACAATACTTTTTAATAATTTTTGCTGGGCTTCTAATTCGTCAAATTTATTTTTAAAATTAGTGTATTCCTGAGAAATTATTTCTACTTCCTTTAGTTCTTTTTGAAGCTTTCTTATTTGATTTTGTTCCAAAGCTCTTTGAACCTCTAATCCAATATTTATTAAAATAAGCAAAGGAATTAAAACAACTGCTATTGCGCCAACAATTTGTAAGTCCTTGCCAACATATCTTTTAACCTTAAGTTCAGAAGGTAGAAGGTCTACTGCCTCTGGATCATAATGCAGTCCTAAACAAGCAACCAACCGATGTCCAATATTTTGTGGATAATTTGGCAAATAAAGATTATAGTTCTTAAAGGGATCGAATAATTCAACATTAATTTTTAAATTTTCTTCTAAAAATTCTTTTAAGCCTTTAAATTCGGCACTACCTCCACAAACCAAAATTCGATTTATTACTGGAACATTATATTCTCTTTTATAAAAATCAAAAGTTCGATTTATTTCTCCCAAAAACCTCTCTAAGGCTGGTCGTTGTAAACTCAATAATCTCTTAACTTTTATTCCGTTGGGTAAAATTTCTTCATTTGTTTCTTCCGGAATACCGTATACTTTTTTATACTTTTCTGCTTCTTCTAAACTCAGAGCCAATTCTCCTTCTTCGGTCATAATTGCGACGGTCATTGCTTCGGTAAAGGAATTTCCCGCGGTGGTTACAGTCCGAGTAAATTCTAATTGTTTATTTCTTATGAATATTATATCAGTAAATTCAGCACCAATATCTAAAAGAGCAACTACTTCTTCTTCTTTTAAATTTCCAAATTTCTTTACCGCTGCTGCCAGTGCAAAAGGAATAACCGAAATTGCTGAAGGTTCCAAACCCACTTTTCTCAAGGTAGCAATGTGGTCGGCAATAATATCTTTTCTTACAGAAACCACCATAACATTATTAGCTTCTTTTCCTGCTTCGCTCATTATTCCTAAATTTTTATAATCTAAAATTGCTTCATCAACAGTAAAAGGTGAATATTTATCCAAACGAAGAAAAATAGCATCCCTCAATTCTTTTTTTGACATTTTAGGAAAAGGTGCCTGACGCAAACTCACCGAAGGACCGCTAACAAAAGAGTAAACTTTTGCGGGTTTCAAATCTTTAATCAATTCTCTAATAATTCCGCTAATATCAGGGATTTCCATAAATTCTTTTAATCCGTAAGCACAAACTCTATCTTTCTCCATATAAACAAATTTAACTGATTGGGAGCCAATATCAATTGATAAAGCACCTTTTCCTTCCGCTTTGAATAATTTTTTAAAATCAATACCTTTCACATTTCACCCCCTTTTAAGGAATTAAAAATTGGTTAACCGAACCATCACTGGTTCTAATTTTTGCTATTTTATTTCTTACGCTTCTTGGATAACCACCGGTTTGGTTATTATAAAATCCTAACAATGTAAATATTCTTTTACTTTGAGGGATAAAAACAACTATACTATCAAAATTTACCTCTTGTTTAAGGCTGAATCTATTGCCACCACCAAAATTAGCCACTGTATCATTATCAATCACAATAAATTCATAAAAAATAGTATCATTAGACAAGGAAAGCAAATTAAAATTATTAATTTTTATTGTTTCGCTTATTGGGTTAAATAACTCAAAAGAAAAATTATTGGAAATAGTATCCGGAGGAGCAGGAAAAGAATTTGCCGAATTAGCTACATAAACTAAACTTCCACGAAAAATACCAGGAAATTTAAATTCAATAAAAACTTGGGATTTTGGTAGAACTACCACATGCTTCTTTAAAGTTTCTTTTTGAGAATAAACTCTAATTAAATGAATACCTATCGGAATATTATCAAAAGAAAAGAAACCGTCTGGGTGAGGTATTGATTCCACATATACCATTTCTCCATTTTTAGGATATTCACAACCAACTCGGAAATTAACCGCCATATTTCCTGGAGGATTTTTTTCACTATCATAAATATAACCGTAGATTTTGTTATTAAATAAATCATCATAATTTTCGGCAATTTTGTAAGTTAAGGTAAAACGACCGTTAGCAAAACTTCTAATTGCTAAATCTTCCGGTGTGTATTGATAATATCTTCCCCAAGCGTCCATTTTATAACTCTCTTTATCTTCCAAAAAATCTAATTTTAAATAAGGCCCTTTCCATAAACCGCCTTCGTTATTCACTAAAGCACCTAAACTATCCGGCAATTTTCCCATGTCACCCACATAACCAAAATCTATTCTTTTTCCATCAGCAATCAATTCCGGATCCCCATTAATCGCTTTGCCTATTCTTTTTAGCTCTTCCATTGTTTCATCAATTTGAGAACGTTCTCGAACCCGATCGATTGCACTTAATGAAATACCAGCAAGAATACCAATAATCACCATAACTACAATCATCTCTAATAGTGTAACTCCTCTGTTTATTTTCATAACTTTTATCATTCTTGAAAATTAACCCGACTAAATTTCAGTTCAATATTTTTCGCTCCAATTCGAGGATAAACAGTGATAATTTTTTCAATAGAATCATATTGCACAGTGTCTCGATAAACACATACTAATTTTCTTTTACCAATAGGAGTACCGGAATATATAAAATTACCACCGCTACGCGGATGAATTGAGTCAATAATCAGTCTCCCTTCCCGAGGATAAAAAAGAGTTATTAATATATTAGTAGCTTTTGCTGAATCCGGTGTATTTCCAAAAGCATCATATACTATTCCACTTAACTCATTATTAAAAATATCGGAAAAAGAACCCGCTAATTTTTTAGTGAGCCATTTTTGATAGCTCACATCACTACCGCTCGCGTAACTCCTAATAATTAAGCTTTCTGGATAATATTTATAGGAATCACCCCAGGCATCAGTTAAAAATCCTCTTGGATTTTCAACAAAAGTTGGTTTTACATAAGGTCCTTTCCATAAGGCAGAATCTATATACTCTGGTTTTATAGCAAGGTCTATTAAAGCTCTAGGCAACATTCCGCAATCACCAACAAAACCAAAATCAACCCTTGTTCCTAAATAAGTCAATCGTTCATCACCAACAATTGCTCTTCCAATTTCATCTAATTCTTTTATTGTCTCTTCAATTCTTTGTCTTTCTAATGTTACATCCCAAGTTTTTACCGCCGCCGAAGCTAATATTCCAATAATCACCATTACGATTAATAACTCTAAAAGAGTAACTCCTTTATTTTTCATTAATTTAAAATAAAATTATAATATCATCATTTGTTTGATGTCTTTGGGGATCATACCATTCGCCATCCGGACCAGCACTTTTTAACCCTAAGGTTTCACCATTTGCTCCTAAATGATACATAATCGGTGTTTCCCAAGGATCGTATAAAAAGGAGTGGTCAGCATCATCGCGAACATAAGGACCATTCCAACCCTTTTTAGTAAAAGGATTCCATGCGGGAATAGATTCTTTTCCCGGATAATTAAATTCTCTTAATGTATCTGGACGATTTGTTGCTAATTCTATTAAATGTCTCGGGAATCTGCCTACATCACCTTTGAAACCGTAATCAATGTAATTTGCTCCTACTTCACCAACAATGGCTTTTCTCAATTGATATAATCGGTTTTTAACCACAGTAATCCGAGCATTCTGTGTTACACGAGATACAATTGGAGGAACTAAAAAACTTATTAAAATACCAATAATAAAAATTACTATTAATAATTCAACTAAAGTAACTCCTTTGCTTTTCATAATTTAATTATGTAAAACAAAAATTATTACCTCATCGTGCTCTGGGGTATAACTCCTTATTGATTCACCAGCAATATTAAAACCAATTAATCCATAATTAGAAGGATATTGAGAACCAGGCGGGTACCATACTCCATATCTAATTGTGCCCGGATCATATCCCCAAACATCGTTAGGACCATCCTCTCTAGTGTCAAAACAATCTTCTTTATTATCATAATCTTCTTCATCAAAATCTTCTGGTGCTAATTCTTTACTTGTATAAGGATTGGTGGGAAATTTCCCTAATTTCACTTCAAAAATTCCGCCGGGGAAATAAGAACCATAGCCATCTTCATAAAAATCATCGGCATAATGACCTTGCTCTAAATGGTAAGTCTCAATAACAACCTGGCAAAGATGCATATTTGCTTTTACTGCTGTCTGTCTCGCCCTTTCTCGCATTAGGTTAAAATTTGGTACTTGTAAAGCAAGCAAAATACCTAATATCATTATTACTACTAATAACTCTACTAAGGTAAACCCATTTTTTCTCATCAAAGAATTATAATCTATTTTTTTTGTCATGTCAATAAATTAGTATATCTTAAAAATTAATAAATTTATGAATAAGAAAGTTAAAAAAAATACTAAAAATAATTATATAAAAAGGCTCTATATTAGTAAGTATTAAAAAAATAAAAATTATTAAGGAAGAAATCGTTAACCACCAATTATTAATAATTTTCAAAAAGAAAAATAAACCTGTTTGAAAAATAAATCCAATTATTGCTGGTTTAACACCGGATAAAAAACTTTGAATATAAAAATTTTTATCAATTTTTTGATAAAGCCTTATTACAAAATAAAGCATTATTCCCGAAGGTAAAAAAATGGCAACAGTGGCAATAATGCTACCCAAAATTCCTCCTAATTTATAGCCAATAAAAGTAGCAATTATCGCCACAGGTCCAGGAGTAATTTGACTAATACCTACTCCCACTAGAAAATCTTTTTCGGAAAGATATTGGCGAAAATCAACGAATTCTTGTTTGATAAAAGGAATTGCAGCATAACCGCCACCAAAAGTTAAAGCACCAATTTTAAAAAAAATAGAAAATAAGATAAATAATGGCGGTAAAGAAAAAAAGAAATTCAAAAATTCTTTATCCTTTAACCATTTTATTATTATCCCTAAAAAACCACAAATAATTATTATGAAAAAAATTTCTATTTTTAAACTTAATAATAAATAAGCCAAAATAATAATCCCTACCGAAAAAAGAATATCGCAAATTTCTTTCTTTTTAAAGAAAATTTTTATTAAACTTAATCCACCCCAAAATAAAATTGCGGGAATCACCGGTAATAAATATTTATAAATTTTTTCTATTATCTTTAATTCTTGGTAATGAAAATATAAAATACTCAAAATTAAAGTAATAGAATAGGTGGGTAATAAAAAAGATATAACGGAAATAATCATTCCTTTAATTTTTCTCAAAGAATAACCGATAAACTCTACATAATTAGGCACAAAAGGACCGGGAAGCATTTGACCAATTGCTACTGCTGTTAATAAATCATCGTCACTAATCCAACCTCTCTTTTTAACACAATATTCTCTTATTAAGGACACCATCGCCATTCCGCCACCAAAGCCCAAGAGACCAATTTTAAAAAAATCCCATGTTAATTCCTTCAAACTAACTTTTTTCATCTTTAAATTTTGCTATTTTTGCTTTAATATGAACATATCTCAAAGGTTCAGGAATTCGGAACTTTTTACAACAATTAATAACAATTTCTAATGCTTTTTCTTTGGTAATCAAATTTCCTGGTGAAATATAAATTGGCTTTGTCTTCCTTCGGGACCTTAACACAAAACCAAAAACCTCGTTATTAAAAAAAATTGGTAAATAGGAAAATTTATTTTCTTTTAAACTCCCTTTTATTTCGCCAATCAATAAAGATTTAGCAATTCCAATTGTTGGTTTATTAATTACTACTCCTAAATGGGAGGCAATACCGGCTTTCCGAGGATGCAGTATTCCTTGACCATCTACCAGAATTACATCTGGTTTTTCTTTTATTTTCTGATAAGCTTTAATGATAAATTTTAACTCGCGATAGCTTAAAAATTCGGGAAGATAAGGAAAATCAATTTTATCTTTAATAATTATTTCTTCTAAAAATTCTAACTCTGGATAGGTAAAAGTAGCAAAACAAGCGTAACCATAAGTAAAAGAGAAAGCAACATCAGAAGCACCAATTATTTCTATTTTTTTTATTATGTCAACTAATTTTATTTTTTGGGCAATTTCTTCTTGTTCTTTTTTTAAATACTCAATATTTATCAAAGAGTAAAAAATTGTTTCTCCAGCTTAATAATTTCTTCTATCCCTTTTTTTGCTAATTGGAAAAGTTTTGAAAGCGTTTCAAAAGAATAGGGTACCTTCTCGGCAGTTGCTTGAATTTCTACAATTTTCTCACTACCAGTCATAACCAAATTCATATCTACTTCGGCATTAAAATCTTCTTCGTAATTTAAATCCAAAAGTATTTCACTATTAATAATTCCAACAGAAATTGCACCCAAATAATCAATAACCGGATTTTTCTCAATTATTCCCATAGCAAGCAGTTTCTTTACTCCATCCATAAGAGCAAGAAAGCCTCCGGTAACTGAAAGAGTTCTCGTTCCGCCATCAGCCTGTAAAACATCACAGTCAACAAAAATTGTTATTTCTTTCAATAGCGATAAATCAATAACTGCCCTTAAAGAACGGCCGATAAATCTTTTTATCTCTTGAGCGCGAGAATTTACTCGTAAAGTTGTTATCTCCCTCGGAGTTCTTTGTAAAGTGGAGCCTGGCAATAAAGAATACTCGGCAGTAAGCCAACCACTATTTTTCCCTAATAAAAAAGGCGGAACCCTTCTTTCATAACAAACAGTACACAAAACAATTGTTTTTCCTGCTTTTATTAAACAAGAACCTAAAGGATTTTCTAAATACCCTATATTTACTTCTATTTTTCTTATTTCATCATACTTTCTCCCATCCCTTCTTATCACCATCGCTATTCTTGAAGAGATACGCGCATAATTTTATCAGGTAAAAGACCTAAAAAAATACGAGCAATCTTTTCAAACTCTGGTGGAATATCGGTGAGATAAATCACCAATTCTCCTTTCATTTTTTTTATTTTTTTATAAGAAAAAAAATCAGCTATTGATTTAGCCAGCTCTTCGGAAGAATCGACAATGGCAATTCTATTTTTGAATATTTCTTTTATTAATTTTTTTAGCAAAGGATAATGGGTACAACCTAAAAGTAAAGTATCAATTTTTTCTTCTTTAAAAGGTTGAAGATAGATTTTCAACACTTCTTTGGTGATATAATGATTTATCCAGCCTTCCTCTACTAAAGGTACCAATAAAGGTGTTGCTCGGGCAATAATTTCTATCTCTTTATCATAATTTTTAAAAACTTTTTCATAGGTACCGGATTTAATTGTTATTCGTGTACCTATTACACCAATTCTTTTGCTTTTTG
The DNA here is from genome assembly GCA_039801885.1 of Caldifarciminota bacterium. Taxonomy (GTDB): domain Bacteria; phylum Hydrothermota; class Tepidihabitantia; order Tepidihabitantales; family DTDR01; genus DTDR01. Next base: position 11,642 of record JBDRVN010000014.1, read on the forward strand.
TTTTCCCAATAGCTGCTTTTACTCCCGCTTGAATTACGTCAACTATTGGTAAAGAAATTTTACTTTTTACATAATTAAGAGCCACCGAAGAAGCAGAATGACAAGCAATGATAATAACTTTTACTTTTCTTTTTTTTAAAAAATTACAGGCAGCAAATGTGTATTTTTTTATAATTTCTTCGGATTTCTCACCATAAGGCAAACGAGCAGTGTCGCCAAAATATAATATTTTTATCTCTGGCATTAATTTTTTAATTTCTTTCACTACTGTTAAACCGCCTAAACCCGAATCAAAAATACCGATCATCTTATTTGGCTAATAAATTTTTTTAATCCTTCGGCAATTCCTTTTGCCAATTTTTCTTGATACCAGTCTTTTCGCAAAAGTGCCTCTTCTTTCCGATTACTTAAAAAACCACATTCAATTAAAACTGCCGGCATAAAAACACCTTTTAAAACATAAAAACCTGACTGTTTTACCCCCCGATTTTCAATATTTAAAGCTTCACATATAACATCCTGGATAGCTACTGCTAATTCTTGAGATTCTTTTAAAAATTCTTGTTGAGCTAAATCAGCAAGAATAAAAGCTAAGAAATCATCATTAATCTCGTTTTTAGTAATTTCGTATTTAATTACTTCATTTTCGGCTTGAGCAACTGCCCTTTCCCAATCCGTTCTTGCTTCTGAAAGAAAATAGACTTCAAAACCACAAGCATAAGAGTTCTTTTTTGGTGCTGAATTGCAATGAATACTAATAAAAATATCTGCTTTATTATCATTAGCAATTTTAGTTCTTTCTCCTAATGAGAGAAAAACATCGCTATCTCTTGTTAAAATAACATCTAAACCAAATTTTTTTAAATATTTTTTTAACTTTTTGGCAATTAATAAATTTAAATCTTTTTCTTTTGTTCCCATTTTACCAATTGCTCCCGGATCTTTTCCACCGTGACCCGGATCTATCACTACTAATTTTATCCCTTGTTTCAAGCGAGGCAAAAATTTTAAAATCACTATATTTTTTTCTTTATTAAGACGAACATCGCACTCTTTTTTCAAATAAAACTTAATGTTAAAGCCATCTTCTTTTTTTATTTCATAATTTTTTAAATGGCCCAACAGTGGTAATTTATTAACATTGGATTTTGCCTGAAAGTTTATTTCGTAATCAAAATAAGAAAAACTCTTTGTGGAAAAATAGACATCGGAATTTAAATAAAAAGTTATTATTGTTGTATCCTTTTTTTCGCGCACTTTAATTTCAGTAATTTCGGGAACAATAATTTCTTCTTCAATTAGAAATTCTTCTTTTTTAATTCTTATTTTCTCTAAAATCTTTTCACAAGTAAATAAGGAAATAAAGTAATTATTTCCTATTTTCAAAACCGGATAAGAAACTTTTATTTCTTCAAAATTTATTTTTATTACCGGCCTTTCTAAATCAATAATTATTTCTGTCTTTAATGAATCATTAAGAATTAAAAAAACTTTGTCTCCAATAAACCAGAATTTAGCATCTAATCCTTTAATGAAATTTGTTAATAATAAATATTCCTTCTCTTCAAAAACTAAGGTCTCCGTGGTTTCGTTACCAATAATAATTTTTCGGCTAAAAAGAAAATTAAGAGATAAAAGAAATAAGAAAAGAACTTTTCTTATTACCATTTATATTTATGATAATAACGCTCTTCCCTTTTAAGTGCCCTTTCTCTTAACTCCTTTCTTTTATCAATAACCTTTTTCCCTTTCGCTAAAGCAATTTCAATTTTACATTTTCCTTTATCATTAAAATAAACTTTTAAAGGAATTAGCGTATAACCCCTTCTTTCCACTTTACCAATCAATCTTTTTATCTCATTTTTATGAAGCAACAGTTTTCTTTTTCTTTTAGGATCGGGATTAAAAATACCTCCTTTTTCATAGGGAGCAATATGAACATCTTTTAAAAACATTTCACCATTTTCAATTGTGCAATAACCCTCCTCAATAGAAATCTTACCTTCTCTTATTGATTTTACCTCACTTCCTTTTAACTCAATTCCTGCTTCATATTTTTCTTCAATAAAATAATTATGAACAGCCTTTCGGTTTTGAGCAACAATCCTCATTCGTTAGAGATAGCTTATTTTTTATTAGTTTTCTCTTTCTCCCGATTTTTCAGAAATTTTTCTTTTAAGTTGGGATATTTTTTAAGATGCCAACGAATTACTGTTTCGCTTACTGCAATTTTATCTGCTAATTCCTTGATTGAACCCACTCCTTTATTAAGGAGTTTTTTAATTTTATCATAAGTGCTTTCATCTTCAATCAAAAGAGATTTATAATGAACAAGATAATAAGCTTTTTTATAAGAAATCCCTAATCTTTCGGCTAATTTCGCTACGCTAAACCCAACTTTCTCGTATTCTTTTTTAATTTTATTATAATCGAATTTTTCTTTTTTCATAGTAATAAAATTATAATAAAGAAATATAAAAAATCAAGTAAATATAGCCAATGTATTAAGATATGGTTACCGGCTAATAAGAATATTAAAGTAAAAAAGCCTTGAAATTATTTAATAAATTTCTTAAAATGATAGACGTCCTAAAAAGAATAAATAAAATTAAAAATGAACGCCTATGTTTTTATAATGTAGAACAAAATTTAAGTTAAGGGATAGACGATAGAAGCGTATATAAATTGTATGAACAATCTAACCCTTTTATCATTTTAGATTATTATGCTCTTGATTAGTGTTTTTACATACTGGTAAATGATGTCTTAACTTATCACAATTACACAGCACAATTCTCAGTATCGTTGTGATTAGAACTTAATAAGTTCTTATGAAAATATAATTTCATAGGCAATCTAATATAATTCAGTTTCAATTTGTTAAATAGGAGTTGGTATTATTCAAAACGAAAATTATATTGGACAAATTATCTTCTAGGTAATTGATGCTGCAACGGTTGGAATTAATAAGATATTTATTACCTAATGTTTAAAGCGAGAAATAAATATTTTATAAAACTGAAATCACTATTTAGAAAATTACCTTATTCATTTTATTAATTATTATAATTTTCTTTGCTAACTTTTTATTGATAATAAAAATTCACTACTATATTATCTACTATACAGCTCCCTTTTCAATAGAAAGTAAAACCCTCCTGTTTTATTAAGGTAGTGCTAAGAAGATATTTAAGACGATTTCTTATTTAACTTTTAAAAGAAGAAATTTTATCTCCTTTAATACCTCCTGTTTTTTAAGCAAGCTTTCAACATTTAATAATTTTCTTTTTTTTATCAATCGGTATCCCTTTCTTAAAAAGTTTAGATAACCAATATAAAAGGTTCCAGGAATGTAATAGTATTTATAAATTGATTTTGGATAATCACAACTAAAAGATAAATAGTATTTATAAACTATTCTTTTCAGTTTGCTCACAAGATAATACCAAAGATATTTAACTCTTAATTTTCCTATAATATCTTTATTTAATCCCCTTGCTCCCCATTTAATTTCCGTGATAGCAATAAGTTTATAAAGCATAAATACCATCATATTTATCAACTAACCGCCAGATTTCTTGGGTATAAAAGAAATAAGAAAGGTACGGAACAGGTATTGCCCCAGGCGGAAATCTAAAATTGTCTTTATTTTGATATTTAATTCCACAAGTTCAGCATATTTTGTAAACACATTCTCAATCATCTTTGTATCTTTTTCTAATTTGGCAATATATTTATATTCTTTGGTAAGCATTCCTTAGTTTAATATCCTCCTTTTTATTTATTTTCCTTCTATATATATAACGAAAAAATGCCCCCTTAGGTTACCACTTTTTTAATTTTTATTTTGGACCTCTAAATAATCTGAAGGTATTAATATCCTTATTAACTTATTAAACATACTTTAGCATATATTTTTTATTTGACTTTTCTATTAAATATTGATATAATTTTTGTTTTATGAAAGCTTATAAATTAAAAAAGGAATACTTAAAGGAATATCTAAAAAGTTTAGAAGACTTTGGAGAAGTTTGGGGACCAATAAAGAAGAAAGATATTGATGTCTATGAAAAAATTAGTGACTACTCTCTATTAAATCTCAATGCCTTAAGACCTATTTTGCCTTTAAAAAAATTTCTTATCCCACCAAAATTTAATACATTCTTTTATACCAAAGATGGTAAATACGAAAATGCTTTAAAGGATATTAAGAAAAGAATTATCTTTGGTGTTCATCCTTGTGAAATTCACGCTCTTTTAGTTTTAGACCGATTATATAAGGAAAGATATCCTGATTATTATTATTTAACCCACAGAAAATCAACATTAATTATTGCTTTTTCCTGCGTTCCTGATGACAAATGCTTTGCCCGTTCATTAAATACCCATTTTGTGGAAGAAGGTTTTGATTTAGGATTTACTGATTTAGATGAATATTATCTTGTCTGGGTGGGTTCTTCAGAAGGCGACGATTTATTACGTCATCGGTTAGATTTATTTGAAGAAAAAATAACTTCCAAAGATTTAAATCACTATATTGAATGGCGAAAATGGCGCGATAATCAATACCAACTTAATTTGGACCTTACTGCGATGCCTGATATTATGGAATTGAGTTATGACTTAGAAGTCTGGAATGAAATTGGTGAGAAATGCCTTTCCTGCGGAACTTGTAGTATGGTTTGTCCTACTTGTACTTGTTTTAATATTGTTGACCATTTGGGTATTGACAACGAACCAGGAAGAAGAGAAAGATTTTGGGATAGTTGTATGTTAAAAATTTTTGCGTTGGTTGCCGGGGGTTTTAATTTTCGTGAGAAAAGAGCAGATCGGGTAAAACTCTGGTATACTCACAAACTAAAAGCCTTTATCACCGAATTTGGCAAACCAGCTTGTGTTGGTTGCGGAAGATGTATTGCTAATTGTCCAGTTAATATCAATGTTTTAGAAATAACAAAAATTTTAAAAGGTGAAGAGATAAAAAAATGAGTGAAAATTTATATGAACCTATCCCAATGAGAATTGTAAGAAGATATGATTTAATTGAAAATGTGCGCTTCTTCCAAGTTAGACCGGTAGAAATTGAAAAAGCTTTAACTATAAACTACAAACCTGGCCAATTTATGATGGTTTCTTTGTTTGGTGTTAGTGAAGCACCTTTTTCAATATCCTCTTCACCTTCTCGACCTGGTTTATTAGAATTTGGTATTAGAAAAATTGGTGTTCTAACCGAACAACTTTTTAAACTAAAAGAGAATGAAATTATCCATATTCGGGGACCTTATGGTAATGGTTTTCCAATTGAAAAAATGTACGAGTATAATCTAATTATTATTGCTGGTGGTTTAGGAGCAGTTCCTTTACGTTCTTTACTTTTGTATGCTTTAGATAACCGTGATTTGTTTAAAAAGATTTATTTTCTTTATGGTGCCCGACGGCCAAATGAAATGTTATTTTTAAGAGAATTTTTAGAATTAAAAGAAAGGGAAGATTTAGAATGTCTTTTAACAGTAGACAAAGATGATACCGGAACTTGGACAGAGAAAATTGGCGTAGTAACTGAACTTTTCAGATATTTAAAGGATATTGATCCACAAAAAACCTATGCGGCAGTTTGTGGCCCACCGGTAATGTATCGGTTTGTAATTGATAAATTAGTAAATCTACAAATCCCGAAACACCAAATTTTAATGACTTTAGAGAGAAGGATGCGTTGCGGAATGGGAAAATGCGGACACTGCGTTATTGGTTCTATTTATACTTGCGTTGACGGGCCGGTTTTTACTTATTGGGATGTATTACATATGAAAGATTTAATATAAAATTCAATAATATGGAAAAGAAATTAAAAGTTGGTTTTTATGAATTTACCGGCTGTGCCGGTGATTTATTAACAATTGTTCATAATGAAGATTATCTCTTAAAAATTTGGAATTCAATAGAAATTGTTAGTTTCCGTTTAGCAACAAGCAAACGAAATGAAAAAACAAATTTAGATATTGCTTTTATTGAAGGTTCCATAACCAGTGAAGAACAGATAGAAGAACTTAAAAAAATAAGAGAAAAAAGCAAAATTTTGGTAGCTTTGGGAACTTGCGCCTCTTTTGGTGGCTTACAGTCAATGTACTCCCATGCAGGAGATTTTTTAACACGTTTCAATTCTGTTTATCCTCATAAATTTACTATTTTAAAGCCATTAGAATCAAAACCCTTAGAAAATTATGTAAAGATAGATTATTTTATTCCCGGTTGTCCCATTGATTTTAAACTTTTTCTTTTTAATTTTATAAGACTTTTAAGAAATCTGCCGGTAGAATTGCCTTCGTATCCTGTCTGCTTAGAATGTAAATGGCAAGAAAACAATTGCCTCCTTTTAAAAAGAATTCCTTGTTTAGGTCCTTTAACCCGTGCTGGTTGCACAGCAAGGTGTCCTACCAACAACCTACCTTGTGTTGGTTGCTTCGGCCCTTATGAAGATTTAAACATTTCTTCTTGGCTAAAAATATCCCAAGAAAATAATATTTCTTTTAAGGAATTAGAAAAAAAGATCAGATTATTTTGGGGAATAAAAGCAAAGGAAATTTTAGACCAACTTAAAAACAAGAAATGAAGAAAATAAAAGTAGATTTAGTTACCCGTGTTGAGGGACACGGAAATATTTACATTGAAATTTACAAAAATAAATTTAAAAGTATTAAATTTGAAATTCCTGAAGGACCAAGACTTTTTGAAACTCTGGTTGTTAACAAAAATCCAGAAGAGGTACTGAATATAGTGTGTCGGATTTGTGCAATTTGTAATGTCTCCCATCGTTATTCAGCCATTCGGGCATTAGAAAAAATTGGTAATATTAAAGTCCCTCACGAAATTATCCTTTTAAGAGATTTAGCCCATTATGGAGAAATGTTAGAAAGCCATGCCCTTCATCTCTTTTTTCTTGCCTTACCCGACTTTTTAGGATTTCCGGATGCTGTTAATATGGCACAAAAATTTCCTGACCTTGTCCAGATTGGGTTGAGAATTAAGAAATTTGGAAATTTCTTAATGGAAAAAATTTTAGGAAGAATGATGCATGGCGAAAATATGGTTATTGGGGGTTTTGGCAGATATTTAACCGCTGAAGAACTAATGGACATTAAAAAGGAAGCCGAGCAATTATTACCGGAAGCAATAAAATCTTGGGAAATTACTCGTGACCTTCATTATACCACTTTTGGTGAAGAAAGTATGCTTTTTGTTTGTCTAAAACCGCCAACTGATGAATATGGTTTTTGGGGAGACGAAATATTAATTTCTAATGGTGAAGAATATCTTGTTGAAAAGTTTTATTCTCTTATTGAAGAAAAAATTATCCCCCATTCATCAGCTAAACATGCTTATTATCAAAATCGACCTTATATGGTTGGTGCTTTGGCAAGAATGAGTCTGTTAGGAGAAAGATTACATAATGCCTCGGCGGAAGCTTTTAAAAAGAGTTATAGTTTAAGTTGGATAAGAAATCCTTTATATAACAATCTTGCCCAAGCAATTGAGATTATTTTTTCTTTAGAAAAAGTAATCTCAACCGTAGATGAACTTTTAAAGAAAACACCCTTAGAAGAAACATTAATAACTTACCAAAAATTTAATGGAAAAGCTGTTGGCAGTGTTGAAGCACCCCGGGGAACTCTTTTTCACTATTACGAATTCAAAAATAAAAAATGTGTAAAGGCAAATTTAATTATTCCAACTGCTCAGAATTATGCCTCTATTGAACAACATTTAAAAATTTGTGCTTGCAATATAATTAAAAAATTTGGGGTAAAAGAAGACGAATTGATAGATGAATCAGAAAAAATTATTCGTGCCTATGACCCCTGTATTTCTTGTTCTTGTCATATTGTAAGAATTTCTTAATATCCCCAAATTTCTTCAAGATAAACTTTTCTTCGACAGGTAGGACAAAGAATTTGCAAATGACTAGCTCGGTAAGGAATTTCTTCTATTTCTGTTTTTGGCTCGTAAACCAAACCTAATTCTTTATAATAAGTTAAAAATAAGGTTGGGTTAGTAGACATTAAAGTACCTACCTTTTTGGCAATCCAAACAATTTGATCTTTGGGTGCTATCACTTCGCCACAAGAAACACATAAAACTAAATCCTTTTCTATTTCATTTCTATATCCTTCTTTTTTTAAAGAGGCCAAATCAAATTCCGGAGTATGCTTAATTCCTTCACCGGTAATACAATACCTTACACATTGGCCGCAATAAATACACTTCTCTTGGTAATGAATAACCCTTCTAATTTTTCTTTCCTTATCATCAATTATTTCTCTTGCCTTTGAAGGACAAACTTCGACGCAAGCCCCACAACCAACACATTTTTCTTCATTGAAAACGATTTTTCCCCGAAAATTAGGGAAAACTTTTGCTGGCTTATAAGGAAATTTTATTGTATAAGGACCTTTAAAAATTGCCTTGATGGCTTCTTTTAATTCTCTTAATTTAGGTTGCCTCATCTTCTTTGCTTATTTGAGAATAACCTTTTTTATCTTCACTAAATTTATCAACAATACTTTTATGCCAAAGCTTTGTTCCAAAAAGTAGTGAACCACGGGATAAAGCATGGGCAGCAACCGGCATAGTAAAAAGAATGAATAAGGCGCAAATTAAAGCCTTTATTCCCATTTGTGTAAAACCGCTAATAAAAAAGATACCAAACATTATACCACAGGTGCCAATAGTAACGCATTTTGTTGATGCTTGCATACGATTATATAAATCAGGAAACTTTACTAACCCCAAAGCACCTAATAAATCAAAAATTATCCCCAAAATGATAAATATCCAACCTAAATAATAAAAAAACATATGTTCTCCTTTTTATTTAATCATCCAAATTTTTTCCTTCCAAATATTTTGCTAATGCCAAAGTTCCAACAAAAGCTAATATTGCAATGGTAATAGAAAGGTCCAATAAATAAGGTAAATTATAACGAAAAGCCATCAAAGCGGTTATTCCGCAGAAAAGGATTGACATAATATCAACAGCGATTGCCCGATCAGAAATCGAAGGTCCTCTTAATGCACGATAAAGACTAAAAAAGGCAGCTAACGATAAAATAGTAATTAAAATACTCATATTTATTTACTCAAAAATCCTTTTTAAATATTTTTCAAAAGTTTGAGCAATTATTTTCTTTGCTTTTTCCTCGTCTTCTTCTTTTATCCAAATCCAATGAATATAAAGGGTATCACCATCAATTTCACAGGTCATTGTTCCCGGCGTCAAAGTAATCGAATTGGCTAAAAAGGTTTTAGCAGTTTCCGTTTTTAAAGATGTTTTTATTTTTATAATCCCTGGTTTTAAAGGCATACTGGGATGCAAAACTCTTAAAGCAACATCTAAATTCGCTTCTAAACACTTATAAGCAAAGATGGGGATGTAAACTAAAAACCAAAACCACCGGTGGATTTGGAAAATTTTTATTGGCTTTTCAATAAAATAACCACCAAAAATAATGGCACTTAAGAATGAAACCAAAATACCGATAATAATTTCATCATAATTTAAATTAAAGGTGAGCAAAAACCACAAAATCAAAGCAACAATAAAAAAGATAACCTTTCTCATCATCTCATTAAAACTAATCTTGCGTATTCAATACCTCTAATTATTGCTTCGCTTGCCTTACTAATTAAATTTGGTTCTAAATAATTAAAATAGAAAATACCAAGAATAAAAATTAGAAAGACCAAAAATAGAAAACTAATTACCATTGAACCTGACTCTCTCACTTCTTCGCCTTCTCTTTTTGTAAAAGCTTTGTTAGTAATTTTTAATAAATAAGCTAAAGTTAATATTGAAAATATTCCTAAAACAATTGCTAGTCCAAACATTTTTTCTTTAATGGCTCCTAAAATTAAAAATAGTTTTGGGAAGAATCCTAAGAAAGGCGGAATTCCTGCCAAAGAAAGAGCACCCAAAGTATAAACTATTCCGGAAAAAGACATTCTCTTTTTCAAAAGAGCAAGTTCATTAATATCCAAAGTACCCATTTCTCTTTCCACCGGTCCAGCAGTCAAAAATAAAAGACCTTTGCCTAAAGCATGGGCAAAAATTAAAGATAAAGCACCGGTAATACCCCAGAAGTTAGCCATACCTAATCCAACAAAAATATAACCAATTTGACTAATACTGGAATAAGCTAACAATCTTTTATAATTTTCTTGTTTTAAGGCAATAAAGCCAGCAATTATAATTGATAAAATTCCCAAAATAAGCAGAATATCAAAATAATAAGGAGCATTATTTCTATTTAAGCCAAATACATTAAAGATTAAACGGGAAAGAGCGTAAACACCCAAGGTTTTAATAAATACACCAGAAAGCATTGCTGAAATTGGAGCCGGTGCTTTGGAATGGGCATCCGGCAACCAAAAATGGAAAGGAAAGAGAGCAGATTTTATTAGAAATCCAAAGGTTAGAAGAGAGATAATAAACCAAAATAAAGTTCCCTTATTTTCATTTATAAAAGTATTAGCAATATCTGCCATATTCAATGTCGAAGTTTTTGCGTAAATAAGAGCAATTGCTAAAAGAATAGTTAAACCAGCAATCTCGCCAATAACTTGGTATTTAAAACTGGCTTCTAAATCTTCTTTTTCCACACCAAAAGCAACTAAGGCATAAGAAGAAATTGCCGAAATTTCAATAAAAACAAAAAGGTTAAATAAATCACCGGTAATTGCAATACCGTTTAAACCAGCCACCATTAATAAGAATAATGTCCAGAACTTCCAGCGACCAGTATAATTATCTAAATAAATAATTGAGTAAATGGCACAAGCAAAACTTAAAAGATTAATTATCAAAACCATTAATAATGATAAATTATCAAAGGTAAACACTATTCCTAAAGGAATCGGTTTTATTGGCCATTTGCCAATCTCATAGACATAAATATTACCGAAAATTGGCAATAGAAAAAGGGAATAGACACTTAAAATCAATAGTAATGTAGTGATAATATTTCCAATAATATCTGATAATCTTTCCCATATCTTAGAAAGCAAGGGAGTTAAAAAAGCACCTAATAAAGGTAAAGCAGTAAATAAGGGTAGGTAATTCATTCTTTCAACCTTTTTATTTCTTTAATGTCAAAAGTTTTATATTTTTCATAAATTCTTATCGCTACGGATAAAAGCAAAGCAGTTGTTCCCAAACCAATTACGATTGCTGTCAAAACCAAAGCTTGGGGAATTGGGTCGACAAAGTTCTTTGTCTGTTGAACATTGGTATAAATTGGTGCTAAGGCATCTTTTTTATAACCAATAAACGCAAAAAATAGATTTACCGCATATTCCAATAAGCAAAAGCCAATAGCAATTTTAATTAAATTCCTTTTTGTTAATATCGCATAAATACCAACTAAAAAAAGGAATATACAACCTAAATAAGGCAACATAACTACTCCTTCATTATAAATCTTGTTGCTGCTATTGCTAAAAAAATAGCAAAAAGTCCAGCCCCTACTTTTATTCCGATAGCGATATTACACAAAGGTATTATTCCCGAAGAAAAAAGCATAAAGACTTTTCCTTTTGGTAAAAAATTGTAGAAAAATTGAGAACCCAAAATAAGACCAAATAAAGCAATAAGAACAAATAGAAGTCCGCCGATGCTTTCAAAGATGGAGGAGTAAATATAACTTATCCTTTCTTTTAGTTCTTCGCTACCAAAGGCGAGGATTAAAAGAATAAAGGAAGCAGAAATTATTACTCCGCCAGCAAAACCACCACCAGGAGTTAGATGACCGTGGAAAATAATATATATTCCATAAAGAAAAATTAATCCAACCAAAAGTTTCGTTATCGTTTTTACAATAATTGTCATCCCTCTCATTTTATTTTCCCTATCTTTCTTAAAATTGTTAATACTCCAATTACGGAAGTAAAAAGAACAGTTGCTTCTCCTAAGGTATCATATCCCCGAAAATCCAAAATAATTGCTGCCACTTGATTGGCTGCTCTTATCTCTTCAAATCCTTTTACTAAATAATGAGAAGCAATTTTCATAATTGGCTGACCAAAATGAGGTATCTCTTTTAACGCAGAAATAGAAAAGAGTAAAAAGAATATTCCAAAAAGAACAAAAACTCCTTTTGTTAAATAATCTCTTACATCCCTTCTATCTTCTAAGGTTGTATCAATATGAGTAGTTTTTAATATCACTCCAACAAAGATAACTACTGTTAAAACTTCAACAACTATTTGGACAATTGCCAAATCAGGTGCCTGGGTTAAAATAAACATAATCGCAACAGAAAACCCAACAACTCCTAAAGAGATTGCTGAAGCCAATAAATCTTTAATCTCTACTGCCACAATCCCGGCACCAATAGCAACTATTAATAAAATATAAAGCTCAATCATAAAATTAAAATTAATAAAATTATAATAATTCCGATAAATATTACAACTAAATAATCACTTAAAGTTCCTGATTGCATTTTTCTCAACAAACTACCAAAAATTTCCGAAAAATAGATAATTGCCTGATAGATTAATTCTAAAATGTAATCAATCACTTTTTTAAATAATAAAGATAAAACACCAAAAATTGCCTTAAAATAATTGTAAAAATCAAAGCTACCTTCTTCGCCAAATTCATATCCTTTGCTTAATAATGGTGCTTCTTTGATTGGCGAATAGAATTGGTCGCCAGAGAAATGTCTCTCTTCTTCTTTTAACATTTCGCCACCAACAAAAATCTCCTTTCTTTTAACTTTTTTCACGGTGCCTAATATATAAATAATAAAGCCAATAATAGCACCCAAAATAATCAAAATAAATGCCAATAAAGGTTGCCAAAAACCAAACTCTTCAATTTTAAATGGTAAAGAGGGATAGACGAGTCCTTTTAGTGGTAAAGGAATAGCTAATATACCAAATAAAAGGCATAAAAATGCTAATAAAGTCGAAGGAAACCATAATGAAAAATTAACCTCTTTTATCTTTTCATAATCCTTTGGTCTTTCACCAAGAAAAATTGAATGGGTTAACTTTAAAAACGATGCCAAAGTAAGGATACTGCCAAGCATTACTGCTAAGAGATATAAAGGAAATAGATAATTTCCTTCTTTATATAAATAAATAACTCCTTGATAAACCATCCATTTTGAGAAGAAACCATTTAATGGCGGAATTCCCGAAATTGCTAAAGCAGAAATCAAAAAGGAGGTAAAGGTTATTGGCATATTAGTTGCTAAACCACCAAGTTTTTCAATTTTTGTTTCTTTTGTCCAGAACTCTACTTGACCAGTAGTTAAAAAGAGACAACTTTTATAAATTGCATGATTAAGCATATGAAAAAGTCCACCGGCAATACCAATCGGAATTCCGGTGCCAATTCCTAAAACCATATAACCAACTTGGGATACGGCATGAAAAGAAAGAAGCTTCATCGCCTCTTTTTGGATTAGCGCCATTAATACTGCTGCTAAAATTGTTATTGAGCCAATTATCATTAAATAATTTTTCAATATAAAATTGGTATTTAAATCAAAAAGATAATAACTTGCTCTTAAAAGAAGATAAATTCCCAAAAGTTTATCTAAGGACGCTGGAATAAATGCCATTGTTGATGCTGGCATAACTTTGCTAATCTCCGGTATCCAAGAATGGAGGGGAATAGCACCTGCTTTGGCAAAGCAACCAATTGTAATTAGAATAAAAGCAAGGATATTTATAGTATTATTTAAAGATAATCGCCAATTTAAAGAAATATTGCCGTAGGAAATGAATAATAAGGCAAGCCCAAGGATTAATAGAAAATCACTGAGACCTAAAATAAAGATGCTTTTTATAAAGGCAGATTCACCATTATTTTTAGTAGTAAGTTGGAAAAAGCCAAAAATTAAAGAGAGCAAAATTCCCCAAAAGATTATTAGTGTTAAAATATCTCCTGCCAAAGCAATTCCGCAACTAATTGCACCAATCAAGAGAAGATAATAGAAATATTCTTTTTTCTTTTCATAGTATTTTAAATAACGGATAGAATAAATTAAAATCAAAAGGGTAAAAAGGGAAATAAATAAAATAATAAAACCACTTAATTTATCAGTACTTAAATTTAATATATCAAAAATCTTTCTGGTTATTTCTATTTTTCTTGATATAAGGAAAATTCTTATTGCGTAATAAAAGTTTAAAATTGCTCCTAAGAAATAAAACTCGTTTCTTAAAAAACTAATTAAATAACCTAAAAATCCAAAAATTATCGGTAAAACAATTAAAAGTTCAAAACTACTCATAAAATCTTAAAAAAGTAAATCAAAAATATAACTCCAAATATTAGTAATAAAAGTCCAAAAATATAAACAATAGAATTAGCGATAATATTTTCTCCTTTCTCTTTTTTTAATAGTGGATAAAATTTTAAGGTATAAAGCAAAGTAAAAAGGGAACTAATTATTGCTAAAATTCCTAAAAAGATATTTATTTTTAAACTACCAATAATAATCAGTAGTTTACCAACAAAACCAAGAAACGGTGGAATTCCCATTAAAGATAAAGATAAAAGTGCCAGTCCAAAATTAGTTCCGTTATCTTCTTTTGCTTCCATTTTGTAGAATAATCCGGGCTTCGTTAAGGCATGGGAAAGAATTAGAATTAAGGCACCAATTATTCCGTATTCATTTTTTAAAGCGAAACCAAGTAAGATAAGAGAAAGTTGACTAATTGTGGAATATGCCAAAATCCTTTTTATCTCCTTCTCAAAATAGGCAATTCCACCAGCAATTATTGAGGTGAAGATGGCTAAAATAATAACAAAATAATAGAAACTAGTTTCAACTTCCAACCAAAAAGAAGTAAATATCTTATAAAAGACAACCAAACCTAAATTTTCTGCTATTCCACAAAGAAGGGCAATCACCGGTATCGGTGAAACTTCGTAAACCGGAGGTAGCCAATTATAAAAAGGAATAATCGCTGATTTCGTAAAGATACCACAGGAGATTAAAACGGCGGAAGTTAAAGAAATATTGTAAATATTTTCTAAATTAAAAGCCTCAAAAGAAATTCTTTCAATATTATTCTCTGTTAAAATCAATAAAATTCCGATTAACATTAATATCGCACCAGCAAAATTAAAGTATAAAAGGTAATTACCTGCCTTAATATTCTCTCTTTTTATTAATACCAATCGCCAAGTTGCTAATGTGGATATTTCAAAGAAGATATAAACTAATAAGAGATTATTGGAAATAATAATAAAATAGCTGGAGATAATAAGCAGAATTAAAAAAAGATAAAACTCAAAATTCCTCACTAATTTATCTTTAAAAGAATAAATTAAAGTTGCCAAGAAGGGAAGGAGAAAGGTAAATAATAAGTATTGATTTACAAAATTTTTATCTAAAATCATATTTTATTATATTTCCTTTTTAATTTTTCCGTCAATTCCCAAGATAATTTTAAAATATCTTCATATTCCATAATTTTCTTATTATCAGAATAGACAGTAATTCTTTCCGTACAACAATAGCAAGGATCAACAGCTGCTAAAGTTAATGCCGCATCAGCAATTGAATAGTCAACACAGGCATAGGCATTAGAAGCGATATTCATATAACTGGGTGCTCTTATTTTATGTCTAATTGGATGGTTCATTCCGCTTGTCCTTACATAGTGAAAAACTTCTCCCCTTGGTGCCTCTGCCCTGCCAATTCCTTCGCCCATCGGAATCTCGTCAACTTTTGTCTCAATCTCGCCTTTGGGCATCTTTTTTAAACATTGTCTAATTATCTTTATTGATTCTAAACATTCTAACAATCTTACTTTCGCCTTGGCTAATACATCTCCCTCTTCAAAGGTAATCACATCCCAATCAATTTTATCATATGCGGCGTGTGGGTCATCTTTTCTCACATCTATTTTTAAGCCGCTCGCCCGCGCTGTCGGACCAACAACACCGTAATCAATTGCTACTTCTTTTGGTAAGATACCAACATCCTTTAATCTTGCTAAAATTACCGGGTCATCTAAAATTGCCTTGGTAAACATCCAAGTTGCCTTTTCTACTTCTAATAATATATTTTCAATTATTGGTATCTGTTCATCTTTTATATCCCATCTGACACCACCCACTTTATTCATCGCATAATGATTTCGATTTCCGGTAATCATCTCAAAAATGTCTAATACCGGTTCCCGATATTTCCACGCCCACATCCAGACAGTATTATAACCAATAAAATGACCAGCCAGTCCAAGCCAAAGAAAATGAGAATGGATTCTTTCTAATTCGTGATTTATTGTCCTTATATATAATGCCCTTTCGGGTACCTGGATTTTTGCTGCATCTTCTACCGCCTGGACAAAAGCCAAAGGATGGGAATTAGAACAAATACCGCATATCCTTTCTACTAAATAGGCAATTTGTTCATAAGTCATTTTTGGTGATAAAAATTCGTGTCCCCGATGATTGTAACCAATGTTAATTTCTAACTCTACCACCTTTTCTCCTTCAACAATTAATTTAAAGAATTCCGGCTCCTCTTGTAAAGGATGATAAGGACCAATTGGAATAACCCTTCTCATATCCCTTCGTAATCTCTTCTTAAAGGATGTTTATCTCTTGGCCAATCCTCACTTGTTAATAATGGTTTTAAGTTTTTATGACCAATAAAATTAACGCCAAGAAGTTCCCAAATCTCTCTCTCAATCCATTCGCTTGCTTTCGTAATATCTGAGATAGTATCAACTTTTGGATTATCTCTCTCTGTAAGAATTTTTACCGTGTAATATGTTCCAGTTTTATCTTCGGAAAAATGATAAAGGATTTCTATACCATCTCTCGTATCAATACCGGTCATAATGGATAACCTTAAACCTTTTTCTTTGTGTAAAAAGTGAGCAATCTCTCTAATCTTTTCTTTACTTATTTTTAAATATAATCTTCTTTTGTTATGTTCGTAAACTTCTATTTCGGGAAATCTATTTTTTATCTCTCCTAACAATTCATTCATAATTTGCTTAATGCCTTAACCACACCAGCAATTATTGCTTCTGGTTTTGGAGGACAACCAGGAATATAAACATCTACCGGTAGATGTTTATCATAAGGTCCAACAACATTATAAGAGTCCTTAAACATATGACAATCACAAGCACAAGTACCAACCGCAATCACTAAGCAAGGTTTGGGAGTTTGATTATAAACTTCTAAAACCCTGGGCAGGCTCTTTCGATTAATAACACCGGTAACTAATAAGGCATCGGCATGCCTTGGTGAACCGACCAAAAGAATACCAAACCTTTCAACATCAAACCGCGGCGTTAAAGCAGCTAAAATTTCAATATCACAGTTATTGCAAGAGGCTGCGGCTACGTGAAAAACCCAAGGAGATTTTTTAAGCGCCTTTAATTTAACACTCATAAACCACTTAATGCCAAAATAATTCCTAAAATTGAAAAAGGTCCTAAAATAAACCAGAAAAATTTTAATGCCTGGTCAATCCTTAATCGGGGATTAGTATTTTTCATTAAGACAATTAATAAGAAAATAATTAAGAATTTAATAATAAATGTAAAAATATTTTTTGCTGGCCATAATAATGATATTAATAAAGCAGGTAAAGATAAAAGTAATATCGCTCTTGCTAATTTAAAAAGTGCCAAAGCAACACCCGAATATTCTAAAATTGTTCCCGCCATTATCTCTTGTTCTGCTTCGGCAATATCAAAAGGCACATAGCCCAACTTTGCTTGAAAGACAAAAAGTAAGGTTAGAAAACTAATCACTCCCGACAAAGAATAGAGAAAGGGAAAATTATTTTGTGCGATAATTATCTCTCCCAATTTAATATTACCACCAGCTTTCACAATAGAAATAAGTAAGGCAAAGATAAAAGGAAGTTCGTAGCCAATCAATAGCATAACTTCTCTTTGGGCACCACAACCACTTAATGGATTCCGCGAAGAAGAAGCTCCTAAAATAAAACCAATCGGCACTAAAGTAAGAAAATATAAAATAACAATAATGTCGCCTAAAAAAGATCTTTGAGGATACAAAAGAAAATAGTAAATCATTGTGCCACTGATTAAGGCGCTCAAAAAAGATAAAACCGGCGCAAAGAGAAATAAAACTTTGCTACTATTAATTGGAATAATAACTTCTTTTAGGAGTAATTTAAGAAAATCAGCATAAGGTTGATACCAAGGCGGACCAACCCGCCACTGTATCCTTGCTGTTATCTTTCTATCAAGAAAAGTTAAAAACATCCCCAAAACTGCTAAGAAAAGAAACCCAGGAAAAATTAAGAAATGAAATAATAAACTTAAAACATTCATACCCTTCGCCAATAAGGTGAACGAGATAGATATCTTACACCAACCTTCACTTTCTCAATCTCACTCTCTTTGATAAATTTCAAAGCACCAGTAGCACAAGAATTGGCACATCTCGGACCTTGCTCATTTTGATAGCAAAGATTACATTTTTGGGTCACGTGATTAAGTAAACTATTTTCAATCACACCAAAAGGACAAGCCAAGGCACAACTTTTACAACCAACACAATGAAAACTTGCCTGAAAAACAATATTTCTCTCTTCATCCCTTTTAATCACATTAAAAGGACAAGCAGCAGCACACAAAGGCTCTTCACAATGTTTACAAGCATGCGATAAAATAACTGTTGGTTTAATCTCGTTAATTGTTATTCTTTTTTCATTTTCAAAATAACTACGACAAGCTGATTCGCAAGACCGACAACCAATACACAAATCTAAATCTAAAAAGAGATATCTTCTTTCGTTCATTCTAATATTAAAGGATTAATTATAATAAATTTTTCTTTCTCGTCAAGAGAAATCGGAAAATATCTTCTACTCGCTAAATTTTCCAATTCTAAAATTCCCAGATTCTCCGGAAGTTCCTTTTTAATCTTTATCGGCAGAGAAATCTTTGTTTCTTGCTTGTGATTTAGATATAAATAATTATCTTTCTCAAATATCTCTAAGAAATAAAAAGGCTCTCTTTTACCAACCACTACCAAATTATTTTCTATTCTCTCTTTATTCTCTTTGTAAAAACTTAGATAACTATTAAACCTTTCCCAAATATCTTTCTCTTTATAAATTTTTTCTTTAGAATACTCAAAATCTTGAATATTTATCTTTAAATCAAAATTAATCTCTTCTAAGATTTCCGAAATAGTCCGACTTCCCGAATAAGGAGGAATTGAGTTTTGCTCTTCTATCGGTAAACTTTGGGGCAAAAAATAGGTAGAAGAAAGACCCGCCAAAGGCATCGGATAGAAACTGGTTAAATATATTTTCTCACACTTGTTTAATTTTTCATAAACCTGGGGATAAAAGAAAGAGATGCTATTGCCAAAATTCACCAAAAGTTTTGTCTCTCTTTTTTCTATCTTTTCTAAAATCTCACCGAAACTAATATCCAAAGGAATTGAGTTGAAATTCTTTAAGCCAAGGAAATATAAATTAGTTTTCTTATTACAAAAAGTTTGGAGTAATAAAGAGTATAATATCGGCTCAAAAGTTTTCCCATTTTCCAAAGAGACTATCACAAGACCATTTTTAGCATTCAAGATTTTTTCGGAATATAATTCAATTAAAGCGGGATTTATTCCGCAAAGGTTTTCTATCTCTTCAATTTTAATCCCTTTGGTTTTTATTATCTGGGCTTTTTCTAAAATCAAAAATAGAACCAATAATTCAGTACCAATTTTCGGAACTAAAAACTGATTAGTAAAACCACTAGCCCGATTTCTAAATAGATCTATTCCGTATAATAAAACATTCTTATCTTCATATTTTCTTTTTAAAATCCTTCTTGCGACAATTGGAAAACTACCAAAGACATCGCCAATAATTAAAATGAAATCGGCTTTATCAATTTTTTCTAAATCACCTTCTTTTACACCATTTGCTTTAAAGGAAAAGAAAATATCCGGCTCTAAATAACTCGAAAAGATATTTTCTATCCCAAAGGATTTAAAGAAACTATATATCTTTTTCTTATCTTCCTCTTTTAAAAAGGCATCTAAACCAATTGCTATCTCTTCTTTTTTGTAGGTTTTTAAATCTTTTGTAAGTTCTTTGATAACTTCTTTGAAGCTTCTTGTCTCTTTCTTACCATTGTTTATAAAAAGGGGAAGTGATAATCTTTTGGGACTATCTAACAAAATAGGAAGAGCATTACCTCTTGCACAAAGGGGTCCTTCATAACGAATAGCAAACTTAAATTTTTCTTTCTTGATTGTTAAAGGACAATTTAAAAAACAAAAAGGACAATTTACTTTTACCATATCAGATAAATGGGTCTTCAATATCTTTTATCTGTTGCCAAGTTAATACCGGACCATCTTTACAGACAAAATATCTTCCCATCCGACAATGACCACACATCCCAACCGCACAAGACATATTCTTTTCCATCGATAAGTAAATATTCTCTTCTCGAAAACTCTTCTCCAATAATTTTTGTAAAGTAAATTTCATCATCAATGGTGGTCCACAAACAACCGCACAAGCAGTATTCACATCACAAGGTATCTCATCTAATAAAATAGTAACAACACCAACCTTACCATCCCAAGTCTCATCACCAACATCAACAGTTAAATCTAAATCAACATTTTCAATCTTCTGCCATTCAAACAATGAATTTTTATATACCAAATCCCTTGGTGTCCGAGCACCATATCTTATATAAACCTTTTTATATTTAGATAGGTCGTGTAATAATGCCAAAAATAAACTTCTCAAAGGCGCCATACCAACTCCACCACCAACAATAAATACCTCTCTTCCCTCAAACTTCTCCAAAGGATAAGGCTTACCAAAAGGACCTCTTAAACCAACATAATCACCCTTTTTTAAAGAGAATAAACCATTGGTTACCCTGCCAACCCTCATAATGGTAAATTCTATCTTCTCTTTATCATAAGGTGATGAAGAAGGAGTAAAAAATCCTTCACCAATTCCCAAGCAAGTTAACGCCGCAAATTGACCTGCCAAAAAACTAAACTCTTGTTCGGGCGCTAAAACAAAGGTCCTAATTGTTGGTGTCTCGTCAATAATATCTAATATCTTTGCCTTGATTACCTTAAATAACTTACTCATAAACCTAATAAAATCTTTCTAATATCAATCTTTCCCATACAGACGGAAAAACACCGGCCACATCCGGAACAGGCATAAAAATTATAATCAAAATAGAAATTACTAAATTTACAATGGAAACGATTTCTTCCCCTTTTATAAAATTCTGCCCGCGGATTTAAACCACCAGCAACCCTGGCATACATTGGATGATAACAGGTATCCCAAACCTTTATCCTTTCATAATGCTTTTCTACTTGATAATCACTCAAAAGAAAACAGAAGCAAGTAGGACAGACATAAAGACAACCAAAACATTCTACACAACTTTCTAAATTTTTATCCCAAAAATTCTTTTCACCTTCTAATACCTTCTTACTAATATCCTCTTTTAGTTCCTTTTCATTTATCTTTTTTAAGGTAAAATAGGCATTATCTCTTATCTCGTTTCTTCTTTCCAAAATCTCCCTCTCCGCCTCCTCTTTTCTTACACCAATCCTCTCTTTCAACAATTCCTCTCCCCTTTCGGTAAATACCTCTACCAAAATTTTATTATCAACAAAAGAAAGATTTAAATCAGGTAAAATTCCATCAATATCCCTATCAACATAAGGCTTCAAACCAACCAAATTACAAAAACAGGTATCCTGCGGATAAGGACAATCAGCCGAAATAATCAAAGTATTCTCAAGCCTATCTTTAAACTCCTCAAAAACAAAATCCTCTTTTAGATACATCTTTTTCAGAACCGCCAAAGGTCTTAAATCGCAAACCTTAGCACCAATTAATAAAACCTTTTCTCTCTCTTTAGAATCTTCACCATTACCAAAACTTGCTACCTTCTCTTTCGGAAGCGAAAAAATCGCCTTTAAAGGTTCCCAAACACGGATATTTTCAAAAACCGAAAGAGAAAACTTTTCTAATTTTTCCTTATCTAAAATTGCTATATTGGGAACTTTTTGACCATCAAAAATTTCGGGAACAAAAATCTTATAACTATTTAACCACTGATGTAAAAGATTTCTGAAAGATATTTCATCTAAAACAAAAATCATAAACACTAATTATACTTAAAAAAATTTTTATGTCAAATGCTTTAAAAGATATTTTATCTAAAATAAAAATCATAAACACCAATTATACTTAAAAAAATTTTTATGTCAAACATTTTCACCTTCTAAAACCTCATTAAGGCGATATTTTTCAATTAGGTCTTTTGATATGGGAATGCCAGCATCTCTCATCGCTTTTAACCTCTTCCTTAAAGAATGCCACTTCTCTTTTTGATATTCTTCAAGAGTAAGAGCCCTTCTGTTGCTATTAGAACTTCCACTAATATCTTTGTAAATCTCTTTGAATTCTTTTGTCTCTCCAAGCCTCTCAATACCCGAATTTGTGAATCTATTACACCCGGTATCAGGTATCTTTTGGGTATTCTCACTATTATTTTTCTCTTTTTTTACTTCTTCTAACTTTTTATCTGAACCTTCCACTTCCCTTCCGATATCCCTTCCACTCTCACTTCCATCCTGCCTTCCGTTAGTACCTAAGATATTTTTAAAGATATTGCTAAAGATATTGTTAAGAGGATTGATTGATATTTTATTACCTATATCTTTTATTATTTTATTTATTATATCTTTTATCTCTATTCTTTTTAATAATAAATTGATAATTATTTTACCAAGTTCTGTTAATATATAAGCAGTCTTTTTAAATCTTCCTATTCTAATATTTATTT
>JBDRVN010000015.1:0-31096 GCA_039801885.1 Caldifarciminota bacterium
TAGTAATTGGCGGTTGGCGGATACTTCGGTTGTTAAACTTTTCTTAGAAATAACTAATCTCAGCGATTCTTGTAACAAAATTGAGTGGAGAATTCCTTATTTTAACATTGTGATTTGCGAACCAACTATCAGAACAAGAACACCGGGTTATTGGAAGACCCATCCGGAGGAATGGCCTGAGCCTTATCATCCGGATGATATTTTTTATTTAAGTGGCGAAACCTATTTACAAGTTTTATGGCATCCACCAATAGGCGATGCCTATTATATTCTTGCCCATCAATTTATTGCTGCTTTGTTAAATAAGGCAAGTGGTTGTCCAGTTCCTAATGATGTTGAAGAAATTCTTATTGAAGCCGATTTATGGTTTCAAAGAACAAGATCGCCAATTAAGCCAAATTCCCAAGAAGGCAGAAAGGCAATAAGATGGGCAGAAAGGTTAGATGTTTATAATAATACGGGAAGATAAAATGGATAAGATTTTAGTAAAAAAGTCTGATTTCCTCCTGGCAGGTTGTTATTTAAAAAACAAATTAAACAAAAAAGGGAGGATGTTATGTTAAAGAAAACACTTCTTTTAGTTTGTTTATTTAGTTTAGTTGTTTTTAGCCAGCAATGGCAAGAAAGGCTTTCCTGGTGGTGGAATGGGGAATCATGGGTTTCCCAATTTGGCAATCCTACCGCTCGTGCCAGAAAATGGCTTGAATATAATCCGATTGCTGATTCTTGTAACAAAGAGCGCTGGGAGATTCCGTTTTTGGATACAATATCAGTAGCCCAATGGATTAGGTGGTCGATTGAAGGTACGAAGAACTTATGGCGAGTAAGGAAGATTGGAACTTTTGCTGGTATTGGTCCAATAATATGTTTAAAAAGCAATGAAGATGTGGCGATGTCTTTCCAAGGATTTGAGAATCCGACGAATGGCGAGACAGAGATTGAGAAATGGTATGGTTTTACTGATACTACTGTAGAGCATCCTTCTGAAGTATCTCAGTGGATTTCTGCTACCGATTTGAATAATTACACAATTCGTTTTGAATTTCCTAATGGTTGTCAACCCCAATCAATTAAAATATGGGAGAAGATTGAAGTCGAACAATGCGACCGGGCTTGCGAATATATTGACCCAGAAGGTGCTACAATCATTTTAACATTAACGGTGATAAAACCTTGGATTGATAAGCGAACCGGACTTTTTAAATCGCTACCAATAGAACCACCTTATATAATAGATATTGAAAATTAAATAAATTTCTTTTAATCTTTTTAATGGTTATTTTTTTGTTGCTTTTACTTATTAATCAAGGTGAATTTTCTATTTCACCATTATACTTTGAAATAAAAGCGCCTCCGGGTGCTAGAAGAAAAGTTATAATTACTGTGATTAATGAGACTAATACGGAAAGAATAAGAATTTTGGCTCAAAGGGCTGATGTTATTGAAAATTCCGAAGGAGTTTATAAACCGGTAGAACTCGGTAAAGGTGCTCCTTCTTGTGCTAATTGGTTAAAATTTAAAGATAGTATTATTGAACTTGGACCGCAATCAGGAAAAGAAATAGAAGTTTTTATAGAAATTCCTACCGGTGTTAAAGGTGGTAGATACGGTGCCTTAACTTTCACTACTCAGCCGACTAAGGAAGAAATGAAATATAAAACAAAAATACCTGTTTATTTTGAGGTTTCTATCCAGCCAGAAATAAAACCAAAGATTAGTATTCAGGACATAAAAATAGTTGAAGATATTAAAAGATTGCCTAGATTTATGTTTTATAATTTAAAAGATGCTATTGCTGTTTTAGTTTCGGTAAAAAATGAGAGTGATATCCATGCCGCGGTTAAAGGAAATTTAATTTTAAGAGATAAAAGAGGAAGGAAAATAAAAGAAGTTCCCTTGGGCGCCGGCCGAGGAGTTGTGTTACCAAATACAACAGTGGAAATAGCATCAATTATTAAAAGATTAGAACCTGGTGAATATACAGTTGATGCGATAGTTCGTTACGGAACTTTAAATCCGGCAAAAGCCTCAGCTACTTTTACAATTACTCCTAAAAAAGTTGAAAAAAAGGAAATGCTTTTAGGCGGCACAATTCTATTAAGTGTGAAACCAGAGTTTATTGAAATACCAATTCTTCCGGGTGCCTTTCGAATTAAAACAATTTTACTGGAAAATGAAGAAGATAGCGAAATAAGGATAAAAGCAGAAATTAAAGAACTTATTAATGACTTGGAGGGTGAACTATATTCGCCCGATACCTTTGGTTATCAATATTCAGCAATTAATTTTATTCAATTAGAAGAGAAAGAATTTGTTTTAAAACCTAAAGAGAGAAAGACAATAAAACTAAAATTTAATATCCCAAAAGAAGAAAATTCTGGCGGTAGATACGCTTCTTTAATTTTAAATGCTTCCAAAGAAGGTTCTTCCTTACCAATTACTTATCAAATTCCAATATTTATCAATTTTATCGGTAAGGCAAATGAAGAGATAAAAATTGAAAAAGTTGAAGTTGTTGGTAAGGCGCCAGCCAATTTTTATATCTATATTGAAAATTTAGGAGATATTCACTTGAGACCAAAAGGCATTATTTCAATAAGTCAAAAATTAGTAACAGGCGCTGGTGAACAAGTTATAAAAATTGGTGAATATGAATTAAAAGAGTTAAAGGGTTATTTATTACCAAAAGGAAAAGTGAAAATGCTGGCTGAAGGTCCTTTAAGATTAAGAAGTGGTAGGTATTTCATTAAAGTTGTTATCAACTATGGCAAAAATAAAGAATTTGTTTCTGAAAAGGAGATTAGTTTATGAAAAATAAATTATTTTTAACACTTTTTATTTTTATAATTTTTCTTTTTGCTCAAGAAGAAATATTGCCGGAAAGTTTGAAAAAGGAATTACCGATGGAGAGTATTCCAAAGGAAAGTGTTTCTCAAGAAGCAATAATATCTGGACCGCTGGTTAGTAATGTCTTTTATGAGAGCGAATTAAATCAAGTTTTAAAAGAGATATCTGACCAAGTGGGTATACCAATAATTACCGATGGCACGGTTTCGGGAACAATAACAATAGAGATAAAAGATTTGCCTTTGGAAGAATGTTTAAAAAGAATACTTTTCCCTTTAGGCTTTTCCTTTAAGAAACTTAACGGTTATTATCTTGTTGGAAGTGGAAAACCCGAGTATTCTTCCTTTACTTTACTTTCTACCTGCGAGATAATTAGACCAAATTATTTAAAAGCAAAAGATATATTTGGTTTAATATCTGATTTTTATAAACCCTATGTTAAATTAAATGATGAGATAAATGCCTTGGTAATTACTGCTCCTAATCAGGTAATTGAGAAATTTAAAGAAGACTTAAAAAATATTGATAAGCCGCCAAAGCAGGTATTAA
Organism: Caldifarciminota bacterium; assembly: GCA_039801885.1. Taxonomy (GTDB): domain Bacteria; phylum Hydrothermota; class Tepidihabitantia; order Tepidihabitantales; family DTDR01; genus DTDR01. The sequence continues at coordinate 3,397 of JBDRVN010000015.1, forward strand.
TCGAAGCATTGGTCACTGAGATTTCCAGTGATGCTTTTAAAGAATTAGGAATAAATTGGAGTGGCAAATTAACAAAGGGAAGCGATACCTTTAATATTATTGCCGATTTTACCGAGTTAATTGATACCACATTTGGGATATTTTATAAAATAATAACAAAAGGATTAGGTAAAGATTGGTATTATACATTTTTACCAACATTAGCAGTAATGGTTCAAAAAGGCAAAGCATCAATAAAGGCAAACCCGAAGATAGTTACTTTAGAAGGTCAGAAGGCAAGCATCATTGTGGGTAAAGAACAATATTATCAAATGGTAACCGGACCACCCCAATATCCTTATGTTAGATTAGAAGTTGTTAAATTTGGGACTTCATTAAATATTACACCTTTTATATCTAATAAAAATGAAATAACCGTAGAAATTGAACCGGAAGTAAGTGATTTTGTTGGAAGGGGTATTGGTGATTTGCCTTTGATTTCTCGCAGAGGAGTAAAGACCCAGGTAAGAGTAAAAGATGGCGAAAGAATTGTGATAGGTGGTTTATTAACAAAAAATGAAAGGGTAGTCCAAAGAAAGATACCAATACTTGGGGATATACCAATATTAGGTTTTCTTTTTAGATATAATAGAAAAGAAACAGAAAATAGCGAAGTGGTTGTAATTATTACTCCCCATATTTTAAGAGATGGTTTAACACCAAAAAAGAAGAAATCTTTTGGGATTTTTGAAAAAGAGTAATATTTATTCTTGATATTTCTTTAGATTTTATTTAAAATAACCTAAAATGATTTTTGGAATTATTGCGATAATTTTAATAATTATTACTTTTATTTTTCTTTATCTAAAGATTGAGGAGTTAAAGAAAAGCGAAGCAATAAGATTATTACAAGAGCAAATTGGTCAATTGCGAATGGAATTAAGTCAAAATTTACAAAATACCAGTGGTCAGATAAATTTGAGATTGGATAAAGCAGCAGAAGTAATTTCTGATGTGAAGGAAAGGTTAGGTGGTTTAAGCGAGGCACAAAGAAGGGTAATTGAATTGAGTGAAGATATAAAGAAATTGGAAGATTTATTAAAGCCACCAAAATTTCGGGGAACTTTGGGTGAAACTTTGTTAGAAAATCTTTTATCTCAGATTTTACCAAAAGAAAATTATGAAACCCAATACAAGTTTAAAACTGGTAGCCAGGTAGATGCAATAATAAAAATTGGTGAGAATATCGTGCCGATTGATTCTAAGTTCTCTTTGGAAAGTTTTGAGAAAATGATAAGTGCCGAAGATAAGGAAAAATATGAAGGTGCTAAAAGGGATTTTATTAGAACTTGTAAACAACATATTGACGCAATAACCAAATATATCTTACCAACCGAAGGAACTTTTGATTTTGCCTTAATGTATATTCCCGCAGAAAATGTCTATTATGAAACTATTCTTAATTCAGAGATTTTTAATTACTCTTTAGAAAGAAAGGTTATCCCAGTTTCTCCTAATACTTTTTATGCTTATTTGAAAGTTATCCTTTATGGATTAAGGGGTTTAAAGATTGAGGAAAAGGCAAAGGAGATAATTAACGGCTTACAAAAAATAGAAAAGGATGCGAAAGAAGTAAGAGAACTTTTTGATAAGGCAAAAAGTCAATTAAGATATTCTATAAATAATTTTGATGAACTTGATAAGAAACTTTCCCAATTAGAAAGGGGTATTGCTTTAATTAAATAGAATAATCTTTTCTTTAAGTAATTTTTTATCCATCCGCAGAATAAGAAAATAAATACCTTTAGGAATTCTCTCTTTTTTAAAGGTTAGTTGGTGATTTCTTTTATTTAGTTCTTTCTTTAATATTGTTTTTAAATAAGCTCCTTTCACATCATATAAATCTATTTGAACTTTTGCTTGATAGGGAAGAGCAAGATTAAGAAAGAAATTATCAGAAAGAAAAGGTGTTGAAATTTTATAATAGAAATTATCTTCCTTTTGAATGCTGACCGAAGTATTAATTCTTTCCAAGAAGATATCCCAATTTCCTGATTGGAAATCCTGCCATACTAATAATAGTTTATCGTTCCAAATAACTCCCTTAGGATTTGTTGAAAAAGAATTATTATAAGTAATTCTTTCTTCCGGAAGCCAAGAGAGACCGCGGTTAGTGCTTCTTATTAAATATATTTCCGAATTATTATCCCGATAATCAACAAAAAGGACATACAAACTATCTCTTTTAGCAACCAATTTTGGCTTCCAGGCAGAAAAAGGACTTTGGGTAATCTGGATTATTGGTGTCCAAGAATAACCATTGTCTATACTTTTTGAATAGTAGATTTGCCAATTTCCATTTTCATTTGGTTTTCTCGCCCAAACCAAATGTAGAAAGCCGGTATCATCTTTCAAAAGGGAAGGGTCAAAATCATAAAATATTTCTGGCGGAGTATCTCGGGTTATCCATTGGGTTCTCCAGGAATCACCATTTTCACTTTGCCAATAACCAATTTCATAATCTTCGTCTCCGGGCTGCAAGCAAGAGCCAATAATATGAAAATAATTACTATCATCTAAAAGGTCAAAGGATTGAAAATTTCTATTTATTATCCTTTTTGGTTCTTCCTGCCAATTTTGCTGAAAAGGACGCCAATTAAAATAAAGTCCTTTTTGTGTTCTCTCCCAAGAGAATTTACCTATCTGCCAATAGGCAATAGCATAACGATTATTTTTTACTGAAACTGGTGAAGCACAGGAGCCCATATTAGAATCTAAAAAAGATACTACCTGCCAATTTTCACCGCCATCAATACTTGTTGCCACCCAAGGATACCAAATAAAAGTAGAATCAATCCGAGAAGGAGATAATGAATCAATTCTTTGGGCAACTTTGGCATAACCCATTCCAGAGACGATTAAACTATCATCAGCAGAAATTTTACTATACCAAATGACGCTATCTCTGCCGGGGAGATCAAAAATAATTCTTATCGGCGTCCAGGTTAACCCTCCGTCATAACTTTTCCGATAGTAAACTTCCCATTTTCCCCTTGTATTATCAAGCCAAATAAGATGGATCCTTCCTTCTTTGTCAACAATGATTTCTGGATCTCGAGAAAAACCAGAGTTACTTGAAAGATTTAAATAATTAAAAGAATAGTAATTACTTTTAAAATTTAACCTTGGCTGAAAATTTGGTTCTATCATTTCCGTCATTATTTCGCCTTCACTAAAATAGGTAGGAAAGCCAAGAAGATAGCCGAGAGTTGGAACAATATCAATTTGGTCCCGTTCAATACTGTCAATAATAATATTCTGTCTAATTTCTGGTCCTAATGCTAAAAATAATAAATGACGACAACCGTGGTCCCATTCACCATGACCGGAGAAACCCAAATGAGCATCATCGTTTCTACCGTGATCAGTAGTAACAATCATTATTGTCTTATTACGATAAAAAGTATCGGTATAAGGTGGTATTCCTTGAATATGTTTATAAAATTCATAGATAATTGAATCAGCAATTTTTATTGCTGAAAGATAAGCAGAATAATCACCAGAATGACCTTTGGCATCAACCTCTCTTAAATTGATAAAAACTAATCTCGGATGAAGAGAGTCCATAATTTTATGAACCCAATTAGCAATCGTTGTATCATCACCATTATAAATTAAAAATCCTTTAAAATTCTCTCCGTAATAAGGTTCTAAACTAAAATCAACACAACGACAATTGCCTTTTCCCATAATTGCTCCACAAGCGGTTTCGGGTAAATTAAGAAATCGACGGTAATATTCAAAAAAGGTTGGTTTTTCTGGTCTAATATCTTGAGGAACTCCGCCAGTATTTCTGACAATTTGTCTCACACCGCAGGCAATAGTATTATGACCGGCGGTCGTTGCTGTCCAACCTTTATTCCAAAAGCGGGTATAAATTGTTCCTAAAGGTTTTAAATCGTTCCAAATATGGGGGATATAAAGAGATTCGGATTCAAAGGCTTCATCATTTCTTAATCCATCAATAATAATTATAAAAGCATTTTCGGGATTTTGTGAGAAGATTAGAGAAAAAATAAAAAGAGATAAAAATATCTTCCTTCTCACAAAGAAATTATAAATTAAAAATTAAATAAAATCAATGCTAAAGGGGATTTTTTCTATTTCTTTTTACTCATAAATTCTTTTATTCTATTTAATGCCTCTTTTATATTTTCTATTGAATTGGCATAGGAAAATCTGATAAATCCTTGACCATATTTACCAAAGCAGGTGCCGGAAAGGCAGGCAACTCCCATTTCATTCAATAATTTATCAGCCAATTCTTTACAACTATAGCCGCTATTTTTTACATTAGCAAATATATAAAAAGCTCCTTTTGGTTTTACCTTTACCGAGAAACCAGGAATTTCATTTAGACCATCAAAAATTACATCTCTTCTTTTATTAAATTCCTGGACCATTTTATCTACCTCATCTTGTGGACCCCTTAATGCTTCTAAACAGGCTCTTTGGATAAAAGTAGTAGTGCAAGAATTGATATTAGTTTCAATTCTTGCTAATTCCTTTGCCAATTCAGGATGCATAATTCCGTAACCAATTCGCCAACCGGTCATTGCATAGGTTTTAGAAAAACCATCAAGGATGATTGTCTTTTCTTTCATTCCCGGAAAAGAGGCAATCGAGATAAATTTTTCATTATAAACAATTCGAGAATAGACCTCATCTGATAAAACCCATAGGTCGTCATATTTTACTAATATTTCTGCCATATCTTTTAGGTAATCCTCGCCCGCCATACTTCCACAGGGATTGTGAGGGAAATTAATAATCAAAAGTTTTGTCTTCTTATTTAATTTCCTTTTTAATTCTTTCAAATCCGGCAAAAAGTCATTTTCTTCCTTTAAAATTAAAGGAACTGCTTTTCCACCAATATAGTTAATCATTGACTCATAAATAGGGAAACCGGGATTGACATAAAGAACTTCATCACTTTCTTCTACTAATGCCATTATAGCAAAAGACATAATTGGTTTGGCACCAGGAGTGACAACCACTTCTTCTGGTTTAAAATTCATTCCTCTTAATTCACCGGCTTTTTGGGCAATTAACTCTCTTAATTCTGGTAATCCTTGGGATGGTCCGTAATGGGTCCAGCCCTCGTCCAAGGCTTTTTTGGCTGCCTCTTTTATATTTTTGGGAGTGTCAAAATCTGGTTCACCAATCTCTAAATGGATAACACTTTTCCCTTGTCTTTCTAATTCTTTTGCCCTTACCAAAACATCAAAGGCGGTCTCTGTTCCTAAAAGTTTCATTCGAAAAGAGAGGGGCATTCCACATTCTAAACGGCAAGTTTTTTTAAATCTTTTAACTCTTTTTGCTAATTTTATTTTTCTTGCCATTTTCTTCCTCCTTCTTATTTTTTACTTCTAACAAAATCCAATAACTCTTTTGCCTTGGCAGCAATATGTTCGCCAGAAACTTCAAATTCCCACATCAATTCCCAAGGCGCACCGCTTTCGCCAAATCTATCTTTCACACCGATATAATCTAAAATAACTTTTTTACCATAAAGTTCTCTTGCTGAAGCAATGACTCCAGCAACCCTATTTGCTAATCCGCCAATTTGGTGTTCTTCAGCAGTAATAATTATTCCAGTTTCTAAAGCAGCTTGCACAATTACATCTCGATTTATTGGTTTTAAGGTATGTAAATTGATAACTCTTATTTCAATTCCATATTCCTCTTTTAACATCCAGGCTGTCCGCATTGCCTCAGGAACCATTGGTCCGCAAGCAATGATTGTTAAATCTTCGTTTTCGTTTTTATATTCTGTTGCCAAATAGATATCAAAGGCATCAATAAATTTTTCACTTTCTTTCCGATAACGATAAATATTCGGCACATTCCAAACAAAAGGAGTATCTTCTTTGGTTACAATTGGTGTTGCCTCTCTGGCAAATCTAATATATTTTGGTCCGACAATATTAAAAAGCATATATTTGGTTGCTTTTTTAGTTTCAATTGCATCGCAACCGTGGGCACCGGCAACAAAAACATTGAAATTGCCATAACAGACCGAAACTCTTAATTGGTCTAAATTTCGGGCGCAAGCAAAGGTGCTATAAGTTCCAAAAACTGGTAAAAATCCTTCTTTTGCTAAACCAGCAGACATTGCTGTTGCTGATTGTTCGGCAATACCGACTTCAATCCATCTCTTTAATCTCTCTGGTTTTCCTTTATAAAAATGGGAAATAGTAATTGAATCCGAAATATCAGCACCGATACAGACGATTCTTGAGTCATCGCCAGCTTCGGCTAAAGCTTCACCAAAACCAAATCTTGTTGCCTTCATTTCCACTTTCATATTTTGTTGCCGATTCCAGAAATAATCTTTCTTAGTAACTTTGGGAACCTTAGCCATCAGTTTCTTAGTTGCTTCTTTCTGATAATCTTCAGCAATTTTAAATAATCTTTCCACATCGATCTTTTTATCTAATCCTAAATCTTTTAATCCTTGCCACATCTGTTCAACCGTTGGTGCTTTACCATGCCATTCTGCTTTATCTTCCATAAAGGAAACTCCTTTCCCTTTTATCGTATGGGCAATGATTAATTTTGGTTTTCCCTTTATTTTTTTTACTTCTTCAAAAGCCCAAAGAATTTGTTCCATATTATGACCATCAATCTCAATTACATGCCAATGGAAGGCTTCGAATTTCTCTTTTACTGGATCAATATTCATCACTTCTTCTACCCGACCATCAATTTGTAAACGGTTTTTATCTAAAATAGATACCAAATTATCCAATTTAAAATGTCCCGCCTCCATTGCTCCTTCCCAAATATTTCCCTCTTGAAATTCACCATCGCCATTAAGGACATAAACATAGTAATCTTTATTTTTTAATTTACCAGCATAAGCTACACCCACACCAATAGAAAGACCTTGTCCTAATGAACCGGTGGAAAATTCTACGCCATCCAATTTTAGCCAATGGGGGTGACCTTGATAAGGAGAATACAATTTTCTTAATCTTACTACATCTTCAACCGGATAGAAGCCAGCAATTCCTAACCCAAGATATAAAGAAGGCGCTTTATGGCCTGTCGACCAGATAATTCTATCCCGATCTTCCCAAAAAGGTTCTTTTGGGTCAAGACGGGCAACATGTAAATATAAGGCAGTTGTGATATCCATTATTGATAGAGTTCCCCCACTATGACCACTACCAGCCGCTGCCAGACAAACTAAATTTAAACCTCTTAAATAGTTAGCAATTTCTTTTAATTCTTCAACCGTATAGATTTTAATTATTTTTCCTGTTTTTGAGTCAATTAAAGGCATTTCACCTCCAATTTATTTTGGAATTTTTTGATAATCTTCAAAAAATTTTTTAATACCAATATCAGTTAACGGATGTTTTACCATTAATTCTAATACTTGATAAGGGCAGGTAACAATATGAGCGCCAAGTTTTGCTGCTGTTACCACATGTAAGGGATTACGAACACTGGCAACGATTATTTCAGTTTTAAAATTGTAATTTTTATAGATTTGGACAATATCGCCAACAATCTCCATTCCAAAATGAGAAATGTCATCAAGACGGCCAACAAAGGGTGAAACAAAAGTTGCTCCGGCTTTTGCTGCCAAGATTGCCTGATTAGGAGAAAAGACTAAAGTCATATTTGTTTTTATTTTTTCTTGTGAAAGAATTTTTACTGCCTTTAAACCATCTTTGGTCATGGGTATTTTAATTGTTATCCATTCGCCATATTTTGCTAACCCTCTTGCTTCTTTTACCATCCCTTCCCAATCAGAAGAAATTACTTCTACCGAGATGGGTCCTTTAACAAGTTCAACAATCTCTTTGATACAGACATCAAATTTTTTACCAGTTTTAGCAACCAAAGTTGGGTTAGTTGTTACGCCATCTAAAATTCCCCAAGAATGAACTTCTTTTATTTCATTTATATCTGCTGAGTCAATAAATATCTTCATAAGACCTCCGAGTTTAGAAAAAATTATAGTAAAATTATAGTTTTTTTCAATCACAAAAAGGATTTATTGAAATTTCTCTTATTTGATTTTAAAATTTAGTTTTAATGATTAAAGTTTTAAAGATAAGAAATTTTCTTTTTTTAACCTTGTCTTCAACTCTTTCTCAATTTGGCGATAGACTTACTCATATGCTTTTGATAACTCTGATTGCCGAAATTAGTAAAGGGAAGGTTTTTACTTATTCCCAAGCAAGCTTGACTTTTACCTTACCAGTGTTAATTCTTTCGCCTTTTTGTGGTGTTTTAGTAGAGAGATGGGAAAAGAGAAGAGTAATGTTTTTTGCCCATTTAATCCAATTTTTTTTATTAATTTTAACGCCAGTTTTAATAATTCTTTTGAAAACCTATTATGTAATTTTCTTTTCTTTATTTCTTTTCTTCTTAATTGATTTGTTTAACAATACTGCCAAACCTTCTCTTTTGCCTTCTTTGGTAAAAAAGGAAGATTTACTTGTTGCCAATTCTTTAGATCAAACTTTTATAAGGATAGCGACTGTTTTGGGAATGGTGGTTGGTGGTTTTTTAATAAAATGGGTTGGCTGGCAATTTGGTTTTCTTATTAATGCCTTTACCCATTTAAGTGCGGGGCTTTTGGTTTTAGGAATTAGTTATTACGAAATAAAAAAAGGGTTTTTAGAAAAAGAGGAAAGTATTACCCTTTTAATTTCTAAATCTTTAAAAATTTTCTATAATGATTTAAAAGAACTCTTTTTTTATATGAGAAAGTCAAAGATTGTTTTATTTGTTTTATTTTCTATATTTTTAACTACGGCAATTGCCAGTATTTCTTACACAATTTTAATCTATTTAATCCAACAAGTCCTGAATTTGGGAACAGGTGGTGTTGGGATATTTGCTGGTATTTTGGCAATTGGTATGATTACCGGTGCTTTGATATTGGGATTTTTTAAAAAAATTGAAAATAAGAAAAATTTAATAATTTTTGGTATTTTTATTTTGGGCTTCTTTTTTATGATTGGGGTTTATTTGATTAAACCTTCTTTTATGGTAATTATTGGATTAATTGCCGGTATAACTTTTTCAATAATTACCGTTGCTCAGAATACAATTTTACAAGAAGAAGTAGAAAAAGATATTAGGGCAAGGATTTTTTCCACAAAAGAATTTATTACCAATGCTAGTTTTATCTTAACTTCTTTACCAATCGGGTTTTTGAGTGATTTAACTTCTTATAAATTTATGTTATTTATTTTAGGAATTTTTTTAATGGCAATTGCTATTTTTTTAAAAATTTTAATTAAATGATTTTATTTTTATTATTTTTATTTAATAAACCGATAATCGGGGTTTTTAATCTTAAACCGGAAAAAGAAGTTATTAATTTGTTAAAAGATTGTTATTTTAATTTTGTTCAAATTTATGGCGACGTAGATATTAATAAATTAAAAGAAAAAATTATTATTTTTAAGGAAAATAATATCTCTTTAATAATTGATGACCCAATAATCAGCCGTTTAGCCTCTTTGGTATATTACCAAAGAAAGGTTGATAATTTGCCAATTAAGATTTTTCAAGATTTTATAAATTTTAATATCCCTGGTTCAGAAAGAGAAAAATATTATTTTAGAATAAAAATAAAGAATTATAAAAGAGATAAGAATTACTTGGTTATAAAAAATGAAGAGATTTTAAAAAGAATACCAGTAAGAATAAAGAAAGATAAAGAATTTATTTTTGTTATAAAAGGTGAGGAGCTTATTGACTTTCAATATGTAATTCTTGATTTAGAAGAGAAAGAAGGTTGGCAAATTGAATCTTTTACTATTTATACAAGTTCTTCTGATTCCCTTTTAAAAGGTTATTTTGATAGAATAATCAAAGAAAGGGTAAATTTTTATGAAAGGTTTATTGATAAAGATTTTCAAATCTATTTATATCTAAGTGATGAGACAAAATATTACCAATGTTTAACAACCCGATATATGAAAGATAGAATAGAAGAATATTCTAATAAAAAAATTACCGGTCTTTCTCATTTACCATTTATTACGAAAGATTATTGTGAGAATGTTAAGCCAAGTTTTCTTTGGGTTGATATTTATCATAATATTGGAAGGAATGCCGATTTTAATTTGGAAAGGACACCGGAACCAGAGGATACAAATTTTATATATTTCTTAGAAGACTTACTGATTAGAAAATTAGATAGCGTAAGAAAATACTCTTTAATTTATAATATTCCTTTCATCTATGAAGCACCAGCATTTAGTGAGGCTTGTTATATCTTTGATAATTTAGTAGATTATTTTCCACCTTATAAAAAAGAATGGGATGATAGTGTGAAAAGAAATAGCGAAGAGGAAGGAGCCTATCGAGAAATAAGTGAAGAAGAATTAAATTGTATTATTAATCTTGCTTTATTATACGGAGCAAAAGGAATTTTCTATTGGCATTTCTTACCATTAGACGGGATATGGCAATTTCAGTATGGGAAAAATAAAGGAAAATATAAATATTATTATTTAAATGGAATGGTAAAAAGAGAAACCTTGGCTTTAAGACCGGTTGGTGAATATGTGAAAAAGATAAATAAAAGGTTGAGAATAATTTTAGAAATTTTAAAAGATTTTACTTCTAAGCAGGTTTTTAGTTGCGATAGAAAAGGTTTTATTAACGAAAATCCCTTATTTTTGTTTTATACTAACTATCCTTATTTACATTTTGGAATTTTAGAGAATGGAAAGAGAAAATATTTAATGATTGTAGAAAAGGGCTGTGAAAAAAGTATAAAAGAAGCCAAGATATATTTAAAAAGAGAACTTAAATTTTATGATATTTGGGAAAAGAAGTTTGTTGATTTTCAGAAAAAAGATAAATATTATTATTTTAAAGTTAAGTTAAAAGGCGGTGAAGGTAAAATTTTTGAAATTATTGATTAATAAAAGGAGGAAAAAATGGATGTGAAAGAAGCAATTTTAAAAAGAAGGGCTTATCGTTCGTTAAAAGAGGTAGGGATTGATGAAAAATTAATAAGAGATTTAGCCGAATGTGCCAGTTTAGCCCCTTCTTGTTTTAATAATCAACCTTGGCGATTTGTTTTTGTTTATGATAAAGAAACAAAAGAGAGATTACATACTGCTTTAGCAAAAGGTAATGAATGGGCATATTCTTCGTCAATAATTATTGCGGTTTTTAGTAAAAAAGAATTAGATTGTCAGATAAAAGGTAGAGATTACTATCTTTTTGATACTGGTATGGCGGTTGCCTTTTTGATTTTAAGAGCAACTGAATTGGGTTTAGTTGCCCATCCAATTGCTGGTTATGATGAAGAAAAAGTAAAAGAGATACTAAACATTCCTCAAGATATGCAAGTAATTACCTTAATTATTGTTGGTGATAAATCAGAAGAGATAAACAAAACCCTAACAGAAAAACAGATTGAATTTGAAACTAAAAGACCAGAGAGATTATCCTTAGAGAAGTTTGTTTATTTTAATATTTATAAATAAAATAAAAATTAGTAATTTCAATCAGGAAGAAGTAATTTAACCAACTGAAATCTCTTCTTCGGGAAAATCAATATGTTCTCTTCTTTCCTTAATAAATAATCTTAATATATTAATTACGCCAACACGACCAAAAAGCATTACCAAGATTATAATTATCTTGGAAATGTTAGAAAAGTCATAGGAAAGGGAAACTAAGTTATTTATCTTTGAACCACAGGAAAGTCCGACAGTTCCAAAGGCGGATAAGATTTCAAAAAGGATTTCTATAAAGTTAATATTCTTTTCAATCAAGGTAATAAAGAAACTACTGATAAAGATAAGAATTAAAGAAAGAATAATAATCGCGATACTCTTTTCTATTACCGAAGTTGTTAATCTTCTTTTAAAAATTCTTTGGGGCAATGTTCCTTTTAGAAAATAGAAGGGATAAAGTAAGCCAACCAAAAAAGTGGTTGTTTTTATTCCACCACCAGTACCACCGGGTGAAGCACCAATAAACATTAAAAGCATAACAATAACCATTGTGGCATAACGGAAACTACCAACAGAAATAAGATTAAAACCAGCAGTCCTTGGTGTCACCGAATGGAAAAAAGAGATAATTATCTTGTTTAAAATAGGGAAATCTTTTAAACTATTATTAAATTCTAAGATATAAATTATAAAAGTTCCTAAAAGAATTAGAATTAAGGTGGTAAAAAGGACAAGTTTTGTATGAAGGCTAATTTTGGAGTTTCTTTTTTTTATATGGGTCCAATAAATATCGCTCCAAACGATAAATCCCAAACCGCCGCTAATAAATAAAAAGGCAATAACTAAGGGAACAAATATATGATAAGCAAAAATAGAAAGATTATTCCCAAAAGAAGAAAAACCAGCATTACAAAATGCCGATACCGAATGGAAAACTGCGTGAAAGATAGAGGTTTTTAAAGGCATTTTTTGAAAGAGATAAAAATAGAAAAAAAGTAAAAAGAAGCCAATACCTTCAAAAATAAAGACAACCCGAGCAACATCCAAAAGGAAATAACGAAAATTCTTAAAAGAAGTGATTCCCGTATGTTCTTTTACTAAAAACATATCGCGAAAACTTGCCTTTTGGCGAAAGAGCAAGATTAGAATGGTGGTAATTGTCATATAACCTAAACCACCAAGTTGAATTAATATTAAAATAACAATCTTGCCAAAAAAAGTAAAGTCTTCTTCGGTATTTTTCACAATTAAGCCGGTAACACATACTGCCGAAGTAGCGGTATATAAGGCATCAATATAAGAAATTCCTTTTGTTGTTGAGAACGGTAAATAAAGCAAAATAGAGCTGATAATAATTAAAATCAAAAAAAATTGGATAAGAAACCTTGCCGGATTAAAAGTAGTAAAAAATTTCATTAATATTAAGATTATCTAAAAAATGGGATTTTTCAATTTATTTAATAAATAATAAATTTATTGACATTTTTTAATTTTTTAGTTATAATATATTAAATAAACTTAAAAGGAGGAAGGGATGAGAAAGGAAAAAAACTTTATTTTTTTCTTAGTTTTATTTTCGTTTATTTTTGCCGAATTCAATACTACTTCAGTCGGGATTGATATTCCTACTGCTCAACTTCTAAAAAAAGGAAATCTTTTTATCGCTTACAGTGGTTCTAAGGGTTTAGAAAAAATTAATGAGTGGCCTGATGATTACTGTTATGAAGATAACGCCAATATTCGTTTTGGGTTATTAGACAATTTAGAAATCGGCTTAACTGCTTATACTTTTGAAGATTATGTGCTTAATTTTACTTTTGCGCCGATAATGAAAGAGAAATTTGCCCTGGCTTTGGGAATTCATAATATCGGTTTAAAAGGCGATATTTGCGAAAAAGGAAGTGGTTTAGGAAAAAGCTTCTACGACGACCATAATTATTATGAAGCCTATGGATTAAAACCGAGCGAAAACTTTTCTGCTTTTATCTGTGCAACGACTTCTCTTGCTAAATTTTTGAAAATCAATTTCGGAATTGGCCGAGGAAAATTTGTTGGTTATGGTCCCCGCTGCAAATATCTTAATACTGATTACTTTTTTGGCGAAGAGGAAAAACATAACTGGGCAATCGGTCTTTTTGGCGGTTTAGAGTTGCAATTTGGCATTTTGAAAATGATTTTTGAAGGCGACGGAAGAGATATAAACATCGGAACAAAAATTAATATAAAGAACTTGGAGCTTGCTTGTGCTCTTACAAAATTTGAGGCGATTGCCTTTGGGAATAAACAAGAACGGATAGCCTTTGCTATTGGATATAATTTCCCATTGATAAAAGAGAAAGAAGAAGTTCCACCGCCGGTGGTTGAGAAATTTTATAAAGTTATTGGTAAAGTTTTTGATAGTGAAACAAAAGAGCCATTAGTAGCAAATGTGAAGATGGGAACAAAAGAGATAACTACCGACGAGAACGGTCTTTTTGAATTTGATAATGTAGCAACCGGCGATTATACAATTATGGTTAAAAGAGATGGTTACGAAGAACAAGAAAAAATAGTGAAAGTAGTTGAAGGAGATGTTTCCTTAGAGATTGCTTTAAAGAAAAAGGTAATTCCGGAATTCAAGACTATCTATTTTGATTTGGATAAATCAGAAATAAGAGAAGATATGAAAGATGAATTGGAGTATAACCTTTTGATTTTAAAAGAAAATCCCAATTTGAATGTGGTAATTGAAGGACATGCCTGTGGAATTGGCGGTGAAAAATATAATTATGATTTGAGTCTCAAGAGGGCAGAAGCGGTTTATAATTATTTCTTAAACGCTGGCATTGATAAAAATAGAATGGAAATCAAGGGTTATGGTGAAAAGAAACTAGTAACCACTGTGAAAGAAGAATATTGGAAAAACCGTCGAGTTGAAATTGTTATAAAGAAGTAATATCTAAAAATATTCCTGGCCGCGCTGTTAGAGTTATATAAATTTATCTAAAAAATTCTCTGGCAGCGCGGCCTAAAATAGCTATTAATCTAATTAATTTTTGGGCTTCAATTATATCTTTTGTTTCGGCAGTAATTATTCTACCTGCTATTCTTTTTACATTAGGTAAAAGAGAGATTATATCTGCTTGAATAGTTTCATTAACGGCAATTTCTAAATATATTGGTTCTTTAATTTTATAAACTTCTATTTCATTAATTTTCTTTACTGCCTTACTTGCTTTTTCTTTTATCTCTTTTAAAGTACTTTTTAATGTTTTGGTGATTGCGGAAAAACGGGAAATTCCATATTTAGTAATTACTGTTTCTATTCCTTTGGAAAAATTTTCTTCAATATTTTTAATAAGTTTATCATCACCACTAACAAAAATTAAAGGAACATTAAAATAGCCAGCAATTGCCGCATTTATCATTGCTTCATTTGCTTTTTTACCATTAATTTTTATCTCATAGATCGTAGAAGAAGCATAAGTATGATCCATCAATGATTTTTCTTCGCCAATCTCACTATGATAACCTAAAAAGAAAACACCCGAAAAAGTATCATCAATTTTCGCCATCATTCCTAAATCACCAACTCCACCACGAACAAGTAAAACATTTTCCGGTAGTTCTTCAAATAAAATATTTATACCGCTCGCATGGGCATCACAAATTAAAACTTCAAAATCTTTGCTATTTAATCCTTCTCCGATCCCTTCTAATAAAGCATTTACTTCATCAGTAATAATTTTTCTAAATCTTAAAAAATCCTTTTCATATTCCTGCCAAGAAACTGTTCCGGTTATCCCTTCCATATCAACGGAGATATAAAATTTTTTCATATTCCTTTCCACTCTTCTTTATATTTTTTCTCTTCTTTCTTTTCTAAATAGGCATAGGCATTGTGATTATGGATAGATTCAAAACTTTCACATTCAATTGAATACCAAGTGATTAAGTGATTACTTTCTAATTTTAAAGCAACATCCCTAACAACATCTTCAACAAATCTCGGATTTTTAAAGGCATTTTCTACAACATATTTTTCATCTTCCCTTTTTAATAATGAATAAACTGGTGAAGAGGTTGAGTCTTCAATAAGTTCAATCAAATCTTCTAACCATAAAAATCCCTTAAATTTAACCAAAACCTTTAAAATCGCCCTTTGGTTATGGGCACCAACATCGGTTAATTCTTTTGAACAAGGGCAGACAGTTAAACCAGGGATTTTTACACCCATATATAATATTATTTTCTCTTCTAAATTGCCAATAAATTGGCATTGATATTCAACAAGTCCCTTTTCTAAACTTATTGGTGCTTTTTTCTCAATAAAATAGGGAAATTCTAATTCTAAATGGGCAGAACGGGCATTTAACCTTTCTTTCATCTCTCTTAAAATCTTACCAATATTACTAATGGCAATCTCTCGGTGAAAAGAGTTTAAAATCTCAATAAATCTTGACATATGGGTAGCACGAAATTCTTTTGGTAGATTAACATACATATTAATTGTTGCTACGGTATGCTGTTTTTTGTGGGCTTTATCTAAAAGAACTATCGGATATTTTAACCCTTTTATCCCTACCTTATCAATATCAATATTTCTTAAATCCTTTTCATTCTGGATATCTTTCATTGAATAATTATAGATTGTTAAGATAATAAAGTCAAATTGAAATCCCAAAATATTTATCTTAAAATTTTTTTATGGAAATACTTGGTCCAATTTGGCTTATGCAACCAATTCCTTATTTTGGTGAAGAGATAAAAGGCGATTGGATTTATGAGCCAAAGATTGATGGTTGGCGATTACAGGTGATTATCTATCAAGATGGCAAAATTGAATTCTGGGGAAGAAGATTAGAAAAAAACCCTAATTGGACAGAAAAGTTAAGTTATTTAAAAGAGTATTTGAAAGATATTGAAAAAGGAACTTTATTAGATTGTGAATTATATACTAATGAAGGTAGAAATAAAATCCCTTCCCTTTTTACTAAAAAATTTATTTGCCAACCAATTATCTATGTATTTGATATTGTCTTTTATCAAAATAGATTTGTTGGCAATTTAACTTTAAGAGAACGTAAGGAAATTCTGAGAAATCTAAAATTAAAAAAGCCCTTTTATCTTTTAATGGGAGAAGAATTAAAAGATATAAAAGAAGCCTATGAAAAGGCAATTAAAGAAGGAAACGAAGGGATAATAATCAAAAATCTATCTTCTTATTATCAAATCTCAAAAGATGGACCAATTGCCACGGAAAATTGGCGGAAAATAAAATAGTCTTTATCCAAAAGGATAATTGGTTCTGAAAAATAATATAAAAAAATTATAAACTAAAATACTTAATCAATTTCTTAATTATCTTTATACGCTATTATACTTTTTCTTATTATCTTTTTATGACTATTAAAGACCAGATTCTATACTATCTCCTATACTGCTCCCTTTTTAATAGAAAGTAAAATCCCCTTGTCTTATTAAGATAGATTTTAGAAAATATATAAAAGGGATATTTATTTAGTTATTAAAGAAAGAAAATAAACCGCGTTAAGCACCTCCTTTTTAGGTTTATTTTTCAATAAATCTTTCTTTCTCAAACCTTCAATATTTGATAATAACTTTATCTTATGATATTTAACTATTTGATAAGGTTGCTTCTTTTTATAATATCTTTCTTTAAACTTATTTTCTCCCATATATATAATACGAAAAAGAAGGGTAAAAGGTTACCACCTTTTTTTATTATAAGAAACTTACTTAATTACTATTTTTTGACAGGGTTATAGATATTTAATATAATTTTAAATGGTAAAACCAAAGATTATTATTAGCAGGTGTTTTTTAGAACCGGTAAGATATAATGGTGAAATAGTAAAAGATTTTTTTATTGAGAAACTTAAAGATTATGTTGATTTTTTTGATATTTGTCCGGAAGTGGAGATTGGTTTAGGAGTTCCCCGACCAAGAATAATAATTATTAAAGAAGATAACTATAAAAGATTATTCCAACCAGAGACAGAAAGAGATTTAACAGAAAAAATGGAAAAGTATATTCAAGAAAAATTAAATAGTTTAGAGGATTTTGATGGTTTCATTTTGAAAAGTAAATCCCCATCTTGTGGAGTTGGTTCAGCAAAGTTTCATAGTGAAGATGGTAGAAGAATAATCGGTCGGGGATATGGATTTTTTGCCGAAGGAATAAGAAAAATGTTTCCCTATTTACCGTTAGAAGATGAAGGAAGATTGAGAAATCCGGAAATAAAGAAGCATTTCTTAATAAGAATATTTGCCTTTGCTGAGATTAGAGATTTGGCTAAAAATCCCACTGCTAAAGGATTGGTAGATTTTCAAACTAAGTATAAATATCTTTTGATGACCTATAGCCAAAAACATCTTAAACAATTGGGTCAAATTGTTGCTGATGGAAAATTAAATTTACAAGAGAAGATTAAGCAATATAAAGAAATTTTTTATCAAGCCTTTCAAAGAAAACCTTCAAAGGGAAGAGAGATAAATACATTAAGACATATTATTGGTCATCTAAGTTCCCAATTAAATAAGAATGAGAAAAGACATTTGGAAAATTTGTTAAATAAATACGAAAAGGGTTTTTTAGAATTAAGGGTAATTTTAGAATTGATAAGAAATTTTGCCTATCGGTTTGACACTAAATATCTTCTTTTACAAAAATATTTAAATCCCTATCCGGAAGATTTAGGTGTATAAAAGGGTTATTTTCTGGTTTAAAAGAGATTTAAGGATTGATGATAATGAAGGATTTTATTATGCCTGTAAAAATTCATTAGAGGTTATACCAGTTTTTATTTTTATACCGGAGTTATTAGAAAATTTTAAAAGTTATGGGAAAAGATTGGGATTTGTGATTGAATGTGTAAAATATTTAGATAGCGAATTAAGAGATATAAAGGGAAAACTTTTTTGTTATTATGACTCGCCCGAAAAGGTTTTTGATTATTTAATTAAAAAATACCAACCAGAAGCGATATTTACTAATGAAGCCTTTTCTTATACGGGTAAAGAGATCGAAGAGAAAGTAAAAAAAATTTCTTTAGACAAGAAAATTGCCTTTTATACTTTTTTGAACAACTTTTTATGTGATATTAGAAAGATTCCTTATAAAAAAGTCTTTACTCACTTTTTTAAATATTGGCAGGCAAATCTTAATTTAAAGATCTATCAACCACCAGAAAAAATCAAAGTACCCTTAATTAAAGAGACAACTATTAAAGATATATTACCAAAACTAAATTATCAGCCTAATAGTTATTGGCGGATTTGTTTTATATTTAAACGGATAAAGAAATTTGATTATCTAAATTATGATGAACTTCGTAACCGATTAGATATTGATGGTACTTCTCGTTTTTCTCCTTATATTCGTTTTGGAGTAATCTCTTTAAGAAAAATATACAAAGAGGCTTTTAAAAAGGCAAAAAACTCTCAATTTATCAAAGAACTATCTTGGCGAGAATTTTGGTATCATATTAAAAATTATTTTCCCGAATTTAAAGATAAAGAATTTCAAGAAAGAAGAAGGAATATTAAATGGGAGAATAATGAGAAATTTATCAAAGCCTTTATTGAAGGAAAAACCGGTTATCCGATAATTGATGCGGCGATTAGACAACTAAAAGAAGAGAACTGGCTTCACAATCGGGCAAGGATGATATTGGCTTCCTTTTTAACAAAAGATTTATTAGTAGATTGGCGGATTGGTGAAGAGTTTTTAAAAGAGTATTTAATAGACTATGACGAAGTAGTAAATATTGGTAATTGGCAGTGGAATGCTTCAGTTGGTCCGGACCCAAAACCTTTAAGAATTTTTAACCCAATTATCCAAGCAAGAAAATTTGACCCAGAAGCAAAATATATAAAGAAATATTTACCGGAATTAAAAGACCTACCTGCTTATATGCTTTTTGATCCACTAACCTACAAACTTCCTTATTATCAACCGATTGTTAATCATTACGAAAGAATAAAATTGATAAGAGAAATATATCTTAAAAAATCTTAAATGGCAAAGATTAAAAAAAGAATTACTTACCAAGAAGCAGAGAAAATGGTAAAAGTTATTGAAGATAGATTGAAAGATATCAAATTTGGAATTTATGGCTCTTATATTAGAAAGGAAGAGACAATCGGTGATTTTGATATACTCGTTAAAGAAGAAGATTTAGAGAAAGTAAAAGAAATATTAAAAGATTTGCCATTTTATGAAAGGATAGAATTCTATTCCTTGCCGAAAGATTATTATGATGCTTGGGAAAGTTTTGCCTTATATTTAATTGGTAGTGGTAAGTTTAATATCTGGTTAAGAAGTATTGCCAAAAGAAAAGGTTATCTTTTAAACCAATACGGACTTTTTAAAAGGGAAAATGGCGAAAGGGTTAGTAGCAAAGAGAAAGAGATATTCCAAATCTTAAATATTGAATTTATCCCCTATGAGAAAAGAAAAGAGATCTACGAAAAGGAATGGGAAAATTATTTAAAAACTAAACAAAAAGATTAACTACTTTCCAACAATTATTTTCCATCTTTCTTTATTAATATTGACAAAATAAATACCAGTGCCAATCTGCGAAAGAGGAATATTTATATTATTTTCGTTTGGTTTTACTTTTATCTTTTTTATCATTTTGCCGGTGATGTCATAAATCTTTATCTCTTCTATCTTTTGGGATAGATTGATATTTAGATAGTTATTAGTAATACGGAGAAAGGTTTTAATTTTCTTATTCTCATAAGTAATATCTTCTTTTATCTGTGAGTATTGAGTAAGTTTTCCCCAAATCCGTTCGGTAAATATTTCTCTTTGGTTTAAAGAATCAACCCAACCCGAATACAAAATTAATAGTTGATAATCATTACCTTTAATTAAAGCCGAATAATCTTGTTTTCCTCTTTGGAGAACGGCTGGAAAAGTATCGAGAGCTCTTCCTTCCGGACTTATTTTGATACCATATATATCATTTTGATAGTTAAAAAGAAGGATGTAATTTCTGCCATCAAAAGCAAGAGAATGCTCAATCCAATAGTAATCTTCGCTACTAAAGATAAGAAACCCATTTGGTTCAATAACATTACCATTTTGTGATATCCGAGCACCATAAAGAGACACACTTGGATAACTATACTCGCGCCAGACAACAAAATAATTTGTGCCATCAAAAGCCACCTTTGGGTTCCATTTATAACTTGCGCTTAGGCGAATTGGAATGCCAAAAGTATCTAAGAGAATACCAGTTTGGGTAATTCTTGCTCCGTAAATATCACTATATTCTCCATTTCGATAATCAGTCCAAGCAACAAAATAGTAATTGCCACCAAAGATAATTGCTGGAGAGAATTGAAAACTGGCTTCGGTGCAAATTGGTATTATGTCAAGAATAACACCATTCGGTGTAACTTTTGCTCCATAAATATCTATTTCTCCGGTCATTCCTTCTTCCCAGACAACAAGATAATTATTACCATCAAAAGCAACATCGGGAGAAGTTTGGTCAGAGGAGGCGCTTCTTATCGGAATACCGTTTGGTTCAAGCACAACCCCTTCTCTTGAAACCCTTGTGCCATAAATATCCCAGTCAAAACCGCTACGATAATCCTGCCAGACAACTAAATAATTGTTACCGTCAAAAGCCGCTTTTGGATATAATTGGAGATTTTCGGCATTACTTATTTCAATATTATTGGTATCTAGAATTATACCGGTTGAGGAAATTCTTCTTCCTATAATATCGGAATAATTGCCACGAAAATCTGTCCACAAAGCAAGATAATTGTTGCCGTCAAAACTAACTGCGGGATAAGTTTGCCAGTTTATTCCCAAAGAGATTAAAATATTATTGGTGTCAATCAAACTACCATTAAATGATACTCTTGCTCCATAAATATCAGAAATCCCTCCATTCTGATAATCAGTCCAGACGATAAAATAATTATTACTGTCAAAAGCAGTAGCAACTGACCATTGAGTATTGGGAAAAGTAGAAATGGCAATTCCAAAGGGTTCAAGAACATTGCTATTTGTTGTTACTCTGGTGCCAAAAATATCGCCATCCCAACTATAACGATAATCTTCCCAAGCAACAAAATAATAACCACCACCATAAGTTATTTTAGGATAACATTGGTCAGCAGTAATAATTGAAATAGGAACACCATTTGGGTCAAGGACAACCCCCTCTTGGCTAACTCTCGCGCCATAGATATTTCCATCATTTCCGTGACGCCAATCTTCCCAGACAACAAAATAGTTATTACCATCAAAAGCAACCGCCGGAGAAGATTGCCAATTTCTGGCACCAGAAATAAGAATACTGTTAGGATCTAAAACAATTCCTTCTGGAGTTACTCTTGCACCGTAAATATCTCCTTCTTGCGACCAGACAACTAAATAATTCTCACCACCAAAGATAACTGAAGGTTCTTCAATAATTTCTCCAACAGGAGAGATTCGGATTCCATTGGTATCAATAAGAATTCCTTCTTGATTAATTCTTGCTCCCCAAATCCCATTACGAAAATCGTCTTCCCAGACAACAAAATAGTTATTGCCATCAAAAGCAACTGCCGGAGAATATTGAGCATTCTCTTCGGTACAAATGGGAATACCATTAGGATCTAAAACAACTCCTTCGGGAGTTATTCTGGCACCATAAATATCCCAATTTCCATTTCGGTTATCTTCCCAGACAACAAAATAATTATTACCGCCAAAAACAATTGCCGGATAATATTGAGAACCTTCGGCAATTGAAATAGGAATACCAACGGTGTCCAAAGTAATACCATCAGGTGTCATACGGCTTCCGTAAAGATTAGCACCATTTCGATAATCTTCCCAGACAACAAGATAATTATTACCATCAAAAGCAATTTCTGGAAACTCTTGATCATTGGCTGCCGTAGAATAAGAAATAGTAGAATCAATTATAAATTCTCCTTGCGAGAAATTTTGATATCTATTCTCTTTTATTCTTTCTATCAGTTTTCTTCTTCTTAATTGAGACCTGTTTAGGAGCTCCTTTCTTTTTTGAGAAATTTCTAAACTAAAACCAAAAAGAAAAATAAAAGTTAACAATAATATCCTTTTCATATTTCCTCCTTTCCAAAAATATTATATAAAAAAAATTAAAAAGTCAATATTGATAATTTTTTAAATTTAGGTATCTTTTTCTATGGTTGGTCGATTTCAGGTAATGGCGGTTTTACAGGCAGCGCGGGCATATCTTTTGGGTTTGCCAATTGAGAGTGCGAAAAGTTGGGGACTTAATCGGGCGATATTTTATGCGGCAGCCAAGAAAGGATTTCTAAAATTAAGACCAAAAATAGCAAAACCACCAAGTTTTAAAATAATCCTGCCCAAAGAGAAATTAGAGAAGATAAAGAAATCTTTTAAAATATACCATCTTGGTGACGAAATGGCTTATTCGGTTGAGATTGATGGTAAAATC
Source organism: Caldifarciminota bacterium (assembly GCA_039801885.1). Taxonomy (GTDB): domain Bacteria; phylum Hydrothermota; class Tepidihabitantia; order Tepidihabitantales; family DTDR01; genus DTDR01. Next base: position 26,345 of record JBDRVN010000015.1, read on the forward strand.
TTTTTTACGATCGGTGATGAAATCCAAAAATTAGAAGATTTTGAGAAGCAGATAGAAAAAAGATTTGGCAAAAATTTCCAAAAGGCTTGGGAAGAGGCATTAGCGATTTTAAAGAAATATGACAAAGGAATTTTATCTTCCCAAAGATATTTTTATGAGACTGTTTACAAACCAAGAAGGGACGAACTGGCAAAGAAATGGAGTGAATTGGCAAAAGAATAGATTATTTCTTATATCTGAACTCCCTGCCAATAGTAGTAATAAATTGAAACTTAGTTTTCTCCTTTTTTCCGAAATTACCGATACCAAAGATAAAGTTTAATGGACCAATTGGTGTGTTAGTTTTTATTCCAGTTCCTGCTCCCCAATGAAAAGTTTCTTTAATTTCTTTTTCGCTCAACTTATCTAATCTTTCAAAGGCGCCAATATTAAAAATCATTTGCCAATATAAAGGATAATCTTCTTGTTTGAAGAGATTAATAATTTTAAAATCAAAACCAAATTTTAATATATTTTTATATTTGGTAGTAAACTCTTCCTTCTCAAAACCAATAAAATTTTCACCACCGCTATAAAAATATTCAGCAAAAGCCAAATCTAAAAGACTAAATCCAAAATCAAAGGAATAATAAAAAAGAGCAAAAGAATTTAAAGGGATTATTCTTTGGTAAAATATTTCTAATCGAAGAAAATTATTATTCGCCTTCATTTTTTTACTGCTTAATAAGGTACTTATCCGAAAATTCTCTCCTTTTTTTGGTAAGAAAAGATTATCAAAATTATTATATTCTATTTTGAAATTAGGACCGATTACCCATTCCTTTTTTGGAAAGGAATCAGCAAAGGGAATTTTATAGATATTTTTTTCTGTTTTTATCCCAATATTAAAAAAGGCATCTTTACCTAAGATATAGCCAATTTCCGAAATACCACCAAAATATTTAATATTATAACTTCCTTGCCATTTATTTTCTTGAAAATAACTACGATTTAAAGAACCATAAAAGCCATCAATTCGGTAGCCAAAAGGAAATTGAAATAATCTTGTGCCAATAAGCCCCATTCTTATTTCATTAGGATTACCTAAATTAAACCCAGTCCTTAAACTAGCACCAGTACCTAAAATATTTCCTTCGCCCATCTCTAAACCAAGAATAATATTATCATAAATATCATATCTTAATCCCAAAGAATAAAATCCAAAAGCCTTCTCCTTTAATTCAAAAATTACATCGCAGGTATCGTCATTAACAAATTCTAAACGATAATCAACCTCTTCAAAAAGATTCGTATGAAAAAGATAAGTTAGGTCTTTAAGCAAGTCAGCAAAATTTAATCTATTATTAGCGACTGTTCTTAATCTTCCTTTAAATAAATAGGGTTTTGTCCTTTTTAGACCTTCGAATTTTATCTGGCGGACAAAGGGTAATTCCCTTTTTTTAATTTGGTTTCTTTTATTGAATAGTATCTTGTCTTTTAATTTCTCTTTGATTTCCGGCAAGACTTTTTGGCAGGCACTTTCACCAACGGCAATCAATTCTTTTACCCGATAAAAATCAGAATGGGAAAAATTTTCAACATCCGGTTCAATTACAATATCCGCCAATTTTTTCTCTTTTTCCAAATCTTCTTCGGTAACAATCTCAATACTTCTTGAGACAATATCAATCAAAGAGCCTCCGGTTTCTTTCATTTTCTTTTTAGTTACAACAGCAATAATAAAATCAGGTGTAAATTCTAAAAGGGGTTCAACCGGTAAATACTCTTTAACTCCGCCGTCCACATACTCTTCGCCATCAATAATCTCTGGTGGAAAGACACCAGGAATTGCGATACTTGCCCTAATTGCCTTAGTTAATCTTCCCTTTTTTAATGCTATCTTTTCACCGGTTCTTAAATTCACGGCAACTGCCCGATAAGGGATTGGTAAACTATCAAAATCATAATAAGTATAATACTCAATTTCCGAAAGAAGTTTTACCAAAAGAAACTCAACATTTTGTAAGGGAATTAGACCACCGGGTAAATAGGGAATGAAATTTTTATGGTTAAGATTTAAAAAATATCTATTTCTTAATTGCCTTTCGGGTAAATATTGGCTACCAAAAGGAAGAACATTAGAAAATAATTCCTGCCAATTGACACTTAAAGCAATGCTTTCAATTTGGAAAGCAGAATAGCCGCAAGCGTACACACCACCAACCAAAGAACCCATACTATTACCAGTAATAAAAGAAATAGGAATCCCTTCTCTTTCTAATACTTTTAAAACACCAATATGTGCCAAACCTAACGCCGCACCACCAGAAAGGGCTAAACCAATTTTAATCTCTTGGCAATAACCGATTATAAAGATAAAAAGAAAAAGTAAAAGAAATTTATTTCTCATTAAAAATTATACAATAAAAAAATAGGAAATCAAACTTGACAAAAAAGAAAATTTATTTTATTTTTAATAGATGAAACTTAAAGAAGTTGTTTTGTTGGCAGAAAGATTGAAAGGGATAAGTAGTATTAATGAGAAGGTTTCTTTGCTTTCTTCTTTTTTAAAAAGAGTAGATAAGGAAGAGGGGAAAGTGGTTGTTGCCTTATTAATCGGTGAAAATCCCTATGGAAAAGTTGGACTTGGTTATCAAAGTTTAAAAAATTTACTTGTTTTAAAAGAAGATAATGAAAGTGTTGAAGTTTCCGAGATTGATAAAATTTTAAAAGAGTTAAAGAAAATAAAAGGTAGCGATTCTTTATATCGGAAGTTAAATATCTTGTATTATCTCTTTAGAAAATTGGATGATAAAGAAAGGGAATATTTGGTAAATTTTTTAATTGGCGAAATAAAGATTGGTGCTAATAAAGGAATAATTAAAAAGGCAATTGCTAAAACCTTTCAAATCTCAGAAGATATTCTTGATGAGATAATCTTGAAAAAGGGAGATTTCTTACAGGTAATAGAGGGAATTTTTAAGGAAGGGAAAAATTATATAGAAAAAACGGATTTTGAGATATTTCAGCCTTTTTCACCGATGCTTGCTAATATTATCTATTCGCTTGATGAGCTTCCCAAAGAGAAATTAGCCTGCGAATATAAGATAGATGGTATTAGAATTTTCCTTCATAAAAAAGATAAAGAGGTAAAAATCTTTTCTCGCCATTTAAAAGATATTACCAATAATCTTTTTGAGATTGCTGAATATTTTAGTGAGATTAACGGTGATTTTGTTTTGGATGGTGAAGTAGTTTTATTAGATAAAGAGAATAAGATTTTACCTTTTCAAGATATGATGAAGATTATCAGTAGAAAAGAGCGAGAAAGATTTGAAAATATTAGACCTTTCTTTTTTGATATTTTATATAAAAATGGTGAGAAGTTATTTGGAATTCCTAATAAAGAGAGATGGCAGATTTTAAGCAAAACCATTCCTAATAATCTTTTGATTGAAAGGATTGAGACCGATGATAAAGATAAAATAAAGAGATTTTATGAAGAGAGTATTAAAAGGGGAAACGAAGGGATAATGATAAAGAAATTAGATTCTCCTTATTTTATTGGTAGTAGAAAGAAATATTGGCTTAAATTGAAAAATTTTTATCCCTTAGATTTGGTAATTTTAGAAGCCGAATGGGGACACGGCAGAAGGAAAGGCTGGCTTTCCAATTTTTTACTTGGCTGTCTTAATAGGGAAAGAAATAATTTCTTACCTTTAGGAAAAACCTTTAAAGGTTTAAGCGATAAAGAATTTACTGAGATAACGAAAATTCTTCTAACTAAGAAGATAGAAGATAAAGAATGGGGGATAATTGTTAGACCGGAAATAGTTGTTGAAGTCTTCTTTTCCGAGATAGAAAAATCACCTTTTTATGAAAGTGGTTATGCCTTAAGATTTGCTCGCATAAATAGAATAAGATACGATAAAAACCCCTATGAGATAGCAACCATTGATGAAATAATAAGAATCTTTGAAGAAGAAAGAAAAAAGAAAGGAGAGATAGATATATTTTAAATTAAATTATTGACAAAGAATTTTTTGATGTATATAATGGAACTAAGAATTAAAAGGAGGAGAAGATGAGAGCAAAGATTTTTATTTTGTTGCTGTTCTTTTTAAGTCTTGGTTTTTCTCAGGTAGAAAGGTGGGTTTATCGGTATAATGGACCACAAAATGGTAATGATTTCGCTAAGGCAATTGTCCAAGATAATCAAGGTAATCTTTATATTGCCGGTAGCGACGGTGATTTCATTGTTATTAGTTTAACTTCGGATGGCGAAGAACGTTGGATTTATCGTTATAATGGAACTGCCAATAGTGATGATGGCGCTAACTCAATAATTTATGGTATTGATGGTAATCTTTATATCTGTGGCTACACCACAAATAATCAAACCAATATTGATTTTACAGTAATAAGTTTAGAACCTTTGCCCACAATTGAAGAAAGGAAATCAATTTCTCTTCATAAATTAAAAATCAATAATTTTGGTAGAGAGATTGAACTTATCTTTAATCTTTCCCAAATCAATGAAAATACCAGTTAGTATTTATGATCCTTTGGGAAAAAAGATTTTATCTTTTGATATTAATGGTAAAGAGGGCGTTTTTTCCTATAAAAAAGATTTGTCTAATATGCCACCAGGAATCTATCTCTTACGGGTAGAAATTGGTAATAAAATATTGAATAGAAAACTCATAATATTGAAATAATTAGTTAAGAAAGTCTTATAGTGATAAGATAATAATAAGTCTTAATACATTATTG
>JBDRVN010000016.1:0-30438 GCA_039801885.1 Caldifarciminota bacterium
ATGTTTAAAATTAAGTCCGTAACGAATAATTGCTGCTGGAAAGGTAATAATTGTTAAAATCAACATCAAAGGAAAAGAAAAATTAGCAGTTAAATGAAAAAAAGATTCCAATTTTTGTTTAAAAGGAATTTTTGAATTTAATATTATGCCTAACATTTTTTTTGCTGTTTGAACACCTCCTTTTGCCCAACGATACTGTTGGGCTTTAAAAGAATTAATCTCTATTGGCAATTCAGCATACACAACATAATTAGGTAAATAAATAAATTTCCATCCCAAAAGTTGGGCACGCAGGCTTATATCTAAATCTTCAGCCAAAGTTGAACCATCCCAACCACCGGTTTGTAATAATGTTTTTTTTCGCCAAATACCCGCAGTGCCATTAAAATTAAAAAACGAATAATTCTTATTAATATGGCCCCATCGGGTTTGAACCATCCCAACTTTTTCGTCAGTAAAATAATGGATAGTTTTTAACAAAAAATCTCTCGGCACAATAAAATCAGCATCAAAAACCGCAATAAAATCACCTTCGGCTTTCATTAAACCCCGTTGTAAAGCACCAGCTTTATAACCTTCACGATTATTACGATGAAAATATTTTATATTTATTCCTTTTTCTTGATATTTTTTTACTAATCTTTTCAAAATCTCCTGTGTTTCATCTGTGGAATCATCCAATACTTGAATTTCTAATTTATCTAAAGGATAATCAATCTGGCATACAGAATTAATTAGTCTTTCACAAACAAATTTCTCATTATAAATGGGTAGTTGGATTGTAACTTTTGGTAATTCTTTAAAATAACTTTTTGGTTTTATTACCTTTTTCCTTCCTTTTAAATATAAAAAAATCAAAAAGTACCGATGAATACCATAAAGAGAAAGAATTGCTAAGATTACAAAATAAAGAATTAAAATTAATGTATCAAATAGATTTAACATTGGTTTTTAATTATAATAGAATTTTTTAAAAAATCAAGCCATCCGATAATATAATAAAGTAAATAAGGCAATAATTCCATCTTTGGGTTTTATTTTTTTCCCAGCTTTTCGGGCTTGATAAGAAATTGGAACTTCAATTATCTTTATTTTTTTCTTTAACAATTTTGCTGTGATTTCCGGTTCAATTTCAAATCTTTTACTTTTTAGATTTAAAGAAAGTATCATTTTTCTTGGCAAAACTTTATAACAAGTTTCCATATCGCTTATTTTGCTACTGAAAAAGAGATTAGTAAAAAAATTGAGTATTATATTTGCCAATTTACTTAGAAAAAGAAATTTGCCATCTCCTTTAAATCGGGAGCCGTAAACCGCAATATTTTCCCCATATTTTAAAAAGGGTTTTAATAATTTTAGGTAATCAAAAGGGTTATATTCTAAATCAGCATCTTGAATAATAACAATATCACCAGTAGCTAATTTCAAACCAGCTCTAATTGCTGAACCTTTGCCTTGATTTTTATCAAAAAATATAGTTTTTATATCTTCAATATTTTTTAATATCTCTTTTGTCCGGTCGCTGGAACCATCGTCAACGACTATTATCTCTTTCTCAATCGGCACTTTCTTTATTTCAACAATAACTTTTTCGATTGTTTTTTCTTCATTGTAGACAGGAACAATTATTGAAACCTTCATAATACTTTTTCTATTTCATTAATAATTTTTGCAACCCCTTCTGAAGAAATAATCTCTTTTATATTTTTATTAATTAAAGAATTTAAAAAAAACCTCAATTCCCAATACAATGGTAATTTTTTATTAATTTTTTCAACAAACCTTTCTTCCCTATTTTCCAGGAATTTCAAAATTGCTAAATTATCATCAAAAATAATTTCCTTACCATCTGCCTTAGCAATTATTATCCTCTCTTTTTTCCTTTGGTTTTCTCCCCATCTCCCAGAAATCTCTATTTCTTTGCTAATAGAAAAATTGAAGTCAATAATCCTTTTTTTCACTTTCAAATCTATTTTATCAAATTCTTTATTAAATAAAAACAAAATTAAACTAATTTCATGGGGACCAAAGTCATAAAGAATATCTCTTGGTTGATGATAAAGAAGAAAATTATTTGTTCGTATGATTTTTAATTGCCAATTTTTATATTTACTTAAATATTTTTTAAACCGCCAAGTCAAAGGATGGTAAAGTAAAATATGCCCAGTAAAGAGATTAAGGTTTTTCTTTCTTGCCAAATTGATTAATGAAAGGGCTTCTTTATAAGAAGTAGCTAAGGGCTTTTCAACAAAAAGATTAATATCGGATAATAAAAACTTATGAGCAATTTCGTAGTGCGTCTCATTAGGAGTAGCAATAATTACCCCATCCAATTTCATCCTTATTAAATCTTTATAATCATCGGTAACAATAATTTTTTCATCTAAATTTATATTCTTTTTATCACAAATAGCAAAAACCTCACAATCCGAAAAATTCTTTAAAACATAATAAATCTTTTTCCCCCAATTACCGAAACCAACAATACCGATTTTTAATTTATTCATTATAAGCAGGACAGATTTCTAAAAAATCACAGTACTCACAAAGACTACTCTTTTTAGGCAAATATTCTTTCTCTTTTAAAATTTCTAAGCCAATATCAGCGATTATATTTAAATAATCTTCAACCTCTTTATCTTCGAAAGCATAAATAACTTTCTTCTGAGATAAAAGGTAATGATTAATTATTCTTATCACTTTTTTGTGATAGTTTTTTTCTAAAAGAAACTTGTAAATCACCGCACTAATTTTATTTAACTCTTTATCTTCAGTAATTTTGCCTGTTTTATAATCAATAATCACTGCCTCCTTTTCATTTGTTAAATCTGCCCGATCAATTCTTCCGTACAAAACAAAAGAGCGATAATATCCTTTTAACCCCTTTTCAATTAAAAAAGGTTTTATTTTTAATTCCTCTACTTTATAAAAATTTTTTAATATTCTTAGACCTTTTAAGCCCCATTTTTTTTCTTCTTCTAAGGAAGAATAACCTTTTCTTAACCAATTTTTTCGATAAATCTTTTCTAAATTTTCATAGGTTCTTTCCTCTAAAGAAATTTTAAAAAAATCCCTTAAGGTCCGATGTAAAGAATCACCAAAACTTAAATAGTTTCTATCTTTTTTATATTTTTTATATAATTTATCAATATAATGAAATTTATATCTTAATGGACATTGCTTAAAAATACTGATTTTAAAAGGACTTAAAATAATCAATGGTTTTTCTTAAACCTTCTTCCAAACTAATTTTTGGCTCCCATTTTAATATCTCTTTGGCTTTTCTTATATCCGGACATCGGCGATGGGGATCATCAGGATAAGGTGATAAATAGGTAATTTTTGAATTAGATGCGGTCAAAGAAATTATCTTCTTTGCCAAGTCAATAACTTTTATTTCGTTGGGATTTCCTAAATTTATTGGTTGGCAATAATTAGAATAAAAAAGTTTTACTAAACCATCAATCAAATCATCAATATAACAAAAGCTTCTTGTTTGATTACCATCGCCATAAATTGTTACATCCTCACCTCTTAATGCCTGATTTATAAAATTAGGGATTACCCTACCATCGTCTACCCTCATTCTTGGACCATAGGTATTAAAAATCCGAGCAATTCTTACCGGAACATTATATTGCCGATAATACGCCATTGTTAAACTTTCGGCAAATCTTTTCCCTTCATCATATACCGAACGAAGTCCGCAAGGATTTACATATCCCCAATATTCTTCATATTGAGGTGAAACCTGAGGATCACCATACACCTCAGAAGTAGAAGCCAAAAAGAAAATTGCTTTTTTCTCTTTTGCCAATTCTAAAAGATTATAAGTAGCAAAAGCATTTGTTCTTAAAGTTAATAAAGGATAAGCAAAATAATCCTTGGGGCTCGCCGGTGAAGCAAAATGGAAAATTGCTGAAATATTTTTATCCTTCAAAAGATTTTTATCAATTTCGTTTACATCTTCTTTTATAAAGGTAAAATTAGATTCTTTTAAGAGATGAGAAATATTTTTTTCTTTTCCGGTAATTAAATTATCAATACAGATTATCTTATATCTTTCTTTAACGAAATATTCGCAAAGGTAAGAACCAATAAATCCTGCTCCACCGGTAATTACTAAAGTTTTATCTTTTTCCAATTCCGTAATATTGAAATCCTAAATTAATAAGTCTTTCTTTATCTAAAAAATTACGACCATCAAAAATAATTGGCTGACGCATCAGCATTTTTATCTTCCCAAAATCTAAATGGGCAAATTCTTCCCATTCAGTAATTAAGGCAAGACAATCAGCATCTTTACAAACATCATAGGGATTATCACAATAGATAATATCTTTGATGATTTCTTTTGTCTTTTCAATTGCCTTTGGGTCATAAGCCTTAATTTTTGCTCCTTCTTTTTTTAATAAATTAATAATATCTAATGCTGGCGCAAACCTAATATCATCAGTATTGGGTTTAAAAGAAAGCCCTAAGATACCAATATTTTTATCTTTCAAATTCCACAAAATACTTTCAATTTTTTTCACAAAATATTCTTTTTGTTTTTCATTAATATTAGCCACTTCTTTTAAAAGCCGGAAGTCATAGCCCAATTCTTCAGCAATTTTAATAAAGGCTGCTAAATCCTTAGGAAAACAGAAGCCACCGTAACCAACACCCGCTTTTAAAAAATGGGGACCAATTCTTTCATCAAGCCCCATACCTTTTGCTACCATCTCCACATCTGCACCGGATTTCTCACAAATTACTGAGATAGCATTAATAAAAGAGATTTTCATCGCCAAAAAAGCATTAGAAGCATGTTTAATCAATTCGGCACTTGCTAAATCCGTTACTAAAATTGGTGCCTTTATCGGTTTATAAATATCTAATAAAATTTCTTCTGCCCTTTTATTTTCCACACCGATAACAATTCGATCCGGATTTAAAAAATCATCAACCGCACTTCCTTCTCTTAAAAATTCCGGATTTACTGCCACATCAAAATCAACACTCTTTTTATTAAAACGGGAAATGGTTGTTCTTATCCATTGAGCGGTTTTTACTGGCACGGTACTCTTTTCCACAATCAAACGATAGGAATCCATATGTTCACCAATTTGCGAGGCAACATTTTCCACATAAGATAAATCCGGCTCACCGGTCTCTTTTGGTGGAGTACCAACAGCAATAAAAAGAACTTTAGAGTTTTTCACACCATAGGCGATATCGGTTGTAAAAGAAATTAAACCTTTCTTCTTTACTTCCTCCACTATTTTATCAAGTTTTGGCTCATAAATAGGAATAATTCCTTGATTTAGTAAATCAATTTTTTTCTTGTCATTATCCACACAAATTACTTTATGACCAATATGAGCAAAACAAGCACCGGTTGTTAAGCCAACATAACCAGTACCAATTATCGTGATTTCCATAAATAAAATTATGCTTAAAAATATTAAAAAGTCAAATAATCATAATTATTGACTTTAATTAAAAATTGCTTTATATTAATACTTAAATAAAAAAAGGAGGTAATAATGGTAAAAAGAAATATTAAAGTTTTAATTGGCTTATTTTTATTTTCAATTATTTTCTCCCAAACTTGGCAATATGGACCACAAACTGGTTTTCGCTTCTGGCGATTTGATGGCGAATATTTTCCAATAACAAGAAAGATTTATTTTCTTGGTGGTAGATTAGCCGATGGAAATACTGACGGCACTATTTGGTGTTTTAATCCGGAATCCTTGACTTATTATCAAGTTGGCAGAAGTATTCTAATTCCTATCTCAAATTATACTATCTGTATTCTTCGCGATACCACCCATTCTGATACTTATGGTTTATATATTGTTGGTGGTAGAAACCAGGCAGGAACATTTAGTCGAGCAGTTCAGGTTTATTATCCTTTAAGCAACACTGTTGCGATTATTGGAACTGATTCTTTCCCTGGACTTTTAAGTGGCCAATCTTATTTAACACCGGATGAGGCTGTTTATAATAACCGACTTTATGTTCTTGGCGGTTTTAATTCTAATATCTCACCTTATACAACAAATCAGGTTTGGATGTATAATCCGGAAACTACACCCGGTGCCCGTTGGTCTCAATTACCTTCTTTAGGATTAGCAAGGGTTTATATTAGCACCTGTGTTGTTAATGGTAAGTTATATGCCTTAGGCGGTTGTATTTATGATGGTATTAATTTAAGAGCTCAGAAATATTGTGAAGTATTATCCCTTTCTGCACCTGAATCTGGTTGGCAGAGAATTGCTGATTTACCGGATTCTTCCGGCGAAACAAGAGCCTTTGGTTTCGATTCAACTTCTCCTTTTCCTTTCCGAAATAAAATCATTATTGCTGGTAATGGGAAATGGCCAAATGAGACTCCCCAATGTTTTATCTATGATATTGAAACAAATAGTTGGTCCACTTTTACTAACCTAAATTCTGCCCGAAGAAATCATGCCGGTGTATTAATTCCCGAACCCCTTGGCTCCCAAGGTACACCAGGAATGTGGGTATTTGGTGGCAGACAAGGAGCCGATACTAATATTTTAAGAACCTGCGAATATTACCAGTTAGGGGTAGAGATCGCTGAACACCTCATAAAAGAATATATTAAAAAATTCATTATCCAACCTAATCCAGCAAGAAACTATGCGAAATTAATCTATCCCAAAAATTTTGAGATAAAAGAATTAAAGATTTATACGAAAGATGGTCGAATGGTTAAAAGCTTACCTGTTAAAAAAGAAACTCCCATCACCTTAGATTTAACTGACTTAAAATCAGGAGTTTACCAATTACAAATTAAAACAAAAGAGATTAAATTTAATAAAGTAGTTAAAGTTTTAAGATAAATTAAAAATAATAAATTTTAAAAACTTCTAATGCGAAAAATTCTAATTATCTTTCTATTTTCTTCATTTATTTTTGGGAAAAATTTTGAAGAGTTTCTTATTGATAATACACTTATTTATGGTCCAGCACCGGATAATCAATCTTCACCGGCAATTGCTTTTGATGGAACAAATTATTTTATTGTTTGGGCCGATAATCGAAGCGGCTCTTTAGATATTTTTGGTTCAAGAGTTTCTCAAAATGGGGTTATTTTAGATACCTCGGGAATTCCTATTTCCACTGCAATCTATGACCAATCTTCTCCTCAGATTGCTTTTGATGGCAACAATTATTTTGTTGTTTGGGAAGACCATCGGAAGAGCGTTTCTGATATTTATGGTGCCCGAGTAACTCCAGAAGGAAGGGTTTTGGACCAAGAAGGAATTTGTATTTCTCGTAATAATGGTTGGCAGACAAGACCGGTAATAACCTTTGGCGAGAATACTTATCTTGTCGTTTGGATAAGAAATTTTGACGAAATTTTTTGTGCCCGAGTGAATAGAAACGGAGTTGTTTTAGATACCAATGGAATTCCTATTTCACCGTTATCGGAAGTACAAAGTGAACCAGCAGTTGTGTTTGGAGAAAACTTCTTCTTTGTTGTCTGGGTTGATCTTCGGGAAGATTGTCCACCAGTAAGAATTTATGGTGCTCGGATAGATCTATCAGGAACTGCTTTAGATACGATTGGCTTTCCAATATCAACTCCTGACTATTATTTAAGTTCGCCTAAAGTTTCTTTTGATGGTGAAAATTATTTAGTTGTTTGGATAAAAGAAGAAGATCTTTATGGTGTAAGGGTGAATAAAAATGGGCAGGTTTTAGATACTGCCGAAATTCCTATTTCAATAAATCCCAATAACCAAGCATCGCCAGCAGTTGCTTTTGATGGCACAAACTATTTAACTACTTGGCAAGAGAACGGTCATATTTATGGCTCCCGAATAAGCCCTAACGGAATTGTAATTGATACTGCTGGTTTCATTATTTCAACCATCGCTAATTCCTCAAATCCATCATTAGTTTTTGATGGAAGAAATTATTTTGTAACTTGGCAAGATACTGCTGATATTTATGGTTCCCGAATAACACCCCAAGGAAATGTGATCGATTCTAACGGTATTTGTCTTTCTCTTGGTGTAAATAAACAACTCTCGCCAACAGTTGCTTTTGATGGCACAAACTATTTAGTTGTCTGGCAAGATTATCGTAAAGGGATCCCTAATATTTATGGTATCCGAATAGATGAAGAAGGAATTGCTTTGGATTCGGAAGTAATTGAGATTTCCACGGGTTTTAATGAAAAAAGTTTTCCTGCGGTTACCTTTGGTAGAACAAACTATTTAGTTGTCTGGCAAGAGAAAAGAAATAACTCTTGCGATATTTACGGAACAAGAATTAATCAAGAAGGTGTGGTTTTAGACCCCGAAGGTATCCCTATTTCTTCAGCACCTCATTGGCAACAATTACCTGCAGTCTCTTTTGATGGCAACAATTTTTTTGTTGTCTGGCAAGATTATCGAAATTCCCATCCCACAAATTTTAGCGATATCTACGGAGCAAGAGTGAGCCAAAATGGTATTATTCTGGATACTAACGGAATTGTTATTTCACCCTGGGCGCTATCACAATATTCTCCTTCCCTTGTTTTTGACGGTACAATCTATTTAGTTGTCTGGGAACAACGACGTTATGCTTCTTATGAATGCGATATTTGTGGTACCCGAGTATCCCGTTCAGGCAATATTCTTGAACCAAATAGTTTTCCAATCTCTACAATCGGTAATTATCAAAATAAACCTGCGGTCTCTTTTGACGGTAATAATTTTTTAGTTGTTTGGCAAGATGGTCGCAATGGTTCAACCGATATTTATGGAGCAAGAGTAAGCCGAAGTGTCCAGGTTCTTGATTCTTGTGGAATACCTATTTCTTGTAATGAAAACTCTTTATATTATCCTTCCCTTACCTTTGATGGCACAGACTATTTAGTTGTCTGGGAAGAACATCGACTTTCTACTAACGAATCTGACATCTATGGTGCCAGAATCAACTCCCAAGGTGTAGTAATTGATTCTTTTCCAATCTCTCTCCAATCGGGAAATCAACTTTCACCAAAATTAACAAAGGGAAATAATAACCAAATACTCATTGTCTATGCTGGTTGGATTGATTCTATCAATCACAAACCAGTATTTACTTATCGGATTTTGGGAAAATTCTATCAATTTACCAACATAAAAGAAAATAAAAATCTAATTATTTTATCTCCTCCACCATTTAAAATCTATCCTAATCCCGCTAATTCCTATTTTAATATCTTTTTGCCAGAAAATGTTGATTTTTTAAAAATTTACAATATTTCAGGAAGATTGATTAAGAATATAAAAATATCTAATAAAAGAAACTCTATTCCTCTTTTTGATATTAAAACTGGTATCTATTTTGTTAGAGTTGGTAATTTACAAGGGAAATTAATAATAAGAAAATAAAACTATCTTTCTAAAACTTTATCAACTACTTTTATCAATTCCTCTACTATATTTTTATCTAATTGAGTAATAGCAATTTCTTTTTCCAAATCTTCCTTAAATTTATTTAACTTTTTTATCTCTCCTTTTCTTTTTAAAGAATGATATTTTCTCAATATATTAAAATAACCACTCATATCAAGTATTTTTATCCCTTTATTAAAAAGAACTTTCTTTGCCTCACCTTCAATATTTAGCCACTCCTCCATATATCTTTGATAACCCTCAACCATCTTCTTTATCTTCCTATCAGTTATCGGCTTAACACATCTCTTTCTTTTTAATTCCCTTTTAAACCATTTTTTAACAATCTTCATAACTTCTGATAAAAAATTAGGAGAAAATGTCTTTAAACCATCTTTATCCGCCTTTTTCATTAATTTTTCAATAACCTTTTCATTTTCTTTCCCTTCATAAATTCTTAATAAGGAGCGGAAAAACTCTTCACCAAAATTAATATACTTTTCAATCAAATCATTAGAAAGATTAAAAGGTAATAAATAATTTCTTATCTTTGCTGCCAGATATTTTGGGAAGCTAATAAATGTTCTTCGCGGATATTTTATTCCTACTAAATATCGCTTAGCATCTTTCTCATATTTCTCTTTCTTCTCCTTTTTCCTTAAAATCTTATTCATCTCCCAATCCTCAATCTCTTTAAAAAATTCTGAATAAGATATTTGCAATCCTCTCAAATAATTCAAAATCACCACCAATGAAGGCTCTTTAATCTCACCCCTTTCTAACTTTGAAATATAAGAACCTGTCTTTTTACAGAACTTAGTAATATCCTTTATCTTATATCCCCTTAACCTTCTTAAATTTCTTAACAACCTTCCAACAAATTTAGAAAACATAACCAACGAAAAAATAAATGATAGAATAATAAAGATAAAAAGTCAAATAAAAAGTATTCTAAACTAAATCAATTAAATTCTTAAAATATGAAAATTTTTGACTATTTTATAACTCCTTATTTTTCAATAACTTACCTCACTTTCCCAGTTTCCTGTATGGAAACTTTTTATTTGGCAGAAATTTTATATAAGTATTTGAAATTTATAGGCTTAAATCAAATTACCACTTCGGATAGGGGGCTATATACTATACCACCTTGGATACCGCTTAGAAGCCATTTTTATATTTAATTTTGTATTTATTCTTGCCTTTTATTTCTTAGTAAGTTTTGAATAATTATTTAAAAATTTTATCTTTTACATTATATAATTTATTTCGTTAATTAATTTTAAAAGTTATATTATAGAGAATAAACAATTTTATCCCGAATTTTATTCAAATTATTTTTAATATATTTATTAGAAGCCCTTTCGGTAGTTTGACAGAAGATAAATTTTTATTATAATAATATTCTTAAAATGTTTAATTTTTTAGCAAAAAATCGGATTAAAAAGTTTTCATTTCCTGGTGGAGTGCATCCGGAAGAAAATAAACATTTTACTGAGAATTGTCCTATAGAGAAATTGCCTTTGCCAAAAATTGTCTATATACCTTTATCCCAACATACCGGTAAACCAGCAAAACCTCTTTTGAATATTGGTGATAAAGTTAAAACTGGACAACTTATTGGTGAAGCCGATGGCAGGATTTCGGCAAATATCCATTCTTCTATATCAGGAACAGTAAAAGATTTAAAGGAATTACCCCATCCCCTAACTTTCTCCAGAGTTTTGACTTATATTATTGAAAGTGATGGCGAAGATATTTGGGATGAAGATATTAAAAAAGATTTTGAAGAGAAAGATTTTAGTAGTGATGAGATTATTGAGAAAGTTCATAAAGCAGGAATTGTTGGACTTGGTGGTGCTGCTTTTCCGACAGCAGTAAAATTATCGCCACCAAAAGATAAAGTTATTGACACACTTATTATTAATGGCTGCGAATGTGAGCCCTATTTAACTAATGATTATCGCTTAATGGTTGAAAAACCAAAAGAAATAATTTTGGGTGCCTTACTTATAAAAAGGGCATTAGAGAAGAATAATAAGAATATCAGATTAATCTTTGGTATTGAAGATAATAAAGAGAAGGCAATAGAGATTTTTAATTCTTATAAGAAGGATTATAATTTTGAAGTTTCTACTTTAAAAACAAAATATCCGCAAGGAGCAGAAAAGCAGTTGATAAAAGCAATATTGAAAAGAGAAGTGCCAAGTGGCGGACTTCCTTTTGACGTTGGCGTTGTCGTCCAAAATGTCGGCACTGCTTATGCTTGTTACGAATCCTGTTATTTTGATAAGCCATTATTTGAAAGGGTGATTACTGTTTCCGGAAGTGGAATCAAAGAAAAAAAGAATTTACTTGTCCGGATTGGCACACCAATAAAAGATATTGTTGAATATTGTGGTGGTTATATTAGCGAAATAAAGAAGATAATTTTTGGTGGTCCAATAATGGGAATTGCCATCTATTCCGAAGATATGCCTGTTGTCAAGGGAACTACGGGAATTCTTTTCTTTAATGATAAGGATGTTATTTTAGAAAAAGAAAAAGCTTGTATTCGTTGTGGTCGCTGTGTTGAAGCCTGTCCAATGGGACTTTTGCCTTGTGAATTACATAAATTTATCCAAAGAAGAGAGCTTGAAAGAGCAAAAGAATATTCTCTTTTAGATTGTATTGAATGTGGTTCTTGTGCCTTTGCCTGTCCGGCAAGAATAAAACTTGTTCAATCTTTTAAATTTGGCAAACAAGAGATTATAAAAAAGGAAAGAAAATGAATGGAAAATTTATTGTTTCGGTTTCTCCCCACATAAGAAATGATGTTACAGTCGATAAGATAATGTGGAGTGTTGTTTGGGCATTAATTCCGGCAGCAATTGGTGCTGGTTATTTCTTTGGAATAAAGGCAATATTTTTAATTCTTCTTTCAGTAATTAGCGCTTTAATATCTGAATATATTTGTAATATTATTTTTAAAAGGGAAGTTTCCATATTTGATGGCAGTGCGGTAATTACCAGTATTCTTTTGGCTTTCAATCTACCACCAAATGTTCCTTTCTTTATTCCGATAGTTGGTTCTTTCTTTGCGATTGTTGTTGTTAAGCAACTTTTTGGTGGTTTGGGATATAATTTCTTAAATCCGGCATTGGCGGCAAGAGCCTTTTTGGTTGCCTCTTTTCCCCAAACAATGAGTGCCTCTTATACTGCTCCTTATTATGGAACAATAAGTGGTTTTGATGCGATAACCCAAGCAACTCCATTAACTGCTATCAGAAATACGAAAATAATGGGCACACCACAGGATTTAGAAATTTTATTAAATAAAGCCACCAGTTGGGAAAGTCTAAAAAATCTATTTATTGGTAATGTTGGTGGTTGTTTGGGCGAAACTTCTGCCTTATTATTATTAATTGGTGCTATCTATCTTTTAATAAAAGGATATATTGATTATCGGATTCCTTTAAGTTATCTATTAACCTGCTTTATCTTATCCCTTTTTATTCTGCCAATAAAAAGGTTTCCCAATTATCATATTTTCCAAATTATCTCTGGTGGACTTATTCTTGGTGCCTTTTTTATGGCAACTGACTATGTTACTTCACCAATCACAAAAAAGGGAAGAATAATTTTTGGTATTGGTTGTGGTATTTTAACAATGTTAATCAGACATTTTGGTGGTTATCCCGAAGGTGTCTCTTTTTCTATTTTATTAATGAATGTGGCAACACCACTAATTGAAAGATATACAAAACCAAGGGTTTTTGGCAAGAGGTAGTTATGAGGCAGATATTAGTATTAACTTTCGTTTGTGTTGTTAGTGCTTTACTTTTAAGTTATGTTTATCTCTTTACAATACCAAAAATAAAAGAGCATAAAGAGAAATTTTTTACCTCTGCCCTTTCCGAGATTTTTCCCAATATTGGTGGTTATAAAGAGGTCGTTAAGGATAGTTGCTATCAAATTTTATCAGAAGATAAAACAAGGATTATTGGCTTAGTTTTCAGAACTGGTGAGAAAGGTTATGGTGGAATTATTGAGATGTTCGTTGGTATTGATACCTTAGAAAAAGTTTGTGGCTTAAAGATTGCTTCACCAGCCGAAGGATTAAAAGAGACACCGGGTTTAGGATTAAAAATTCGGGAAGATAAATTTAAAAGCCAATTTTTGGGAAAGATAAAAGAGCAAATAAAGTTAAAAAAAGAAGGTGGTGAGATTGAAGCAATCACTGCGGCAACAATATCTTCTAAGGCGGTTTGTGATGGTATTAGAAAAGGGATCGAAAAATATAAAAAATATTTAAGAGAAAAATGAGGTTTAAATATTTTTGGAATGGAATTATTTTAGAAAATCCGGTATTAATCTTAATGATTGGTTTATGTCCTACTTTGGCAACATCTATTTCGGCGCGCGATGCCTTGGGAATGGGAATTGCCGCTTCTTTTGTCTTAATTTTTTCTAATATTTTTGTCTCGGCAATAAGAAAGATTGTGCCTGACAATATTAGAATACCGGTTTTTATTATCATCATCTCAACTTTTGTTACTATTGTTGATTATATCTTACAGGCTTATGAACCGGATATGTATAAAGTCCTTGGTGTTTTTGTGCCATTAATTGTTGTCAATTGTATTATCTTGGGGAGAGCCGAAGCCTTTGCCTATCGTTATGGAATATTTGATTCTTTTCTTGATGGTTTAGGAAAATCGGTTGGTTTCACTTTGGTTATCTTCATTATGGGGACAATAAGAGAAATTTTAGCCCAAGGAACATTTTTTGGAGCAAAAATAATGCCTGATATCTATATCAATAACTCCCTTTTATTTATGATATTTCCACCTGGCGGATTTTTATTGATTGGAATTTTAAAGGCAATTATAAATAAATTATTTTTAAATAAATAAAGATTATGAATATCTCACCAGCAAAAGTATTTTTTGCCAGTTTTTTAGTCCAGAATATTTTATTAATGCGTTATATTGGTCTTTGTCCTTTCTTTGGTGTCTCCACAAGGATTTCTACTTCTTTTGGTATGGGACTGGCAGTTATTTTTGTAATGCTTTTGGCAACACTTATTACCTATCCAATTTACCACTTTTTCTTGGTACCTTTAAATTTAGAATTCTTAAGAACTGCCTCTTTTATTTTAGTAATTGCCAGTTTAGTTCAGTTTGTTGAGATGTTCTTAAAGAAAAGTTATCGTCAATTATACAATGCCTTAGGAATTTATTTACCATTAATTACTACTAATTGTGCGATTTTAGGAACAACTTTTTTGGTAATTGATTATCGTTTTCATTTATTAAATACAATAATCTTTGCCTTAGGGACTGGATTAGGTTTTATGTTAGTTATTATTCTCTTTGCCGCAATTAGAGAGAAATTGGATTATGCTCCGATTTCCCATTCCTTTAAAGGTTATCCCATTGCCTTTATTGCTGCCAGTTTAGTCTCTTTGGCTTTCTTAGGTTTTGCTAACCTTTTTGGTGCTTCCTTATGATTATTATTTCGATTTTACTTTTAGGTGTTTTAGGAATTTTGATGGCAACAATTTTAACCATCGCCCATAAAAAATTGGCGGTATCTGTAGATGAAAAAGTATCCTTATTAACCAAGGTTTTACCAAATGCAAATTGTGGTGCCTGTGGTTATGCCGGTTGTGAGAATTATGCGGAAGCAATTGTCAAAGGAGAAGCCGAACCAAACCGCTGCACCGTTGGCGGAAAAGAGGTAGCAGAAAAGATTGGTGAAATTTTAGGAATAAAAGTGGAAGCAAAAGAGAAAATGGTTGCAGTATTAACCTGCCAAGGCGGCATTGAAGAATGTAAAGAAAGATTTTTTTATGATGGCCATTTAGATTGTAAAGAAGCAAATATTATCCACCAAGGAATGAAAGCCTGTCCTTTTGGCTGTTTAGGATTAGGAACCTGCGTTAATGTTTGTCCTTTTGATGCAATAAAGATTGATAAAAAGAAAAGATTGCCGGTAATTGATGAAAATAAATGTACCGGTTGTGGTATCTGTGTAAAAGAATGTCCAAAAGGTGTTTTAAAACTTATTCCCAAAACAAAACTTGTTTATCTTGCTTGTATCTCACCGGATAAAGGAAAAGAAGTAAGGGAAATTTGTAAAGTTGGCTGCTTTGCCTGCGGAATATGTGTCAAAGTTTGTCCTTATGATGCCTTAAAAATGGAAAAAAATTTACCGGTTATGGATTTTGAGAAATGTACTGATTGTGGCATCTGTTATCAAAAATGTCCAACAAAATCTTATGTTGATAAAGTAAAGAAAAGACCTTATGCTTTAATCGATACCACTTGTAACGGCTGTGGTGAATGTGTAAAAGTTTGCCAATTTAAAGCAATTGAAGGAAAACCTGGTGAAAGACATAAAGTAATAATTGAGAAATGTGTTGGTTGTGGCGAATGTTTCCGGGTTTGTCCAGTTAAAGCAATCACAATGGTTGGTGCCTTGGGTTATACCAAAAAAGAAGTATGAAAAAATGCTTTCTTTGTAATAAGAGAGCACCTAAAAGATTTTGTCTTTATTATCAAAATAATATCTGCTCCATCTGCTGTGGCGAAAAAAGAAAAAAAGAAATAGCCTGTCCAAAAGATTGTCCTTATTTAAGAACTGCTCAAACCCATTTAAAAGAAAAACTTGATATTACCTTACTAAATTATGAAGAGGATTTTAATAAAAATTTAAGAAGAGAAATCATCAATTTAAAAAATACTCGACTGAGAGATTTAAAAGAAGAAGAAGTTTTAGAAGTTTTAGAAACCTTAATTGAAAAAATAAGATTAGAAACAAAGAATCTAATCTATGAACCAAAGATTATTGATATAAGAAAACAACTAATTTACGAAACATTGGAAACTTTGATTAAAAACCATTTAAATGGGAAAGAAGAATACAAAAGATATGATAAAGATAACCTCCTTACTCTTCTCAAATTAGAAGAAAGAATTATTAAGGATTTAAGAAATAGGAAAGAAGGTTATTTTAAAACCTTTTCCCTTTTATCTTAACTATTTTTTCTTATGGCGCATTAACTTCCTTCTTTTCTTATACCAATGTCTTTTTACTTTCTTTAGTTTTCTTTTCCTCCCACAGGGCATACATTAACTCCCTACTTTTAGTGTTTCTTTAAAAATTTTTGATGCACGAAAAATTGGCACCCTTCTTGGCGGTAGGCTTACCGGTTCATTTGTCTTCGGATTTCGAGCGATCTTCGGTTTTCTTAATTTCGTATTGAATATACCAAAACCACGAAGTTCAATTCGATTCCCATCCGCTAAATTATCGATTATTTTATCTAAAAACTTTTGGACAATTTCCGCCACATCCTTTCTTGATACTCTCGGTGATATTTCTCTTACAATTTCTTCAACAATTTGTTGTTTTGTTATTGTCATAACCCCTCCTTCCTCTTATTTACAATTTTTACAACTTGTGGCACCGCAACTGCTACATCCTTTACTACCCACATTTTTTTCTAATCCTTGGGTAGCAAAGACGGAAAATTTTTTTTCTAATTCCTTACTGCCACAAGCTGGGCATTTAACCCCCTCCTCTTTATTTAAAACTAACTCTTCGAACTCTTTTTTACATTTTAAACAAATATATTCATATATTGGCATAAATAATTATAACATAAAAACTTACAAAAGTCAAGTGTTAAAATCTTTGATATTTTATATATATTTTTTATAATTCTTTATGGAAAAAGAAAAAAGAAAGATTATTAATCTCTTTGCTACTGCTTCTTTTTTGAACGATTTAGGTTCGGATATTATCTATCCTTTATGGCCCTTATTTATTAAAAATTTAAAAGCAAATATGGTTGCCTTAGGCTTGATTGATGGAATTGGTGATGCGGTCGTTTCCTTATCATCCTTTTTTTCGGGTTATATTGCTGATAAAATAAAGAAAAGAAAAATATTTGTTTGGCTTGGTTATCTTTTTGGCTCTTTATCCAGAATTGGCTATGCTCTGGCAAAATTTTGGCCGATCCTTATTCCTTTAAAAATCCTTGACCGAACAGGTAAAATACGTCAGGCACCAAGAGACGCAATAATTGCCGATGTTTCCGACGATAGTAACCGAGGAAGAAACTTCGGTTTTTTAAGAACAATGGATAATTTGGGAGCTGTTTGCGGAATTCTCATCGCTATTCTATTTTTTAAATTTCTTGGTTTTAGGAAATTATTTTTCCTTGCTGCCTTACCTTCTTTAATTGGTGCTTTTTTAATAATTCTTTTTATAAAAGAAAGAAAAATAGAAAAGAAAACAACGACAAAAAGTTTAAATTTCTCTTTTAAATTTTTTGATAGAAACTATTATCTTTATCTTTTTTCCTCTTCCCTATTTTCTCTATCTTATTTCTCTTATTCTTTCCTTTTAATTTATGCTAATAATCTTGGTTTTAAAGAAGCCTTTATACCTTTATTTTATCTTATTTTTACTTTAACCGCCTCCTTATTTTCTCTTCCTTTTGGCAGACTTGCTGACAAAACTTCAAGAAGATTTACTTTATTTTTAAGTTATCTTTTTTGGATTATTGTAATTTTTGGATTTATCTACCTAAAATCAAAATCCTTATTCTTTCTTATTTTTTTAATTTATGGACTAAATAAGGCTGCCTTGGAACCAAGCCAAAAAGCCTTGGTTTCTGAATTATCACCAATAGATTTTCGAGCAACCGGAATTGGCTTTTTCCAGATGATAAACGGAATAATTGCCCTTTTCTCTTCTTTTATTGCTGGTATTTTATGGGAAATATTCAATATGAAAGTTCCTTTTTATTTCTCTTTCTTTTTAACGATTTTGGCAACGATGGTTTTATTATTCGTAAAAGAAAAGCGTCACTTAATATAAATAATCTTCTTTTTTATCTTTTCATTCTCTTGCGTAAGGATAATATAGTAAATTCCGTTAGGTAATTTCCTCTGCCAGTTTTTCTCAATCTTGCCTTCAAAAATCTTTTTACCAGCGATCTCATAAATAGTTAACTTTAGATTATCTTTTGGATTTAAAAGAAACTTACCTTTCTGAATTGTTGGAATAGTTTTTGGATTTATCTTTTTAGCAAGAGAAATATATTCTTTTACTCCGATATAACCGATAGTATCGGTAGTAAATTTAATCGCTCGACCAGCAACAATTGGAGCACAAGCACGATGATAAGTATTATTATACAAGGCATTTATACCAATCATATTTGTCTGATCTTCAATACCAACAGTATTTGATGTATAATTATTGGCAGTAAGATATTGGAAAATTATTTCGTTATCACCGGTATAAGTCCTCACTGTTGTATCATAGATAATTATCTGAAACTTATCCCAAGATGCCCTTGGATTATAATAATGAACACTGTCCCATTCTAAAATCATTCGATGATTTAAGGTATCATAATAGAACCAAACGCCATTTCCTTGAGGAGGATATAAATCATCCCAATTAACACAAATCATCGCACTCGGATTTGTTGATGTCGGGTCAGGCAACGGCTGATTAGTATACACAGTTGATGTTGTCCTTATTGGACTTGCCCAACCATTACCACAAACTGATAAAGAATCGCTATACCTTACTCCGTAATAATAAATCGGAAATAATAATGGTATCCTTATTGTCTGATCATCAGAAGTTATTGGTAATCTTGCACCAACACCTCTAATTTCAACCCATTCAAATCGTGGACATTCAACATAAAAACTATCAATATCATCGTATGCCCAATATCTTATTGGTGAAGCATTATCCGGTATCGGATCAGTAATCCTTAATTCACCAACGACAATTGTTAAATAACAAGAAAATAGATAGTTATCCGAATAAATTCTTAAACTACAAGGAATTGGTGTCTCTGGTGGAATATTGGGTAAAGTTTGAACAACAAATTTATCTTGATTATTAAACTTAGTTGAATCTTTAAAAATTGTATCATAAGTCCCAATTGAATCTAAAACAATTAGCCTTTCATCAAGAGATTTTAAAATAGCGTAGACGTTATAACCATTACCAAGTCCTTGGTTTTTTATACCAATTGTTAAAGAAGATATCTCATTTGGATCAAGTCTACCATTATTATTTCCACCTGGTGGCGAATCATAAACAACAATTTCCCGATTAACTAAAATTGGTGTACCAACATATAAGGTTAATCTTGATTCCCAAATCGAATCTAAGGTATCTTCAATAGAAAAAACCAAAGGAATTGAATAACCGTTGGGAAGATTTTCGGAAACCCGAATATTAAACCCATCTTCACCAGTAAATACAGAATCAAAAGGAGCAATGGAAGAAAAATATTTAAAGGAATCTAAGATAACAACATTGGTATCAGGTTGTCTTAACCTTAAATAAATTTTTACCCCTTCAACTTCGTAATCGTTATAATTCTTAAACCAGGTTGGTATCTCAACCTCTTCGCCAGGATTTAATATTCTATCACCATTTCCCATCGGCGGTTCATCAATTAAATAATGAGCAAGATATCTGACTCCTGTTCTTGGTCTTAATTGAATACCACCAGTAATTACTACTGAATAAGGTTGAGGAATAGAAGTAACAACATTTTGTGCCATTATTTTTAAATTCCATCTTCCCAATTCCGGTTGATTAATCCTAAATACTTCTAAGGGATTTATGTTATCGTATGGCTGAGTAGGATTTTGAACAGATTGACCATTTTGATAAATATTTCCTTTATAAAAATTACCTGATGGTGAAGTCAACAAAACATCTAAATTGTTAATCAATGCTGGATTAGCACCTGGTGCGGCAGCAGTATCAGTCCAAACAACGGCTATTCTTAAAGGAATGTTATCATTCACTTCAAATTCATACTCCACATATTCACCAGTTCTTAAACCAATTGTATCGTCATATAAAAGAAGTTTTCTTCTATCAGGAATTGGTTGAGCAAAATATAAAACAGAATCAATATTTACCCTTCCCCAACCAACATATTCTGAAGGAATAACATAATTTCCGATATTTGGATCACAAGAAACAATTAAACAGGCTTTTACTAAGGAAGCAGAGATATAGGGGAAAGAATCATCGGGATTAGGAACACCAGAAGGATAAAAACCTCTTTTTAGATAACTTCTAATAAGTCCACAAGCACCATTCACTGCTGGTGCGGCCATACTTGTTCCACTCATATCAATATAACCATTTTGAGTACCCCTTTGGGCAGAATAAATGAGCTCTCCTGGCACACAAACATCGGGTTTAATTCTTCCATCAGGCGCTGGTCCGCGAGAAGAATAACTTGATAAAACCGTAGAATTTAAACCATTTTGAAGTGAGCCACAAGCAATTATTGATTTGGAATTTCCTGGTTCGGTTATCCGATATTGAGTAGATTGTCCCTGATTGCCACAAGATTTTATAATTATCACATCTTTATTTAACCAAGAAAATATATCAACCGAAGCACTGGCATTGGTATATTGTCCCATTGTTCCTGTCCACCAGGAATTAGAAATAGTATATACTTTTAACTCAGGATTTCTTAACCAATTTGTCATCTTATTAAAAGGACCTGTCAAATCCCAACCAGTTGGTTGCGGAATTGGTGCCAATATACCAATTCTTGCTCCTTTGGAATGACCATCGTTAGGATTTGTTCCGCCCATTAAAGAATCGTTTCCACCAATTGTTCCGCCAACATGGGTTCCATGACCATCGGGATCAGAAGGTGCTAAATAGGTCTCCCAATTTTTAAAGAATACTACTTTTCGATGATTAGGATATTCACCTGTATCAGGAATAGAAACATTTGGATCAAAAAATGCCCAATGTAAAATATCCAAACCTGTATCAGTATATCCTAAAATCTCATTCACTCCATAAATCCCTTGCTCCCAAATTCTTCTATTCTCTTGTGCCCAAGTCTGAATTACCCATTGACAATTAACATTTTCCAATTCCGGTGGATGCCATTCTTCAATAGAAAAGATATAAGGTAAACTAGCTAAAATTGTAATATCCTCTCTTTTTGCTTCTACCTCAATAACTTTAAAATATTCTGACTCAGCATAACGAATAATCTTAAAACCTTTATTAGTTAAATCATTAACTGCAGAAATTAAATCTTCTGGATAGAATAAAGTTAAAGTAAGAATTCCCGATTCTCTATCTTTTAAAATTGTTGAAGCAAATTTATAACCTGGTTGATAAATTCCAATCCAACGGATATAAGGTAATTTCTCTATCTTTTCTCTTATTTTGTTATCCATCTTCACAACTAAAAGATACCGAGAATGAAAACCAAGAGTTAAAGCACCAAGATTTCTTATCTCCTCTACCATATAACGATAAACCGGACCTTTCAATTGAATAAGATAATAACCAATCCCATCTTGTGGATAAGCATCAATAATTAAATCTTTTGATAAAGGCGGTAAAGAAGATAATGGATCAAATTTTGGCAAGTCCCAAAAGCCAATAAAAAAATCATTAGAATTAGCAGTTGGTGAATAGAAACCAAAATTTTTTGGTGCTAATGGACTTTTAGCAAAAATAATTAAAGGAATTAAAAATATAACTATTCTCTTCATTTTTTCCTCCTTTTAAAAATTATTTTATTTTTATTATTTTATAAAAATTATTTTTTCTTCTTACAAAATAAATTCCTTTTTTTATTTTATCAACTTTTTGACCGTTTGATAGATAATAAGTCTCTTCTTTTTGTAAATATATTTTTTTCTTTGTCTCTTCACTTATTCCCACCGGATTTCTTAATCTCACATACATACTACAAACCGAACGGTTATTAGAAACATCATAGGCATAAACTTTAACTAAATATCTACCATTTGAAAAATTTCTTGTCTGCCAACAATAATTAGCATCACTACTTTCTATAATACTATCGCCATCGGTATTAGTAAAAATAAAATAATAATCACGATAACTATAATCACCTCTTGTTCGACAAGTATTATCCTGTTTGTAAACAACACTAACTAATTGGTCTGCAGGTAAACAACCAGTAAAAGAGAAAGATAAGGTTCTATATAATGTTTCGTATTCACCGATAATCTCATATTCAATTTTTAAGGGAATAAGTTTATCCCAGATATTATTACCAGTTGAAATGATAAATTTATCATAAATTTTGGCAATTATATCAACATCCCCGTATAAACTATCCGGATTTAAATAAGTTGAAGTATTATTTACGCAAAAGGCAAAATATTGATTTTGTCTTGCATATTCAAAAGTTGGTGGAATTGTATCTAAATTTGGTCTTAATAAAATCAAAGGATTAAAAACGAATGCCCAATCAGCCCTGGGCCAAGTATAACCCTCATCTTTTATTTTCGCAAAATGAATATGGTCGAAACCCTCTACTGGCCAAGGAACTAAATAGCCAATAAGTTCACCTCTCATAACATAATCACCCACTTGTTTATGATAACGGGCAGAATCAATATGGGCATATAAATAACCTTCGCAAGAATCCGGATATTCTAAAGAAGAATCAGCAATCGCCAACCGCCAGTGATAAGTTGCTTGGATTGTTAACCAGGCTTTCACCCAACCATCTTTTACCGCATAAACCGGAACTCCTTGCCTCGTTGGTGTTAATATGTCAATACCAGGATGAAAATAAGATGAACCACCATAATTTTGATATTCTCCCCAATTATTACCTAAAGGTTGTAAAGAATCGGTTGGCGGCAAGGGCCAAGGAATGGCATCAGATATAAAATTTTCATACAGATTTTTTCTTTCTTTTTTATTAAAGTAGTTCAAAAGATAACTATTATTATAAGTCTTACCATAAATCTTATTATCTCTTATTTCTATATCCAAAACTATTTCATCTTCTTTCTCATAATAGTTTAAAAATCTTTTTATCAAATTACCATCGAAATCAAAAAGATAAGTCTCAAACAAAAACTCTTTCCGATTTTCACTTACTATACCAATAAAACTATCAAGAAATTTAACAAAAATTAAAGGTAAAGAAAAACTTCTTTCCCATAAAAGATTTTTATTCTCTAAATCAAATAATGAAAAAGAGTTTTTATCCAATAGCCCAATATATCTTTCATCTTCCGAGAAAATAATCTTTCTTAATACCTTTTCTTTTAAGTTAATTCTAAAGAAGAATAGAAAATCTTTATAAACCCTTATCTCTTTGTCGTCGTAAATCAAAAGATATTTACCGGTTTTAGAAACTTCTATCCCACCCTTATCTTTTATTTTCTTTAACTCTTTCCCTTTATTATCAAAAACATAAATATAATCTTTTTCTATTAAATATAAATTATTATTTTTGTCAGTTTTATAGCCATAAAAATCGCCTTCAATCCTTTTTATTAATTTTTCTCTCTCATAAAAATTAACTATTTTTATTTTTTCTTTGCCTTCCAAGGTGAAGAAATTAAAGAGATAAAATAAAATTAGCAAGTTAGTTTAAAATAAATATTTTCTTATATTGGTCTTTAATTTTCAGAAAGTATAATCCTTTCCTTATATTATTTATCTTAACTTTTCTACCATCTTTTTGATAGATTTCATAATCCTTTTTTAATAAGTCCTTTTTTCTAACAAATAGAGCAAAAATATTTATCTCTCTCAATTTTTTATACTCTTCTTCGTTTAGAGAAACAACTTGCGATTGTTTTAAAAGCCAATTTTCTGGGTCAAAAACCAAGGAGATTGGTGAAGAAGAAAAATAAAAAGTATAATTTTGAGGATTGGTATCGTTTATTACAGTAATAACTGTTTCACCATTGGCTAAATTGAACTTAAAACTGATCGGCATAATAAAAGTTTCCGGTGCATTAGCACCATTATTTTGACTAACTGTCAAATTTACTTGATTTCCTTGAAAAGAATAATAAATAGTATATTTAGGATAGCCTGCCTGATATATCCATTGGTCAAAAAATCGCTCCAAATTAATTCCACTAACTTGGCTTAATATCCTTTTTAAATCTTCGGTATTAGCATTTCTGTAAGCAAAACTATCCCGATAAGCTCTTAAACCTCTAAAAAATATTCCCCTTTCTGTAAAACTGGTATCTTCCATTAAATATCTTAACATATGTAAAATCCAACTTGCTTTACAATAGGTGTGGCCATAATCAAATAGATGTTCTAATGGCGGATTATATAATGGTCTCCGATAAGAAGCATCTTCACTAAAATAATACTGGGCTCTTTGATCCATCAGATTTTTAAAATAATCTCTACCATTTCTAAATCCTAAATATAAGGCATCAGAATAGGTAGCAAACCCTTCATTTAACCAGATATCAGCAAAGCTAAAACAGGTAACCATATCTCCCCACCATTGATGGGAAAGTTCGTGGGCAATTCCACCTTCACTTCCCTGAGTAACCCATTGCCGATGAATAGTTGTCATTGTTTGATGTTCCATTCCACCCCACATAAAAGGATATACCGCATCCATTCCGTATTTTTCAAAAGGAAATATTCCATACATATTGGTATCAGAAAAGAACTGTATCATCAAAGGAACATTATTAAAAGAACTAACTGCCCTTAAAGAATCTTCCGGCCAGATAAAATATTTTATTTCAAAAGAATCATTTGGTGAATTGTGATACCAATGAGAAAAAGTGGCATATTTTGAACAGGCAAAATGGATTAAATAAGTTGAAATCGGATAGGAATGAGACCAGAAATAGGTTTTAAAATCTTGATTCTCTTTTATACTATCTAAAATTCCATTACAACAGACGAAATAACTATCCGGACAAGTTATTTCAAACAAAACACCCCTTTCCGCCTTTTCCCAAGGTTCATCAAAACAACAAAACCAATATCTTGAATCATAAGGTTCAGTACAAGTATAGGCAATATTATGTAAAGTGTTGCCACTTCTTCGATAAAAATAAAATCCTAAATTCGGTACATTATTTTCTCGGTGATAATATATCTCCAAATCAATTAATTCGTTTGGCATCAAATTTCTATCAAGTTGAATTTTTAAATAACCATTTTCTTGTCTAAAATTTTGCCTTCTATTTTCTAATTTTACTGAATCACAAATAAGATTAACAAAATGGAAACTTAAAGTATCTGTTAAGATATTTGATTTTAAACTAATAACTTCTTTACAGGAAAAATAACCATTATCCATCGGCAAAAAGATATTAAAAGCATATTTTCTAACATCATAATAATAAGAAGTATCTGCGGGCTTTAAAATATCTGTCCTTAAGAATTTGCCATCAAAGACTTGGTTAAAAAGAAAAGAAAAGAAGATAAAAAACATTAAAATATTTTAATTAAAATATTTCAAAAATCAATTTTTAATATAGCGAAGGTTTAGCCCGTATATTAATTTAGGTTGACATTTAGAAAATTTTTGCTATATTTATATATAAACTGCGGGGTGGAGCAGCCTGGTAGCTCGTGAGGCTCATAACCTCAAGGTCGTGGGTTCAAATCCCACCCCCGCTATTTTTTTATGTTTCCCCTTTTAATCCAACTACCAATTGGGCGGGGACATCCTAATTATTTAAACCTATTAAAACAAGAACTAAATATCCCCTATTTTTATATAGAAATTCCTTTAAATATTAATATTATAAAATTATTAAATTTTTTATATAAAAATTCACCAAGAAATTTATTTAGTCTATCAATTTATAATAAATTAAGAGAAAAAGGAGAGACACCAAATTTTCTTATTAAAAAATTAAACAGAGAAATTAAAAGATTTTTACCCAAAGAAAAGTATTTAATTGTTGTCTCCCATCCCATTTTGGTAAAGGCATTAGAAGAGAAAGAAAATCTTTATTATCTTCATTGTGAGAATGCCTTTCCCAAAGAAGCAGTATGTAATGCCAAAAAAATATTTGTTCCATTAGAGATTACCAAAGAAAAGGCAATATCCTACGGAATGGATAAAGAAAAAATTGTTGTCACTAATTTATTTATAGAGAAAGAATTGGTAACTTTAAAAGAAATGGGTTATGAGAAAAGAATTGAAAGGATTAAAAATAAGGAAAGATTAAGTTGTGCTATCTTTCTTTCTGGTGCCTATCCTAAATTTCATATAAAAGAGATTTTTAAGTACATAAAATATTTTAGTCTAAATAATATCAGAACCTTTCTTTTTAGCGGCATAAATTATTCTTATTATCTTTATTTCCAGAGAAAACTTTTTAGCGAAGGTGTGTATGTAATAAAAAGCAAAAATTGGGAAGAAGAGATTAAGAAGTTTCAAGAGATTTTTTTAGATATTGATTTTTTTATCGCTGCCTCTCACGAAAGAACAAATTGGGCATTAGGGCTTTCTTTGCCAATGTTTGTTTTAAGTCCTTTTATTGGTTCTTATGCTTATGAAAATTATGAAATTGCCAAAAATTATGGTATTGCTTCATTATTAGAAGATATTAAAAATTTAAATAGAAATGATTTATATAGAAAATTACTTCAAATGAATATAAGTTGCTATAATAAATTTTTCACTAATGGCGCAAAAGTTACTTCGGAAATTATTGAAAGAGAATTATCTAATTTTAATAACTTTTAAATTCTTTTTATTTTCTTTAAGGTTAATTATATAAATACCTTTGGGAAGTTCTTTCATATCTAAAACAATCTCTTTCTCTTTTGGTTTTAAACTTTTTACTTTTGAGCCTGATAGATTATAAATTGAAATCTCTTTTTCTTTCTCTAAATTAAGTTTAACTTGGGAAGCAATGATTGTTAGATAAAAAATTTTTTCTTTTTGATTTTTAAAATCTTGACAGATACAGACAACCTGGGGCCAAACATTGGTAAATCTTATCGCCCTTTCCCTTATTATTCCCTCCTGGGGATAATTAATTCCAATCGTATTGGTGTAGTCTTCAATTCCAATTGTAGAGGAAGTAAAACCATTTCTTGTTTTGTATTGGAAGAGAATTTTATTATAGCCATTGGGACCGGCAACTGTTGAATCATAAATAATCACTTGGAATTTATCCCAAACTTCTCTCGGATTGTAATAATGAACACTATCCCACTCAATTATTATCCGGTGATTTAAACTATCATACAAAAACCAAATCCCATTACTTTGAGGCGGATATAAATCATCCCAATTAGGACAAATCATCGCACTCGGATTTGTTGATGTCGGGTCAGGTAATGGTTGATTACTATAACTAATTGATGTTGTTCTCATTGGTGTTATCCAGCCATTAGAACATATTGATAAAGAATCATTATAGATAACTCCATAATATTTGAAACTAAAGGGCCATTTTATTCTGATTGTCTGGTCATCGTTAGTTATGGGCAATCTTATACCGATATTTCTTATCTCAATCCATTCGTATCTTGGACATTCAGTATAAGTAGAACAAGAATTATCATAAGCCCAATAGATATATTGATTATCAGGTATCGGGCAAGTTGCTGTGCCACCGCCGGTTTGAATCCTAATATTTACCGAATCTAAATAATTGTTAGCAACCATAATTAGTCTAAAATTTGTCTGCCATCTTGGTGGTGTATTCGGTGAGATAAATATCCGTGGGTCTAATGGACCAACTTCTGAATCTGGTAAGATATCACCAAAATAGGTAATTGAATCAATAATAGTAATAAATGTATCACTTGTCCTTAAAATTGTATATACTGACTCGGCAGTTTCATTTCCCATATTTCTTATTTTAAATAAAAGTGATACCAATTCATTTGGTTCTGCTCTTCCATTGCCGTTACCATTTGGTGGAGTATCAATTATTCCAAAAAGAGAAGGTGTTAATAATGGACCAGGAGAAGTATAAGCAACAATCGCATCCAAATCAAAGCCAGCAGTCGGCGAAGAACTGCCATCACCATCATCAACAATTTTTATATACCGTGCCCAATTTAAACCACTTCTACTTAAATCAAAAGCAGCGGTTCCAGTATCACTTCCACAAAAATAGAAAGGACCGTTCCAATTCTGAGAGACATAAACATTATAACCCTCATGGTCATTATCATTCTCATAAACAAAAAAGTCAATTCCTGGTTGATTTAAAACCGGTTTTAACACATCAATAACAATCCAACCATTAATTCCCAAAGATATTCTTCGGTCATCAGGATATCCTAATGCCAAGTTAGAAAAACTGGGAATAACATTGTTATCTCTATGCCTTAACATTGTTGTTATAAAACCAAAATATCTTGGATTAGTATCGGGTGATAATTTAACTTCTAAGAAAATTGCGGTATCTTGCGGTGATATAACATTTTCAATAATTTTTGTTTGATAACCAGGCGCCATTATTTTTAAACTATATGTATCGGGTAACAATGGTCTCATAAAATATCCATCTACTGAATCAGAATATACCGGCCAGAAAGTATCAACTTGAATTAATGCTTTTATCGGTTGATTGGTAAAAGAATCTTTCACCACACCTTCAATTCCAATTTTAATCTTTATTATCAAATTTTTCATTGCCTGAATTTCTCTATTAGTTATTGGTTCAATTGAATCTGCTGGTGGTGTCTTTATATAACATATTTCTGTTGTCCAAGATATCGCACCATAAACACCATAGGCATAATCTTTTGAACAGCCGTGAATCTCATACATTCCACGGTAACCTTGGGCATAGGGATAACCCGTAAAACTTGCATATTCTCGGGCAAAGGTTCCAATTACTAAAGCACTATCAGGTGGTGTAAAAGGTGAATAACTCCAAGGACAAGAAATAAATAATGTTCCTGCGTGATAAGAAGTCCAATGAGAAAAATGGCATCTTGCTGATAAATTTCTAAATGCCCTTGTCTCTGGTTGGGAAAAGGCATCAGGACTTCCCCAACCAGTATCCCAAGCATATCCATAATCCCTATTTAAATCAACACCATTAGCATTTTCTCGTGTATTACTAATATGACCATCAGGATTAACAACCGGTGAAATCCAAATCTCCCTGCTATTTACAATCTGAGTAACCAATGGGTCAACACCATAATTTAATACTAAATATCTCAAAATACCAAAGGCCGCTTCCGAACCAATTTTCTCATCACCATGGGTATTTCCTTCAATTAATATTTCTGGCTCATATTCTTCTATATCTGGATTATCAGTTATCTTCATCACAACAATCGGTCTATTTTGAACTGAGAACCCAATCGTCTCTAATCTACATATGTGAGAAAAATTTATTGCTAAAATATGTAAGGTATCTAAAAATTCCTGATAAGTATGATAACGGGCATCAGCAAAATTATCCTCATAATATTTTGTCACATTATAAATCAATATCTCATAATCATAACCCATCTTTTTTATCTCATTCTCTCTTCCGATTGGCACCTCAATTATTAAATTCCCATCTTGAAAGCCATTAATAACAAAACCTTTCTTATCAAAAAGAAGAATCTTATCCTTCTCAACATTCTTTACCTTTACCAAATGATAATATTCCTTAGCATTTAAAACAAAAAAGAAAAATAAAACAATAAATATTTTTCTCATCTTTACCTCCTTTTATTTTTCATTTCTTATATTATAGAACAAAATAGATATTTGTCAATTTGTTTTTAACTATTATCACTTAAAAGACATAAAAATATATTCTAAATTTTTCTAAGAATTATCCATATCAAGGCATATCCAAGGTGGTATAGTATATAGCCCCCTATCTAACAGGCTGAAATTAGTTAAATTATTAAATCTCAAATACTTACATAAAAATTTCGTAAAATAAAAAGTTTCCATACAGGAAACTTTTAAAATTATGTAAGTAACATAAAATCAATAGTTTATAGCAATATTTTATTTACCAAAAGAGTAGATTTTAAAATAGGATTAATTTTTTCTTAAATATTCGACCATTATTTTTAAAGGTAACGAAATAGATTCTCTTCTTTTTTAACTCCTTTTCTTTTTTTCCGTAGATATTATAGAATAAAAG
Organism: Caldifarciminota bacterium; assembly: GCA_039801885.1. Classification (GTDB taxonomy): domain Bacteria; phylum Hydrothermota; class Tepidihabitantia; order Tepidihabitantales; family DTDR01; genus DTDR01. The sequence goes on from JBDRVN010000016.1 coordinate 30,299, forward strand.
GTTATCTTTTCCAAGGGTCTTTAATAGGTCTTTTGCTTTTAAAAATGTTGGTAAAGAGAAAATGTTAAATTCTTTTTCAGTAATACCAACCTCTTTTTTATATAACTGAAGATTTATTATCATTTCTATCGTATTATTGA
>JBDRVN010000017.1:0-29413 GCA_039801885.1 Caldifarciminota bacterium
AATATTATCATTGTAAGATAAATATTTTATATCTACATTATAAGGCGGCGAAGTAACAATCAAATCAATAGTATTCTCTTCTATACAATCAGTTGTTAAAAAGTCATCATTATAAATTTTAATATTTTTGTTTTTGAAAGTAAAAAATAATTTTTTCATTTCTTTTATTTTATATAACATTCTTTAAAAAGTCAATGTATTATGAGAAATGGTTGAGTTTTATTTCTCTTTTGTTATACTTAATGGTGAGGTGAAGAATGAGATATTTGAGTTTTATTTTTTTAGGAGTTTTTGGTTTATCTTTTATTTTAAATGCGGGTGTGCGGATGGTAAGTGATTATGAGGATTATGAAGTAAAGGAAAAGGGAACTCATATTGGTTATATTGAAAAGGATAAGATGCGTTATGATGTGAAAACGGAAAAGACAGATATGGCAGTTATCTTTCGTGCGGATAAAGAGCTGTTTTGGTCTATTGATAATAAAAAGAAAACTTATATTGAAATAACAAAGAGAGATATGGAAAAGATGAAAAAGAAAATGGAAGAAGGGATGGAGATGATGGAAGAACAATTGAAAAATCTACCGCCTGAACAGCGAAAAAAGATAGAGGAGATGATGAAAGGTAAGACAAAGACGGAAGTTCCTAAAATAATTTATAAAAAGGTTGGAACCAGTGAGAAAGTTAATCAATGGGTTTGTGATAAATACGAAGGGTTAGAAGGAAAAAATAAGGTGGAAGAGGTTTGGACTACTGATTTTTCTAAAATTGGTTTAAAACCAGAAGATTTAAAGGTTATGGAAGAAATGGGAAAATTCTTCTCTCAGATGATGAAAGGAGTTTCTTTTTATAAGATACAGACCGAAAAGAAGGAAGATAAGTTTTTCGGCGTCCCTGTAAGGATAATCGGTTATGACGAAGGTGAGAAGAAATTTAAAATGGAGTTAAAAGAGATAAAACGAGAAAATCTTGCTCCAACCCTTTTTGAGATACCAAAGGGATACAAGAAAGAGAAGTTAGAGATTGAAGAATAAAAGTTAATTCCTATAAAATTCAATTAATTTCTTTCTTATTATTAGTTGCTTCTCCCAATTTCCGTAGATTTTCCCTTTCGGAAGAAGTTCTTTGATTAGTTTTATTATTTCTTGATTATAAGAGAAATCTTTTAAACCAATTTTAAAAAGGGGTGTTTGAGGCAGAGGTATAAAAGTATGGAGGTGAATTCTTGCTCCTATTTTTATTAAATCTTTAATTATTTTTATTGTCTCTTTTATATCTTCTTCTTTTTCATTAGGAAAGCCAAAGATGAAGTCTAAATTTACCTTTAAATTATTTTTTATTGTTATTTCAGTTGCCTTATAAATATCTTCTATTTTATGTCCTCGATTTATCATTTTTAAAATCCTTTCGCTACCTGATTGGGCACCGATTACTAAATTATCGTTATCACAATATTTTTTTATTAAAGATATTGTCTCTTCATTAACAAATTCGGGTCTAACTTCCGAAGGGAAAGTTCCCAAAAATATTCTTCCTTTATTTTTTATCAAATTTCTTATATTTTTCAAAAGTTTTTCTAATTCTGAATAGTTAATACTTTTGCCATCAATTGAACCATAGGCAAAACTATTGGGTGTGATAAATCTTATATCCCTTTTGTTATTTCTTATTAATATTTCAACCAGTTTTAAGATACTATCAATTGAGCGGTGTCTCATATTCTTGCCAAAAAGAAAAGGTGTTTGACAGAAATAACAGCCAAAAGGACAACCCCGAGATATTTCAATCGGTCCGAATTTCTTATATCTCTCACTAAAAGTTATAAATTTATCAAGATTTAAGACCTTTTTCCCATAAATTATCTTCTCTTCTTTTTTATCTTTTATTAAATCTAAAATTATATATTCTCCTTCGCCACAAACCACATAATCAAAGCCGAAGTTTAAAACTTCTTTTGGCATTCCTGTTGGGTGCGGTCCACCAGCAATTTTAACTACGTTATCCATCTTTAAACTTCCTATTTTCTCTATTAAATTTTTTATCTCAAAAATCTGGGTAGTAAAAAAAGAGAAAAGTAAAAACTTCTCTCCGTTTAGTTCTTTTAATAATTTTAATAAATCCTGTTCTTTTTTGGCAAAATAGATATTAAAATATTTTTCTAACAAAGGAATTAATGGATTGAAACTATACCGGTTATCCTTAGAGTAGTAAATAATAATATTAATTGACATTTATTAGATTTAAACATTTGATAATTTTTTATATAATTTTTTAATACTCTCGCCATAAAGAATTATTCTCCCATTTTTAATTTCTCTTTTTTCTTTTATTTGAGATATTAATAAATTGAAAGTTGATTTTTTATCTAACCAAAATTTAACTTCCCGATAATGAATATCGCTATCGTTTCTCATTTCAATTTCTCCGTGTGTTTTACCAGAAACTTTAAAAACTACTTTCTGGTCGTCAAATTGATTTTTCCCTCTTTTCTTAGAGTTTTCAACTTCATAATTATTGCTTAAAACTTCAATCACCTCTCGACTCCAAAAAATATGAAATATTTCTTCTTCCTTTATGACTAAAAAATTAACTTCGCCACTATTAAACATACTTTTATCAATAAAAGCTTTTAATATTCTTTTTTCCTTTAATTTCTCACATAATTTTCTCATCGGCTCTTGTAATTTTTTCTTATAAAATTCTTTATTATTTAAATATTCCTCTCTATTTTCAGGAAAACTTTTAATACATTCTAAAAATATTTCGCCTAATCCATTCATTCCCTGAAAAGTATAATTGCTTTCAAATCGTGTTTTTCCGTAAAGAAAAATTTGCCATTTCTTTTCGCCACTTTTTACAGAGTAGGAATAGCCATATTCGTCAATCACATCTTTTTTTGCTTGTGGTTCACTCTTAAATTCTTTCCCGATACCTAAAAGTTCTGCGAATTCTCTACTATCTTCGTGTCCCTTCCTCTTTACATAACTTGCTTTTTCTTTACTCATTGCCTTCTTTTTAGGCATAATTATCTCTCTTTAATAATTAATAATTCTTTTTCTTTTTTAATATGATTTCTTCTTTCTCTTTTTCGGTTTATTCCAATTCGTGTCTCTCCTTGTCCTAAAGTGTAATGGGTAGGAAGTTCAATAATTTTAAAATCTTTATACCATTTTCTTATTGTTGGTGAATCGTTATAAGATAGAATAAAATTTCCTTTATGAGAGAGAAGCAAGTCTCTTAAAAGTTCATGGTTAAAATTGGTGTGGTGAATTGGAAAATTTCTTTGGGGGTAAAGTCCTCTAAAAAGTGTGCTATCTTCTCCTAAATAGTAAGGTGGGTCACAGTAAAGGAAATCTTCTTTAAAGTTTGGGATTACTTCTTCAAAAGAAGCGCATTCAATTTTTATATTTTTGACATTAAAATTTTTTACTCTTTCCAAAAGACGATTATACATTTCCTCATTAGCATAAACAGAAGACATCCAACCCAAAAAGCCCGGACCATAAGAAAGATTATGATTAAAGTAATAATAAGCCGCTAATTTTAAAGGCGATAATTTTATCTTTTCCTGCCAATGTTTTTTAAGTTCTTCTTTTATTTTATTATAGACCTCTCTGTTCGGTTTTAATTTTTTCAATTCTTGATATAACTCGTAAGGTTTTTCAATTTGTATTTTCCAATAGTTGACAAGAATATCAAATATTTCAAATCCTATGACTTCTATTTCCAATTCTTTGGCACAAGCGATTTCAATTGAACCGCCACCGAAAAAAGGAGAAACTAATCTTTTTATGTTGTCGGGTAGATTTTCGATAACATACCCCACTGCCCAGCTTTTTCCACCAGCATATCTTAAAGGCGACCCTAAATATCTTCTATATTTTTTATTTTTTCCCTGCAGCTTTTGTAAAAAAAGCTCTTTTTTTGATAATTTTAATTGTTCACTAAATAACAATTGTTGGGAAAAAACCATTTTTAATAAAATATAACAGCAATTTTTAAAAAATGCAATATTAAAAATTTACTATTATCTCTTTCAATTTTTCTATAATCTCTTCTTTTTTTATTTCTTGTTGGTTGCCGGTGGTCATATCTCTTAATAGATAAATTCCTTTCTCTCTTTCCCTTTCGCCAATAATTATTACATATTTTATATTTAATTTATCAGCAATTTTAAGTTGTTTTTTTAAAGTTTCTAAATCGGGGTTTGAATAGCAAGGAATATTTTTTTCTCTTAAAAGATTTGCTAATTTTTCTGCTTCATAGAAACTATCTTCACAATCATAGATTATCATTAGATTTTTATTTTCTTTTAAAAGGTCTTTATTTTCTTTAAGGGCATAAAAAATCCTTTCTAAACCCAAGGCAAAACCAACACAAGGAGCATCTTGACCACCAAGTTCTTTCATTAGATTGTCATATCGACCACCGCCACCGATACTAATCTTTTCTCCTAAACTTTCGGAGATAAATTCAAAGGTTGTTTTTGTGTAATAGTCTAAACCCCTTACTAAATTTTCATCAATTTTATATCTGATATTTGATTTTTCTAAATAGAAAAGAAATTTATCAAAATGGTTCTTACATTCCTCACATAAAAACTCTTTTACCTTGGGACTTTCTTTTATTATCTTTTGACATTTTTCATTTTTGCAATCAAAAATTCTTAAAGGATTTTTCTCTTTTCTTTCTTGGCAATCGGGACATAAAAATTCTATTTTATCTTTTAAATAATCTAAAAGGACTTCTTTAAATTTTGGTCGACATTTCTCACAACCAATAGAGTTTACCAGAGTAATGGTATCTTTTAAATTGATTTCTAAAAAGAAATGGTTGGCAATTTTAATAAGTTCAAAATCACTGTAAGGGCTTTTCTCACCAACAATTTCTAATCCCAATTGATAATGTTCTCTTAACCTTCCCTTTTGGGGTCTTTCGTATCGGAACATTGGTCCTAAATAATATACCCTTTGGAGAATAGGCAGTTGGTTTTCAATTATTGCCCTTATTACACCTGGTGTTCCTTCTGGTCTTAAAGCCAATAATCTTTTTTTCTTGTCATAAAAGGTATACATCTCTTTATTAACGATATCCGAGGTTATTCCCGTTGAACGATAATATAATTCAGCATATTCTAAAATTGGCGTCCTTATAAGAGAGAAATTATATAGTTTTACTATTTTTTCAAACTTATTAATAATAAAGTTAATGATAGGGCTTTCGTTAGGCAGGATATCAAGCATTCCTTTTAATCTCTTTAGAGGCATTTTTATTTTCTTATTCTCATTATTCTTATTAAATTTTCCCTTTCGTATTCAGAAAGTCTAAAAGATATATAACGGATAGCACTTCTCATTTGTGGAATTAATCGGTATTCTAAGGCGTTTACCCTTCTTCTTGTCTTTTCAATTTCTTTGGAAAGGATAGCAACAATTTTTAAAAGACTTGCTAACCTTCCTAATTTTTTAATTAAAGAATTTAATTTCTCTAAAGCAATATCTAATAAAGAAGAGGTTTGATAAAAGGGTAAAATCTTTTCTTTTTCTAAAAGGTCAAAATCATAAAGGGTTGTTTTGATATTTAAAAGAGGTATTATGCTCTCCTTTATAGAAACTTCATAAGTCTGATTTATTAAAAGATTTTCATAAAATATTCTTTTTTCTAAAAAGAAAGAAGAGTTCAAATATTTTAAGACTTCCTTTGTCTCTTCGTATACTTCCTTTCTTAATTTTTTTACTTCCTCAATATAGGAAAGTAAGATTCTTAATAGTTGTTCTTGACGGTCTTTTAGAAGCTTGTGTCCTCTAACAGCAATTATTTCCCTTTTTTTTAATCTTAATAACTCCTGTCGGGTAGCATTAGTTGGGATAAGCATAGTTTATTATAATTATTTAGAGTTAAAAGTCAATTTTAAGTTGACAAAAGTTAGTAATTCTTTATAATTAACAAAATGGATAATGAGTTAGTTAATTTTTTTATCGAAAGGAAAATTTTACCTTTTATTTCCAATAAGGGAAAAATATTTTTTAGAGGGAAAGGTTTAAATGATAAAGAAAAAGATAATATTTCTAAGAGATTGGCTCAGTTTATTAAAACCAAAGAAGATTGTTCAAATTTAAGAAGGAAGATAATTGATAAGATTAAGGAGAATTATAATTTTTTGCCTATCAAAAATTGGGTAGAAGAGGAAAGACCAAGAGAGCTTTTAATAAAAAAAGGTGAGAGGTCTTTATCCCTTGCCAAATTATTGGCAATTATATTAAGAACCGGCAAAGAAGGAGAGAGTGCCGAAGATTTGGCAAAGAAATTATTAAACCAGTTTGGTAGTCTTTCAGCAATTGATAATGCAACAATTAATGAGATAAGTAAAGTACCAGGAATTGGTTTAGCAAAGGCTTGTTCTTTAAAAGCCGCTTTGGAATTAGGAAAAAGATTATTGGTAGAAAAGGCAGAAAGTAAAAAGAAGTTAAAATCACCCCAAGATGTGATTGATTATGTGAGTGGAAAAATTGGTCCTTATCTATTTAATGCCAAAAAGGAGCATTTTTCGGTTATCTTTTTAGATATTAAAAATAAGGTGATTGATACCTTAGAATTAAGTAAAGGAAGTAATAATGCCAGTATTGTTGATGTGAAAGAGATAATTTTGGAAGCCACTAAAAGATCAGCAAATGGTGTTATTTTAGTTCATAACCATCCTTCCGGAGAAACTGAACCTTCTAAGGAAGATATTTCTTTAACTAAAAAGATTATTCAGACTTGTAAGCTCTGTGGAATAAAGGTTTTAGACCATATTATTGTTGGTAGGAATAAAGAGGGTTATACTAGTTTTTTAAAATTGGGGTTAATTGATTAATGTATCTTATTGATGGTTATAATCTTTTACATCAATTTTATAAAAATATTGGTGAAGATAAGATAAATTATTATCGGGAGGAATTAATTTATCTTATAAAAGATTATTGCGAAATAAAGAGAAAGAAAGCCCAAATATTTTTTGATGTGAAAAGTGTCCCTTTGGCTCTTTTACCACCAATTAGATTAAAAAGTGATTATTTAAAGGTTTCTTACGTAAAGGATGCTGATTTAGCAATTATCAATATTTTAGAGAATACGAAAGATATTACCCGTTATACGGTTATTTCTTCTGATAGAAAAATAACGGATTATGCCCAAAAGAGAGGATTTAAAGTTTTTTCTTCAAAAAATTTTAAAACTATCTTATTGACTTTTAAATTAGAATAATTAAAATAAAATAAGTTAAAATAATGTTAATAAGAAATTTATTAAGCGAAAAGGAGGATTATCTATGAAAGCAAAACTATTAATTTCTATTGGAATAATTGGTATTATTTTACTTTTTTTATCGTGCGGTAATGAACCACCTCCGCCTTTTTTTGCGGGTGATGGAAATGATTCAGCAGCGATTAGAAATCTTCTTGGAAGCGAAGTCTTAAAAGTTCATCTTTTTGAAGGTACTATGTTTGGCGAAGAAAACTATTTGGTTCCGGTAGCGCTTAAAAGGAGTGTCTATTTTGATTCTCTCTTAAAAAAGGATAGACCTTTTATGAAATTCTTTCCAAAAGCCTTTGGTCGCAAGAAGATAGAAGAAAGAGATTCTTTTAATATCATATTTATCAAAGATACTACCTGTCATGTCTATTTAGTTAGAGAGTTTAAAGATTCCTTATATATCCTTACTGATTCAGTTACTCCTTATTTAGCCGATAGTGGTTATTGTGCTAATTATTTTATAAATAAAGAGACACTAATTGTAAAACCTTTTAATGCCATTTCTTGGCAGGTTGCCTATTTTGAACCAGTTAAGAAAGATACTGAACCAAGAGAGTGGAAATTAAAGAAGATTTCCGGTTGTCAAATTATATTTGCACCGGATGCTGAAAAAGCACCAATTTTCTATAATCCCTTTGGTGTAATTGTATCTTCATCAACAAAAACTTGCACTATTTTTGAATTGGAATATCAAAGGACTGCCGACCCCTCTTGTTCTTTAAAGTTTTCTAATAGAAGACTTTTCTATGTTAATGAAGATAGTTGTGAGAAAAAAGATTCTCTTTTATATTTACCAATGGATTCTTTAAAAGTTAGTTGTAGGTATTGGTTAAATCCTGATGACTCAGTTTATACTTTTGTTTATTATAAAGATGACAATAATAAGTGGCAAAGGGTTTTATCTTCCGAGAAATTTGTTCTTCCCGAAGGGTTTAATCGTTTTTATGTAGAAGGTATTACTTATGAATGCTTGGCTCATATTAAAAAAGAACCCAGGGCAATTATTTGGGGAATTGCAACAAGAGTAAAATAAAAAGGAGGAAAAAAATGCGAAACCTATTAAAAATTATTTTTATCCTGGCGGTATTTTTTTCTTATACCGCCTATGCTGGTGAGACAGGAAAAATTGCTGGCCGAATAATTGATGCTAATACTAAAGAGCCGCTTGTTGGTGTTAATGTTATTGTTGAAGGAACCGAGTTGGGAGCAGCAACCGATGCTACTGGACATTATTTGATTATTAATGTTCCAGTCGGTACTTACGATATTACTGCTTCTTATGTTGGTTATGAACCGGTAAGAGTTAAAGGTGTGAAAGTTATTGTTGACCAAACGACTTATATTGATTTTCAATTGAAACCGACAGTGATTGAAATTGAAAAGCCGGTAGAAGTTACCGCGGAAAGACCGATGGTTATTAAAACTGCTGTCCAGACGACAAGAGTTGCTGGTGAGGAAGAATTAAAGAAATTGCCCTTGACGGTAGTAACTCAATTAGTAAACCTTCAAGCAGGTGTTGTTACCCATGGTGGGTTTGCTCATGTTCGGGGTGGTAGATATGATGAGGTTTTGACATTAGTTGATGGAATTTCGGCAGTTGATCCATTTTATCAAATCGCTTATCACCGACCTCCTTCCGCAGCCGTTTCAGAAGTGTCGATTATTACCGGTGGATTTGATGCCGAATATGGCGAAGCAATGTCTGGTGTTGTTCAGATTATTAAAAAAGAAGGTGGAGAAAGGCATTCGGGAGTTTTAAGATACACCTCTGATGATTTTTTGCCTGCCAAAGCATTGGATTTTGGTTATAATTTTTATCAATTCTCTTTAAGTGGTCCTTTGTTTACTAAGAAATTACGTTATGCTGTATCTGGTGAATTGATGCATACCGAAGATGCCAGTCCCACAAAATATAAACTTCAAAAACCAAGGGATGAATATACCGGAGATATCAAATTAACTTATAAATTACCAAAATCCAAATTCTCACTTTCTTATTATACTGCTTGTTATCAATGGCAAGCGTGGGCAAATAGTTGGAAATACTGGCTTGATCATTATGCGGCAATTAGAAGTTTTGGTGACCAACTCGCTTTTAATTTCAATACAATGGTGAAAGATAATATGATTTTAGACTTAAAAGCCGGTTATCACTATTATGACCGATTACAAACCGTAAGGGATAAAGAATATCAAAAAGAAGATAAATCCCATATTTTAGAAAAACTTGGTCTATGGGATTTATATCGCTTCAAATCCGAAGACTATGTATTTAGAAATCCGGAAGGTCTCTCACCCGAGAGTGCTGTTTTTAAACTCTGGAAAGATAAAGATGCGAAGTGGACTGAATATAATGTTTCTGATAACAATCCTTGGGGAGTAGGATTATTTTACTGTTATGGTGACTATCGGCTCTGGCATTATCGTCAGTCAAAAACCTATGATTTTAAAGGAGATTTCACATATGTTTATAAGAAAATTCACGAGATAAAAACCGGCTTTGAAGCAAAATTATATTCCTTATGGTTATTAGAAAACTCCTTACCTTGGTCATCTAATCCTTTCTGGGATGCTTATAAGAAAAATCCTTATTCTCTTGCTTATTATCTTCAAGACCGAGCCGATTTTGGTGATTTAGTAGTTAGGGCTGGCTTGCGATTTGATATGTTAAATCCAAAATCAAGATACCGTAAATATGGCGAAGGTGGAACAAATGTGTTGGATACAACAACTACGGAGGCAAAACCAAAGTATAAAATTTCACCAAGGTTAGGAATTAGTTTCCCTGTTACCGAAAGAATGAAGTTCAGGTTTTCTTACGGTCATTTCTTCCAGTCACCAACATTTACCAATTTATACGAAAGTCTTTTTGCTGATATTATTCAAAGAGGAAATATTATTGTCGGCAACCCTGATTTAGATGCCCAAAGAACAATTGCTTACGAAAGTGGTTTAGAATGGCAGATGAGTGATTTCTGGGGTGCCGATCTAACTCTCTTCTATAAAGATATTTACGACTTGGTTGGTACCAGGCCAGTTCCTGCTTTACCAATGGGTTATACAATTATTACTAATGTGGAATATGGAAGGGTTTTTGGTTTTGAGGTTGGTTTACAAAAGAGGCTTTCTAATTATTGGAGCGGAAAACTTGCTTATACCTTCCAGATTGCTAAAGGAACTGCAGCCGAAGCTTGGCAATGGTATACCTTTAATTATCAAGGTATTCCTTTTACCCAAATTGATTATTACTTAGATTATGACCAAAGACATGTGGTCAATTTAGATTTAGGACTTTCCTTCCCCAGCGATTTTGTTTTCATTCCTTTAAGAGATTTTGATATTGGTGCGATTTTTAATTTTGGCAGTGGTTTCCCATATACGCCAACGGATATTAGAGGCACAAGAATTGGTGATTTGAATTCGGCAAGAATGCCCGCTACTTGGAATATTGATGCCCGACTATCAAAGGATATTAAGATTGGCGGTCTAAATTTGTCGCTTTTCTGTGATATTTTGAATGTTACTAATCGTTTAAATGTAACAAGTGTGTATTCGGCAACTGGTGCGCCTGACTGGGACGGACAAGTATTTACTGTGGGTCAATTTAGTTATGGTCAAATTCCAGGTGATGCTGGTTATCATCCGGCAAGAGATTATAACCACGATGGTTGGATTTCCCAAGAAGAAAGATATGATTCTTATATGAAAGCAAGAGAGGATTACATAAATAATCCAGGAAATTTTGGCTCACCAAGAAGAGTAAGAATTGGAATTGGTTTTGGGTTTTAAAAGGAGGAATTTATGTTTAAGAAATTATTGATTATTTTATCCTTATTTTCTATCGTACTTATCTTTGCTAAAACAGTTACTCCTACTACTGGGAAAAAGGTTTTTGTTCAAAAATGGATTGAATATAATCGTTGGCGATATCCAATTCATAACGACGGAAGATTCGGTTATGATGCAACAACCGGAACTGGAGAAGCAGGTGGCTCTTGGCCAAGACCTTTAAAAAATTTCTATATCTTTGGCGCCGGAGTTTGGATCGGAGCAATTTCTCCTCAAGGAGAGACATTGGTTTCTTGTGGATATGACCCAAATTCGGGTTCAAGTGAATTGTGGCCGGAAATTTATTCGCGATATACTGGAACGCCTGCTGACGCAGAGGATACTATCTATTATTTCCCTGATAAATGGCCGCCACCAAAAGATAAGTTTCCAATGGCACCACAAGACACAGTTTCGGGAATGGATGTTTGGTGTTGTTTTTCTGATGCCCATGCTCCCCAACACAAACCTGGTGATACAAAGCCAATAGGTGTAGATGTTTACTTAACCGGATATCATTGGAATTTACCATCCAACAGAGATATCTTCTTTCTCAAATATAATGTAAAAAATGTCTCCGGTGATACCTTGAAAAATATGTATATTGGTGTGGTTTTGGATGCCGATGTTGGTGCTTATAGTGATGATATGATGGCAATGGTTTATGACGAAGCGACAAGAAGACCAAGAAAATATGTTTACAATAGAACAAGAACCGATTCAATATTTATTGATAATCTTGCTTGGATTTATGATTCAGATAATCGAGAAAATCCCAGCACAAAATGGGAAAGGGGAGTGCCGGGAGCAGTTGCCTATGACTTTTTACAAAGTCCTTATGCCTTATGGGATGGTATTGATAACGATGGAGATGGGTTGATTGATTTCCAAGAAGTTGATAGTGAGTATATTTGGGGTCTTCCAGATACCACATTAAGAGACAGCGACGAAGATGGAATTCCTGCTTGGAGAGATTTTTCTGAGATAGAACAATTAGGAATGACCAGTTGTAAAAGATGGCCTATTGAAAACGACCCAAGAACCGATGTGGAAAAATATTTAGTTCTTGCTGGCTATGACCATACTACAAGAGAATATAAACCTTATGATTATATTGATGAAACACCAGCAGATAAAAGATTTCTTCAATCAAGTGGTCCTTTTACTTTGCCACCGGATTCTATCGCCACTTTGGTTGTTGCAGTAATTGCGGCAAAATATGGTGAAGAAGGTCAACCTTATAATCAAAGGGATACTTGGGATTTAGCAAGAACAAGTGCCGAAGCACAAAGATGTTATGATAAAAACTGGTTATTACCTGGTCCACCATTTCCACCTGTTGTAACTACTATGCCCCAGGATAACCGAGTAATTTTATCTTGGGATAATCGAATGGAAAAAATTTCTGACCCTTATTATAAAATTGCCCAAAGGAGCGGCGATACTACCTATCGGGAGTATGATTTTGAAGGTTATAAGGTTTATAAATCTCTTGATGGAGTTGAATGGGAGTTGAAAGCGATTTGTGATTTGAAGAATGGAATTAATTACGCAGATACTTTTAGGACTATCAAAATAATCGGTCGTGATACTACTTATCAAGAAAGCATTTTTGTCTGGGCGAATGATAAAGGAACTTTCTATTACTATATTGATGATAGTGTGATTAATGGTCAAACCTACTATTATGCAGTCACTTCCTTTGATTATAACAAACTCCGCGGCGAAATTTTGGTATTGGAAACCGGAATTCAAGCAGTGGAAGTAACACCAAGAAGGGAAGCAGCGAATTATAAGAAACCAACTTCTGATATAAAAATGCTTATCGGCGACAGTATTAATAATAAATTCAAATTTGATATTATCTTCAGTGCTCCTTATTTAGTGAAAAATAAAGAATATCTTTTAACTTTCCTTGACCCAATATGCGATTCAGCGAAGAAACAACCAATTTATCAGGCAATAATTACTGATCCGAGTTATGCGGAAACAATAATCTCTTATCAATTACCTTATACCTTAGGTAAAAATGAAAAATTCTATTTCCCAACCTTTGACGGAACGAATCTTACATTTACAATGAAATTAGATACAGCAAAAATTGAACCTTTTGTTTCCTTTGAAATTAAAAATGTTAATGGAAGTTATTCTGCGGAATCTTTAAGAGCTAAAGAATGTCCGGAGGCTGCTTGGGCATTTCGTGGTTCTGATTACCGACTTGTTTGGGGAAGAAAACCAGAAGGCGGTTTGACATTAGAAGAGGTTTATGATTTAAATAATGGAATAAGGGTAGAATATAATCCAAAATTTAATCAAAATACCTATTACAATTATGGTAATTGCTGGGCGTTTCAAATTGGAAGAACTTCACTGCCATCGGATACTTTGAGGAATAATGAGATATTTATCTATTTACCTGGTGGATATGTCCAAATTAGAAAAGGTGGGGCAATAAATCCGCAAATTAAACAAATGATTCAACCTGGTGATACTTGGTATATCTATTCTAATAAAACTTATGGAACAGCACCTTCTTATAATAAATTTAAAATAACTACAACAGAAATGGAATTCACTGATATGGCTGGTCAAAAATTAAATGTGAAAGTTGTTCCTAATCCTTATATTATTACTAATAGCTGGGAGAAAACAACATTGGCAAGAAGATTACAGTTTGTGAATTTACCTGATGAATGTACTATTAGGATTTTCAATCTCGCTGGTGATTTGGTGAAGATAATTGAACATAAATCATCAGAAAAAGAAACAAGAAATAATAAATTTGGTGGTACTGCCGAATGGAATTTACTGAATGAGCACGAACAGAAGGTTTCTAGCGGCGTGTATATTTTCCATGTGGATTCTAAGTATGGTAAACAAATTGGTAAATTTGCTATTATAATGTAAGGAGGATAAGATGAGAACTAAATTATTAACATTAGTTTTGATTATAACCGTTGCTTTTGGTGCTTTTGACAAAAGAGGGACAACCGGTGCTTCTTGGTTAAAGGTTGACGTTGGTCGGGCAAGCGGTATGGGTTCTTCTTTTGTTGCTCTTTCTGATGATGCCACTGCTACTTTTTACAATCCTGGTGGTTTAGCCCTTTTGACAAAAAGGGTAATTTTCTTTAATCATATTGATTGGATTGCTGACGTTTCCCACGAATATTTAAGTGCTGTTGTTCCGGCAGGTGTGGTTGGTAACTTTGGTTTTTCTGTGATTGCCTTGACAATGGGAAATATGTTAGAAACCAAAATTGATTCTTTATATACTTCTCAAAGAGAAGATGAAAGCACCGGTTTACGTTTTGGTGCTTCCGGAATAGCGGTTGGTGTTAGTTTCGCTCGTTATTTTACTGAAAAATTATCAATGGGCATTGGTGTAAAAGGGATTCAGGAGAGAATTTGGGATATGTCGGCAAGTACTTTTGCCTTTGATGTGGGATTCCATTTCAATACTGGTTTTCATAATTTAAGGATTGGTGTTGCTATTAACAATTACGGTCCGGAAATTGCTTATACTGGTGGAAGACTACGAAGGATTGAGAAGGATGAGAAGACTGGAAAAGAGGTTCCAATTTCTTATGTCTCAACACCTGTGCCAATTCCAACAACCTTTAGGTTTGGTATTGCTGCTGATTTAATTTCTAATGAAAATTCTCGCTTAACTTCTTGCTTTGATTTGGTTCATTATAATGATATCAACGAGACTTTTAATATCGGTTTGGAATACTTAATTTCTAAGATGTTTTCTGTAAGAGCCGGTTATATTCTAAATACCGATAGTGAATATCGTGACCAAATTCATTGGATGACCGGACTCTCTGGTGGTTTGGGGATAAAAACCAGTTTGATGAACGGAATGGAATTTGAGATTGATTATAGTTATCGTCATCATTACTATTTACTGGGTTCCCATCGGGTAAGTCTTAGTTTTGCCTTTTAATAAATATTAAAAGGAAGGCTTTTGGGGGTTGAGCCAATCAACCCCCTTTTTTATTTTATGAAGAAACTATTTATACTTTTTACTTTTATAAATCTTCTTTTTGGGAAATCAAAATGGACAATTATTTTATATTTTGCTTGTGATAATGATTTATCCAATGCTGGTTACCAGGAAATTTTGAAATTGACCAATTTGGGATATAATAAGAAAGTAAAAACAATAATTTTAATAGATAATGCCTTTTATGACACCTCACCTTTTCCAAAAATTTATGAGTTAAATAATGGAAATGTTGAGTTAAAAAGAAGATTACCAGAAGATAATATTGCCGATGTAAACTTTTTTAGTGATTTTCTCAAATTTGTTAAGGAAAATTACGAAAGTGATAATTATTTTTTAATATTTTATAGCCACGGCAATGGTTGGTATCCGAGTTTAAGTCGGGCATTTTTGTATGATGAAACAAACCAAAGTTCTCTTTCGGTTGCTGGTGGCGGATTAAAAGAGTTTCTAAAAGAAGCAAAAGAAATATTTAATAAAAAGATAAGAATTCTTGGTTTTGATGTCTGTCTAATGGGGATGGTGGAAATCTGCTTTGAAATATTTAACTATTGTGATTATCTTTTTGCTTCACCCAGTATCTTGCCAGTTTCTGCTTGGGATTATAAAAGTTTGATAAAGAAGATTGAAGAAGAACCAGAGATAAAAATAAAGGAACTTGCTCAATTTTGGTGTGAGAATAATTTAGAAAATATAAGGAATAGGGGAGAAGAAGGAATTTTTTCTGCTATTGATTTAAACAAATTAAGAAAGGAATATGAAAAGGCATTTTCTTTTCTGAAAGAAAAGAATAAAAATTCAATTTCTCAAATAAGAAATAAAATTCAAACCTATCCTTTTTTTGAAAGAGAAGATTCTTTGGCTTCCCATATTGATTTTTTCCATCTTTTGAAAGAATTAAATTTTGAAGGTGAAATATTTTCTTCAATAATCAGTATAAAAAAAACCAATTTTTATAAAAATGGTTACGGTTTAGCAATATTTTTCCCCTATCACTATCTTGGTTTTAAAAAATATATAAAGGAATACTCTTTATTAACCTTTCAAAAGGAAGTTAAATGGCTTGAATTTCTGAATGAGTATTATTCTTTAGACGATATAAGACCGGAAAGGATAAAAGAAATAAAGATAGAAAGAAAAAGAAACGATGTTTTTATAAATTTTTTAAAGCCTTTTGATTTATCAAAGATTAATTACCATTTATATCTCTTTACTCATTTTGATACAATCTTCTACGATTCTTGCGAAAATTTTAATCTCTGGGAGAATTACGGGTTTTCTCTTTCGGATAGATTTGCTAAAAAAGATAACGCTTTTTATTCGGGCGAAGGTCTTTTGTTAAATAATTATTTGATTACTAAAGAGAAGATAAATTTAGAAGAGGGTGGTTTATTAATTTGTGATTTGCTTTATAATACCGAAGAGACTTATTTTAAAAGAATTAAAAGAGATATATTTTATTTAGAATATTCCTTTGATAAAATTAACTTCTATAAGTTAGATTCCTTTTATGGCAAAAGTGATTATTTTGAAGAAGTAAGGATTTTTTTACCAAAAGGAAATTATTATTTAAGGTTTCGCTATCAAACTGATTCTTCCATAACTAATTTAGGAGTTTTTATTGATGAGATAAAAATTATTGCCCTTAAAAATTTAAAAGAATATAAAGTTTTTAATGATACCAATTATTATTTTTATCATTTAAAGAAAGGGAAATATTATCTTTTTGTTATTCCGGTCGATGAATATGGTAATAAAGGATTTAGTAGTGAATTTTATTCTTTTGAAATCTTGGATTATGCTTCTATTATTTCTTTGCCAAATCCCTTTCTAAATCAGAATAATTTTTTATTGGATATTCCGAAAAATTCTTCTTTTCTTTTAAAAATTTATGATTTAAAAGGTAGTTTAGTTTATCAGAGAAAAATAGCAGAAGAAAGAGTATTTTTAGAAGAAATAAAAAATTTAAGAAAAGGAATTTATCTACTTTTTATTAATGAAAAGGGTTTTAAAATAGGAGGGAAGGTAATTAAGATTTAATCAAGAATGGGCTTCTTGCCAGTTTCTACCAACACCAATATTTACTTTTAGTGGCACCTTTAAGGGATAAATATTTTCCATTGTCTCTTTAATAATCTCTTTAGCTTCTTTTATTTTTTCTTCTTCAATTTCAAATAAAAGTTCGTCGTGGATTGTTAAAATTAAACCGATACTAAATCTATTTTCTATTAGTTTTCTATCTACTTCAACTATTGCTTTTTTTATTATATCAGCAGCGCTTCCTTGGATTGGTGCATTAATTGCCTGCCTTTTTGCCTGTTCATAAAGGGTTTTGTTTGGTGATAAAAGGGCAGGAAAGTATCTTGGTCGGCCAAAAAGAGTTTTGGTATAACCTTCTTCTTTTGCTTTTCTTATAACTTCTTCCCGCCACTCTTTTACTTTCGGAAAACTATTTAAATAATTTTCCATAAACTCTTTTGCCTCTTCCTTTTTTAGTTTTAAACTTTCTGCCAGTCCATAATCACTCATTCCGTAAATAAGACCATAATTGACCATTTTGGCAAATCTTCTCATATCTTCTTTTACCTCTTCTTCTTTTACTTTAAAAATCTTGGCTGCTGTTGTTGTGTGAATATCTTTGTCTTCTAAGAAAATATTTATCAAATTTTCGTCCTCAGTAATATGGGCTAAAATTCTTAATTCAATTTGGGAATAATCAGCCGAGATTAAAAGATAACCTTCTTCTGAGATAAAGCCCTTTCTAATTTTCTGTCCTAATTCACCACGAACAGGAATATTTTGTAAGTTAGGTGAAAGGGAAGAAAGTCTACCGGTAGCAGTTTTTGTCTGGTCAAAATAGGTATGAAGACGATAGTTATTATCACACATCTCTGGAAAAGGTTTTAAATAGGTAGTTAAAAGTTTATTCAATTCTCGATAACGAAGGATTTTTTCAATTATTGGTGAATAGGGAATAAGTTCAATCAATACTTCGGAAGCAGTTGACCTTTCTTTTCCTTTGGGAATTGGTAATTTTAATCTATCAAATAATACCTCGGCAAGTTGTTTGGGAGAGTTAATATTAAATACCAATCCTGATAAATTATAAATCTCTTTCTGTAAAGAAAAAATTTCTCTTTCTAATTCTTTTGTCAATTGTTTGAAAAATTGAATGTCAATTTTTATTCCTCTTTTTTCTATTCGGTAAAGGCAGGGGATTAAAGGCATTTCAATATTATAAAAAAGTTTAGTCAAATCTCTTACAAGTAATTCCGGTAAAATCTGGTGATAAATAGAATAGATATAATAAACCCCTTCCTTTGGTGAAATACTCTTTTTTAAAAATTTTAAATAAGATAAAATCAAATCTTCCAAAAGAAATCTTTTTCTTTCTGGTTCCAAAAGATAAGCGGCAATTTTAATATCAAAAACATTCTTTAATTCTAAATCTTCTAAATATTTATATTGCTCTTTCAAATCATAAGTAATTTTTTCTTTTTCACTTAAAAAAAGTTCTTTTAGATTTTCTAAATTTCCTTCGTAGATGCCGTTTTCATTACCAATATATAATTTCTTATCACTAATCAAAAAGGCAAAATTTTCTTGTTCTTTAATTGGGGATAGGTCAGTAATAATTTTAAATTGCGGTTCAAATTCTATTTTATCCTCTTCAAAATCATTAAGAAAGGTTTTAAACCCCAGTTCCTTAAAGATTGTTAAAAGTTTTTTGTTATCTCTTTCTTTAAGTCTTAAATCTTCTAAAGAGAATTCAATTGGCACATCTTCTTTTAAACTAACCAATTTTTTAGAAAATAAAGCCTCTTCTTCTTTTCCCTTTAATCTTACATCTTCTTCTAATGCCCTTTCTAAGGAGCCATATCTATTTAAAATCTCTACAGCCGTCTTCTCACCAATCCCTTTAACTCCTGGTATATTATCTATTTTATCGCCAACTAAAGCAAGATAATCGCTTATCTTTTCCGGCTCAATACCATATTTTTCTTTTATCTTCTTTTGGTCATAAAATATTTCTTTATAGGTATCGTAAATAATAATATCTTCATCAACAATCGGAAATAAGTCTTTATCAGTAGCCACGATATAAACTTTGCATCCCATATTTTTCAATCTCTTTGCTAATGTGCAAAGGACATCATCGGCTTCGTACCCAAGTACTTCTAATACTTTTATACCATAGGCTTCGCATATCTCTTTAATTATTGGGATTTGGTATCTTAAATCACTTGGTGCTTCCGGTCTTAATTTTTTGTATTCTAAAAATATCTTATGTCTAAAAGTTGGTGCTTTGGAATCAAATACGCAAGCAATATATTCTATCTTTCTTTCTTTTAAAATCTTTCTTAAAGTATTAACAAAACCAAAGATAGCCGAGGTATTTTCTCCCCGAGCATTTCTTAAAGGATTTCTAATAAAGGCATAATAAGAACGAAAAACAAGAGAATGCCCATCTAAAAGATAGACCTCTTTTTTATTCATTTTTTCTCTCTTTTAAATATATCTCCCTTACCAAACTAATTGCCCGATAATAAGACTCAAAAGATGTTCCGGCATCTGCCCACCAGCCTTTTAAGATTTCGTAAGTGAGTTCTCCTTTTTCTAAATATTTATTATTCACATCGGTAATTTCCAATTCCCCCCTTTTTGATGGTTTTAAAGTTCTAATTATATCAAATACCTGGTTGTCATACATATAAATACCGGTAACCGCATAAGGAGATTTTGGTATCTCCGGTTTCTCTTCAATTCTTATTATTTTATCATTCTTAAAAACCGGCACACCGAAACGCTCTGGATTTTTCACCTCCTTTAAGAAAATCTTTGCTCCTTTTTCTTGTTTCTCAAACTTTTCTACATATTCTTTAATATCGTCTTCAAAGATATTATCACCCAGGATAACAACTATTTTATCACCGTCGCTAAAATCTTCAGCCAAAGATAAGGCAGCAGCAATGCCTGTTTCACCTTCTTGATAGGTATAATGTAATCTTTTTAAGCCAAAATCTTTACCATTACCTAAAAGCCTTAAAAAATCACCGGCATTATTACCACCGGTAACAATTAATATATCTTCAATTCCGCAGGATATCAGTTTTTTAATCGGAAAGAAAATCATTGGTTCATTATAAACCGGTAAAAGATGTTTATTAGTAACTTTCGTTAAAGGATATAACCTCGTTCCCAAACCACCAGCAAGAACAACCCCTTTCATTTTCTAATTTTATTTAAAGAGTTTATATTTTCAATAACTATGGTAATAAATATTTAAAAGTTAAGGAAATTCTTTCCGAAGAACCAAGATAGCCGTAATCTAAATAGGTCAAATCAATTGCCAAAAAAATATTTTCTAAAAATTGATAGGTATAACCAAGCCCAAAAGAAAAACCACTAAAAGTGCCAATTTTTTCACCTGTCCGATAACCAGCCCGAATAGCAAAATATTCTTTTTCTTTTCTTATCTCTTTTAATAATACTTCACCACCAATTCCTAAACTTGGTAATTGATCAATATAGGTTGATAAGTCAGAAGCAAAAGTGGCAATAATTTTTTTGGTAAAAGAGAGTTTATAACTTAAACCAAATCTTAAATTTAATGGCAATATCTCTTTATAACTTATAAATCTTCTTTTTGTTCCTAAATGGAGAAGAGAGGCACCAAGATAAAAGTTATTAATTATTTTAAAAATCATTCCTAAATCGGTTGCCAAAGAATAGGCATAATAATTATCATATTTTGAAGCAATATATTTTAAATTTGTTCCCAAAGCAAATTTCTTATACAAATTAAAAGAGAGATTTAAAAGAAATAAAATATCGTTACAGGTATAAGTACCAACCGCTGGTCCTGGTCCAACAAATTTATCATCACTAAAAGATAATAAAGAAGCACCAAGCCCAAAGCCAAAATTTCTTATAGGTAGGCAAGTGCTTAATGAAGAATAATTGATTTTATTATATAAATTAAGAAACATCAAGGAGAAATCAAAGGAGTTAAAAAGTCCTGATGTGCTTGGGTTATAATAGATAGCATCGCAATCATCAGAAATAGCAGTATAAGAGGAAGCCATGGCAGTTGCCCTTGCACCAATACTTAACTTCAAAAAATTGGCACCTACTTCTCCTGCATCATAAAAGAAATTAAAGATTAAAAAGAAAATCATTTTAAAAAATAATAACTTATAAATTTAAAAAATCAACTTAAAATTTCTGGTAACCTTTTAATATCTTTTTGCGTCTAATATATAAAGGAGGGATATTTTTTTAATTATATAGGGAACTGTATAGGAGATAGTATAGTAGTTAATTAATGGCGGAAATGTCTAATATTTGTAAAGATAAGAGAAATATTATTTTCTTCGCAGGCTTTAATAACCTCTTCATCTCTTAATGAACCGCCTGGTTCAACAACTACTTTAATACCGCATTTTGCTGAGATATCAATAGAGTCTCTAAAAGGGAAAAAGCCATCTGATGCCAAAACTCCACCTTCGCACCTTCCTTCACTCTTCTTAATGGCAAGTTCTACGGAATCAACTCGGGAAGTCTGTCCAGCACCAATTCCAACAGTCATTAAATCTTTCACAATCACAATTCCATTTGATTTCACATATTTAACTGCAAAATAGGCAAAGAGGGCATCCCTTAACTCTTTTTCTTTCGGCACCCTCTTCGTCATCAGTTTAAAGTCTTCCTTTCTTACAATCCTTTTATCCTTTTCTTGTAATAGATAGCCGGTTAGACAATTTCTTATCTCAAAACCATCTTCACTTTTCTCTAACTTAATAATCCTTAAATTCTTTTTCTTTTTTAAGATATTTAAGGCATCTTCACTAAAAGAGGGAGCACAAATTACTTCTAAGAAGATAGTATCAATAATCTTTTCGGCGGTCTCTTTATCAACCTCCCAATTAAAGCCAACAATTCCACCAAACGCCGATTTTGGGTCAGAAAGAAAAGCCTTCTCAAAAGCCTCCTTTAGAGTTTTTCCTAAGGCAATACCACAAGGGGTATTATGCTTAATAATACAACAAAGTTTATAATCTTTAAATTCTGGAAAGTCAAAATCAAAGATAATATTGTAAACAGAATTTATATCCAAAAGGTTATTATAAGATAATTCCTTTCCCCAAAGATAAATAAAATTATTTTTCAAAAAGGGATTATTATAATAAAACCCAACTTGATGGGGATTTTCACCATAACGTAATTTTAATTCTTTTTTTAACGGCAGAGTTAAGTAATCTTGAAAGATATCTTCATTATTTAGTCTTCTAAAATATTCGCAAATTATACTATCATAATAACTGATATAATCGAATGCCTTATAGGCAAGTTTTCTTTTTAAATCTATACCTACTTCACCATTCTTTTTTAATTCTGAAATAACAATTGGATAATCATTCTTATCACAGATAGTGGTTACATATTTATAATTTTTCGCTCCTGCTCTTAAAAGAGAGACACCACCAATATCAATCAATTCAATCATCTCTTCTTCTTTTAAATTACTTAAAATATTCTTGTCAAAGGGATAGAGATTACAGACAACAATTGAGATTGGTTTTATTCCCTCTTCTTCTTTACCAAAAGAAAGAATACCACCAAAGATTAAGGGATGTAAAGTTTTTACTCTTCCTTTTAAGATTTCTTTAAAGCCGGTATATTCGCTAATTTCAATAACTGGCAGATTATTATTTTTTAGGATTTCGTAAGTTTTAGAAGTGGCGATAATTTGGTAGTTTAAAGAAGACAATTCTTTAGCAAAATCTAAAATCCCTTCTTTATCGTAGACACTGATTAAGGCAATTTTTTCCATTTTTAATGTCTTTTTAATTTTAATAAAAATTATGAAAAATTCAATTATTTTCTATTTGACAAAAAAAATTTTTTAAGTTATTATTCAATATGGATGAGATTGAGAGGTTAAAAAGAGAACTTTCCCATCCCGAAATAAATAGAAGATTTAAGGCAATAGAAGATTTGGCGTTTCTGAAAACTCCGCCAGCAATCTTTCTTTTATTGGAAACCTTAGCAAGCGAAGCAAATACGGTTATCAGGGAGAAGATAATTGAAGAGATTTTGAAAATCGGTAAAGGGGTAGTTCCTTATATTTTAGAAATGTTGAAAGTAGAAAAAGAAGTTGTTAAAAGTTTGGAGACAAAAAAATTGGAGAAGCCGGCAATTAGAATGTTCTGTCAATTATTAGCAAAGTTGAATGCCAAGGAGAGCGAAGATACTTTAATTGAATTTTTAAAAGATGACGACCCATTAATAAAGACTTCAGCCTGTGAAGCCTTAGGAAATTTAAAAAGTAAAAAAGCAGTGGAAAACATATTCCCGTTACTTTATGATATAAATTTCTGGGTAAGAGCCTGTGCCTGCACTGCTTTGGGCGAGATTGGTGACAGCAAGGCGGTTCCGCAACTTTTAGAGAAATTACAAGATGAGAGCCATTGGGTAAGAAGTGCGGCTTGTGAAGCCTTAGGAAAGATTGGCGATAAAAGGGCGGGTGAAGAACTTGCCTATCTATCTTTATATGATGATTCCGAAATTGTTCGGGAGGCAGCAATTAAGGCATTGACAATGATTGGTGAAGCCTTTATTTCACCCTATCTTAATGCCTTGATGAGCGATGACTTAAATAAGAGATTTAAGGCAATGGAGATATTGATAAAAGAAGGTAAGATTGTTCTCTATCCTTTATTAGCCCTTTTAAATAATCCGAGTATTATTTTGAAAACCTGTGCCTGTGAAATTTTAGGGAAAATTGGTGATGAGAAGGTAATTGAGGGCTTGGCAAATCTTTTCAATGATAAAGACATTACGGTGCAGATGGCAGCAGTCAATGCCTTAGCCAATATTAAAAGTGAGAAAACTTGCTCCCATCTTCTTAATTTATTATCTTCGCCCAACCCAACAATTGCTGATTTGGCAAAAAAGGCGTTAATCAAATTAGGTGAGAAGAGTGTTAATATTTTAATTGTTGAATTAAAAAAAGTTAAAGAGGAAGATAAGAGAATAAAAATTATTGAAATTCTTGGCGATATTAGGAATAAAGAAAGTCTGGGAGTTTTATTAGAAAGTTGTAAAGAGAGAAGTTCTTTAATTAGATTCCATTCAACTTTGGCGATTAGTAAAATTGTTTCTTTGCCACCGATTGAAGAAAGAAGAGAGATTATCAAAATAATGAGAGAACTTTTAAAGGATGATTCAGCCATTGTCCGTAGTGTTGCTTTAGAAGTTTTGGGAATATTAAGGGCGGATGAAGTTTTTGAAGAAGTTGTTAAAATGCTTGAAGACCCAGAAACAAGTGTAAAGAGAAAGGCAGTTTGGGCAATTTCGGAAATTGGTGGTGAAAGGGCAATTAATATTTTAAGGAAAGCAATAAATTCGGAAGAATCGCCAGTAAAGGTTGAAGTAATTAATTCTTTAATAAAATTGAAGGATAAAGAAGCCCTGCCTCTTTTAAAAAAAATTACTCGTCCTTGGCCTTTTTCCAAAGAAGAGGAGGAAGTAAAAAAAGTTGCTAAAGAGGGGATTCGGATACTAAAAAGTTTAAAATAATTCCTAAATCTTAATTCCTCTTTTCGGTATCTAATAAATTGGAGGTCAAAATGTTATTAGAGAAATTTACCCAAAAAGCTCAAGAAGCAATAATTCGGGCTAAGGAACTTGCCGAAGAGAAAAGAAATCCAGAAATAAAGCCAGTTCATCTTCTTTTTTCTTTATTAGAAGACGAAGAAGGAGTTGTTTTTAAAATCCTTAAAAAGATTGGGATAAATTTAGAAAGATTAAAAGAAGATTTAGAGAACCTTTTAAAAAGAGAGCCGGTGGTAAGTTCTGCTACTGATGCCTATGTTGGTTATGAAACAAAAAGGGCTTTGGATTCGGCATTAGAATGGGCAAACCAGATGAAGGATGATTATGCGGGAACTGAACATCTTTTTCTTGCCTTAATTGATAATGCTTCATTAAAAAATTTATTCCGAAATCATAATTTAACTCTTGATTTATTTTTAAGTGGTTTAAAAGAGATAAGAGGTCACCAAAGAATTACTTCCCCGGATGCGGAAGAGACTTATGAAGCCTTATTAAAATTTGGCAGGGATTTGACGGAAATGGCGAAAGAGGGAAAACTTGACCCGGTTATTGGTCGAGAGGAGGAGATTAGAAGGGTTATTCAAATTCTATCAAGGAGAACAAAGAATAATCCGGTTTTAATTGGTGATGCCGGTGTCGGTAAGACGGCAATTGTTGAAGGGCTTGCCCAGAGGATTGTGAAAAATGATGTTCCGGAAAAATTAAAAGAAACAAGAATTTTTGCTTTAGATATGGGAGCCTTGATTGCTGGCACAAAATATCGGGGTGAATTTGAGAATCGTTTAAAAGCAGTTTTAAAAGAGATAAAGGCACAGGAAGGAAGAATTATTCTTTTTATTGATGAAGTTCATACCGTAGTCGGTGCTGGTGCTGCCGAGGGAGCGATGGATGCGGCAAATATTTTAAAACCGATGCTTGCTCGAGGAGAATTAAGATGTATCGGTGCAACAACCGTTCAGGAATATCGGAAATATATTGAAAAAGATAAGGCATTAGAAAGAAGATTTCAACCGGTATTTGTTAATGAACCATCAGTAGAAGAGACAATTTCCATTTTAAGAGGATTAAAAGAAAGATACGAAGTCCATCACGGAGTAAAGATTAGTGATTCCGCCTTAGTGGCGGCAGCCGTTTTATCAAAAAGATATATTTCTGACAGGTTTTTGCCGGATAAGGCAATTGATTTAGTAGACGAAGCAGCAGCAAAATTGAAAATGGAGATTACTTCCAAACCGAAAAAGATTGATGAGATTGAAAGGAAGATTTGGCAGTTGGATATGGAGAGGATTTCTTTACAATCAGAAGATGATAAAGAGGCAAAAGAGAGGTTAAAGACAATTGAAGAAGAGTTGAAAAAATTAAAAGAAGAAAAACAAGAGTTGGAAAAGAAATGGCAAAAAGAAAAAGAATTTATTAGTAAAATTAATAAAATAAAAGAGGAGATTGAAAAGACTAAAAAAGAGATTGAGAAGGCAGAAAGAGTTTATGATTTAAATCAGGCAGCCGAATTGAAGTATGGAAAATTGACGAAGTTGGAAAAGGAATTGATAAAATTGGAAGAGGAGATAGAAAAGCTTGATAAAGATGGAAAAAGATTATTAAGAGAGTTAGTTACTGAGGAAGATATTGCTGAGGTTGTTTCTTTGTGGACGGGCATACCGATAACAAAACTTTTGGAATC
The DNA here is from genome assembly GCA_039801885.1 of Caldifarciminota bacterium. Taxonomy (GTDB): domain Bacteria; phylum Hydrothermota; class Tepidihabitantia; order Tepidihabitantales; family DTDR01; genus DTDR01. The sequence goes on from JBDRVN010000017.1 coordinate 26,427, forward strand.
AGAAAAAGAGAAGTTAAAAAAGTTAGAGGACTATATTCATCAAAGATTAGTTAATCAAAAGGAGGCAGTAAAGTTAGTATGTGATTCAATAAGAAGGGCGAGGCTTGGTTTGAAAGAGGAGAAAAGACCAATTGGTTCATTTCTTTTCTTGGGTCCAACCGGTGTGGGAAAAACTGAATTGGCAAGGACCTTAGCAGCCGTTTTATTTGACAGTGATGATGCGATGATTAGGATCGATATGTCGGAATATATGGAAAAACATAATGTTTCTCGTTTAATTGGTGCGCCACCGGGTTATGTTGGTTATGAAGAAGGCGGTCAATTAACCGAGGCGGTGAGAAAAAGACCTTATTCGGTTATCCTTTTTGATGAGATTGAAAAAGCCCACCCGGATGTTTTTAATATCTTTTTACAAATTTTAGATGATGGAAGACTTACTGATGGTCAAGGAAGAGTTGTTGATTTTAAAAATACAATAATTATTATGACTTCCAATTTGGGAACCGAGTTGATTAAAGAAGGGACAATAAGGAAGCAAGAATTGTTGACCCTGTTGAAAAGAAGTTTTCGTCCGGAATTCCTTAATCGGATTGATGAAATTGTGATTTTTAATCCCCTATCTTATGCTGATGTTCAAAAAATTATTGACATTCAATTAAATTTGCTTAAAATTAGATTAAAGGAAACGGGGGTAGAGTTGATAGTAGAGGAAAAGGTGAAAGATAAGATTGCCGATGAAGGTTTTGATAAAGAATTTGGTGCCCGACCATTAAAAAGAACAATCCAAAGACTTATTGAGAATCCTTTAACCAAATTACTTCTTGATGAAAAACCCAAAAAGATAACCGCCTATTTGGAAAACGGGGAAATAAAGTTTAAAAAAGAATAATCTGCCGAGGGCGGGTTTTCATCCCTCCTTCCCCTCAACCTCGTAAATCCCTCCACTCGCCCTCGGCAGATTATTATTGACTTTTCCACTTTTAAAAAATATAATTTTAAGATGATAAAAATTTTTTTCTTATCCTTTTTACTTACTTATGAAATTTATGTTGTTAGAAAGAACGATACTCCTTCTAATATATTAGAAAAAAGAATTAGTCAAAAAAATTTAACGGAGAGGATTCTTAAATTTTTTTCATTACTCAATTTAACAAAAAATATTAACATCGGTGATACTTTTCTTTTTACTGATACTTTAATAATTTATAAAAAAGATATTTTTAAGACCTATTATTTTTACAAAAAAGAAGATTATGTGAATTTGGCAATGCCTTTTTATTTTCTTGTGAAAAATAAAAAAGTGGTAAAAGGAGAGATAGAAAATTCTCTTTATTTTAGTATGCTTTCTTTAAAGGAAACTCCGAAATTGGTAAGTAGCTTTGCTGAGATTTTGGAATGGGATATTGATTTCTTTACTGAATCCCATAAAGGTGATTCTTGGTTTTGTTATTTGGAAAAGGTTTATTTAGTAAATATTAATAATGAGACAATTCCTTATGATTACGGAAATATTTTTGCTGTCCGCTATAATGGAAAAGTTGGTAATTTTTATGGTTTTTATTATAAAGGTTATTTTTATGATTTTAAAGGACAATCTTTAAAAAGGGGATTTTTACGTTCGCCATTAAGATATTCTTATATTTCTTCCCATTTTTCTTTTGCCCGTTTTCATCCAATTTTAAAAATTGTCCGACCCCATTTAGGAACAGATTATGTCGCACCAAAGGGAACACCAGTTTCTGCCTTAGGGGACGGTCATGTAAGTTATATTGGTTATAAAGGTGGTTATGGAAATTTAGTAGAGATTACCCATCCTAATGGTTATAAAACAAGATATGGTCATTTATCAAGATTTGGAAGAAATATAAAAAGGGGAAAGAAAGTAAAACAGGGTGAGATTATTGGCTATGTTGGTCAGACAGGATTAGCGACAGGTCCCCATCTCCATTTTGAAGTGATAAAAGATGGCAGACATATTAATCCATTGAAAATAAAAACTGCCCGATATAAAGTATTAACCAATGAAGAAATCAAAGAATTTCAAATAGTTAGAGATTCCTTAGTTAAAATCTTACAATAAGTTTTTATTGACTTTAAAAATTTTTTAATTTATAATAAGATGTGGAAGGAAAAATAAAATTATCTTTTTATATAAGGAGGTTATAATGAGAAAAAATTATTTTTTAATTTTATTTTCTTTATTTATTTTTGGTTTATCTTTTTCTCAGGTTCATGATGTTGGCGTTCTTTCAATCATTACACCGGTTGATACAATAAGAGAAGATACAACAATTTTTCCCCAAGCAAGGATTACAAATTTTGGAACAGAAGGAGAGATATTTGAGGTTTTATTTAAGATTACCGATGAATTAGGAAACGATGTTTATTATAAAATTGATACTTTAAATCTTACTCCTGATGAAACTACCGATTATACATTCAGCCAAAGTTGGTTAGCGGTAAGAGGTAATTATACTGTCAAATGTTCAACAATGTTATCAGGGGATATTAATAATGATAATGACTGGCAAGATTCTTCGCTTTTTATTATTGCTCACGATGTTGGAGTTGAGTATATAATTCAGCCTGTTGACACGATATTAGAGGGGGTTCCGATAGTGCCGCAGGTGGTGGTAAGGAATTATGGTAATGTTGTTGAGGATTTTGATGTGATATTTAGGATAGGAAGTGTATATGAGGATACGGTTTCGGTGGTTGGTTTATTACCTGATTCAGTTTTTACGGTTAGTTTTAGTTCTTGGAGTACGGTTCGTGGTGGTTATGTTGTAAGTTGTACGACATTATTAGCGGGAGATTTATATCCAAGTAACGACAAAAAGGATAGTTCTTTATTTGTCGTTTATCATGATGTTGGAGTTGAATACATAATTTCGCCTGTTGATACGTTATTAGAGGGTCAATTAGTTATGCCGCAGGTTAGGCTAATAAATTTTGGTAATATAAGTGAGAGATTTCCTGTGTTATTC
>JBDRVN010000018.1:0-425 GCA_039801885.1 Caldifarciminota bacterium
AAGAAAGAAATTCCCGGTATTCCGCCCAATGCTTTTTGACTGGCACCACAAAGAATATCGCAATAGAAGTCATCAAAGTAGAACTCATCAGCACCAATACCACAAACCCCATCAATGATTAAAAAACAGTTATTCTCCCGGGCAATTCGACCAAAATTTTTTATATCCTGTTTTACGCCCGTAGAGGTATCGGTTAAAGTGGTAAAAATATATTTTATAGTGTCATCCAACTTTATTTTTCTTTCTACATCTTCCGGAGATACTGCTTTACCCGGTTCACTTCTTAATATCTCTACATAATAACCAAAGGAACGTAAAATTTCCCACCATCTCTCACCAAACCGACCACAAGAAACAACCAATGCCTTACCAATTTTTGATGAAAGATTACTCACCGCCGCTTCCATCGCTCCGGTTCCAGAAGC
>JBDRVN010000018.1:435-755 GCA_039801885.1 Caldifarciminota bacterium
TCACTAGCTTTTTTTAATAAATTTTTAGGGACATAAACCGGACCTGTTGTTAAAAGAAGATATTTTTTCATTTTTACTCCTTTTTAAATATTTCTCTTGATTTCTTTAAAGCACAAAATTCTCCACACATGGTACAAAAATCTTTTTTTACACCATAACGTTCATAAATCTCTTTTGCTTTTTCGGGATTGATGGCTAAATTAATCATCTTTTCAAAATCTAATCTTGCTCGAGCAAGAGAAAGTTCTTTATCCCATTTTATCGCTTTTTTTATTCCTTTGGCAACATCAGCAATATGGGCAGCCAATTTGGCAATAATT
>JBDRVN010000018.1:769-2950 GCA_039801885.1 Caldifarciminota bacterium
CTCCTTCTCTTACATCCTCAATGGTTGGTAAGCCTAAATGTTCCGAAGGAGTAACATAACAAAGAAAATCGGCACCATAATAGGCAGCCAAGGCACCACCAATGCCAGCAACAAAATGGTCATAAGGAAGTCCAATATCACTTACTAAAGGGCCAAGGACATAAAAAGGAGCATTATTGCAGATAATTTTTTCCAAAAGAATATTAATATAAATATGATTAAGGGGAATATGCCCTGGTCCTTCAATTATTACTTTCACTCCTTTTTCCCTTGCTCTTTCTTGTAATTCTCCTAATACTAATAATTCAAAAATTTGAGGTTCATCAGTAGCATCTAAAATTGAGCCGGGCCGCAATCCGTCACCCAAAGAAAGACAGACATCATATTCCTTTGCCATTACCAAAATATCATCAAAATATTCATATAGAGGATTTTCTTTATTATTATATTTCATCCATTCAATTACTAAAGAACCACCGCGAGAGACAACGCCACAAATTCTTTTCTTCTTATATAAAACCTTTAAAATTTTTTTATTTATCCCACAATGGATAGTAGCAAAATCGATACCATCAATAAAATGTTTCTCAATAACTTTTAAAAAATCTTTTTCCTTTAATTCAACAAAAGATTTATTATTTTTCCTTGCTTCATAGGGCAATTGATAAATGGGCACACTACCAATAGGAATTTTGGCAGCAGTAACTAAACTCTTTCTTATTTCATCTAAATCGCCACCTGTTGATAAATCCATTATTGTATCAGCACCAGCTTCTTCAGCAACCTTCAATTTTTTTAATTCCATTTCTATATCACAAATTTCTGAAGAAGTTCCAATATTAGCATTAACTTTTGTTGTCAAACCTTTACCTACAGCGCAGCCAATAATATCTCGTTTCCTATTTTTCAAAATTACTGCCTCTCCTTTTTTTATCTTTTCTTTCAATTCTTTTAAACTTATCCCTTCTTTTTCGGCAATTCTTTTTAAATTATTGTTTTTCATATCTCTCTTTTTCAAACTCCAAACAACATAAAAGCCGACCACAAAAACCGGTAATCTTCTCTCTTTTTTCTTCCAAACCTTGAATCCTTACGGTTCTTAACTGTACATGGGGTGGCTCTTTTAAAAAAGTGGCACAACATAATCTTCGGCCACAGGGTCCGTAGCCACCGATTTTCGCCATTGCTTCCCTTGGTGGTAATAAAATAAAAAAAGTTCTTTTACCTACTAACTTCCCAAACTCTTTTTGAATACTTGTTAAATCAATCTTTTTATTACTAATGGCATAACAAATTAGCCTTTTTTCATCAAAAGAATAAAAGGAAGCAATCGGAACAACATTATTAATTCCTTTATCAAAGATAAAATTGACAAATTTTTTATAATATTCTTTTTCTCTCTCTTTTATTTGGAGATATTTCAAAATATCATTTTGGTCTGCCTTTCTTAAAATTACTCCTTTAATCTCTTCCTCATCTTCTACAAAATTTTTTACTCTTCCTAATTCTTCGCCAAATCTTAATTTTACTAACACAAATTCACCCTCTTTTACATCTATTTCTTCAACCGGGTTGCACAGGATCTCATAAAATTTATGAATCTCTACAAGAATTTTGCTCATTTTCTTATCCCTAATTTTTCTATTATTTCATAATTTAAATATTTATCATAATTGGGATAATTACTCTCTTTTGGATCATTAGTATAAAGCAAAAGGTAATTACCGTCACCATGAATATCCATAAAAAGATAGAAGTAATTGGTTTGAGAATAATACCAGTACTCATAAGGACGGATATCGATACCGAAACTTTCTGTCTCTTTTTTTTCTGGTTCACCATATTTTAAATAAATTCTTCCCCGGTCAGTCTCCATTCCTTTCTTTTTCATATAAGAATAGTTTAAATTAACATACTCAATTCTCGCCTTCAGAGTATCTAAATTAGAAATAAGAAAATAATTATCTAAATACTTCTTTTTACCAATAAGATTTAATTTTTTATATCTTTCTTTTTCTTTTTTATTTCTCTCCAAAAGATAAAAAAGGGATTCTTTTAAGAAAAAAAGAGAATCTCGTAAAAAAGAAGTGGCAAATTTTTCGCTTAGCAAATAAAAATCTTTTTTCTCTTCCCAAATTTTTTTGTTTTCTTCAATTAAAAAAAGTGATAAGGTCTTTTTTC
>JBDRVN010000018.1:2960-29098 GCA_039801885.1 Caldifarciminota bacterium
TTTTCCTAATGTTAAATCCTTCAAAGGGATACCAATTGCTTTTGCGATGTTTTCCGCCTTCTTTATTATCCTCATTGGAGAAAAGTCTTTTTCCAATTTTCCTTCTTCATTAAAAATTTGATAACCAACAAAAACTGTTTCCTTTTTTAGATTATACAACTCAAAATAGAGATAGGCAATTAAATCTTTATCCAAGTTATAAATTTTTTCCGGATTAGGAGTATAATAATAACCATTTCGATAAAAATTACCGCTCTCTTGGTTATTACCACAACTGGTAAGATAAATAAAAGAAGAGATACTTGTTTTATTTTGAAAATTGTTCACTCTTAAAGAATCTGAATATTTCTTTCCTAAAAATTCAATTTGATAAAAATATTTACCAAAAGGTAAATAAAGACCAAAACCCTCAATGTATAATTTATTTAAATTTTTATAAGAAGAATAATTGGGCAAAAATATTTTTCTTTCAATCTTTTCTTTTCTTATTAATTTTCCTTTTATTGAGAAGTTTATCTTGTAAGAGAAAAAAGCCGTATCGTTAATAACTTTTTCTGGTTGAAGAGAAGAAAGGGGTAAAGAATAATAAAATTCAACAAAAGAAAAAGTATCTTCTACCCAGAAGACACCATAATCAATAGCAAAGATTTTAAAAAATAGTAATATTGTAATCACTTTTCACTCACTAAAATATATTCGCCAAAACCTCTTAAATCAACAAAAATAAATTCTTTATTGTAGCGATAATAATACCATTTGATATAAGGTTTTTTATCAACTTCGTAAGGAAAATTTTCTATATAATCTGGTTCACCATATTGAAAATAGATTTTTGCCCGGTCGGAAAAAATTCCTTTATCGCCACGACTAAAATTTTTCTCACAATATTCAACTTTAGAAAAATATTCTTCTTCCGAAATATCCTTCTTTTTCCAAAACTCCTGCCATTTTATTTCCCTTTCTTCCCTTTTTGCCTTTTTTAATTCTTCCATTTCCATAGGAGTGGCCACATAAATCAAATAGGAAATTTTTTTAAAATAATCTTTGTCGGAAAGGTAAAAAGGTAAATCTAAATAAAAAGAAAAACCTTTTTTAATTTTTTTATTAAAAAATTCAACTTGGTAATTACCACTTTGTGAAAAATCGGCTAAAAAGATTCTTAAAAAATTATCTGATAACTTATCCTTTTTAATAACCCTACCTTCCGGATTGATAATTTGATAATAAATTTCTTTTTCTAATCTATAAGGGATAATCTGAAAAATTAAGGAATCACCAATGGATAAATGAACATTTTCTCTTTGATTGCAATTAATAAAAAGATTAGGTTTAGCAAAATCAATTACTATTTTTTTACTATATTCCCTTTCCGAGTTTAAATCTTTTATTAAAATTTTCAGCTCCTTGCTTAACTCCTTGGTAAAAATTGCCAAATTTAACTCACCAGTTTTTATTTTATTATCTACTGTTTCTTCGTAATTATTTAAGATAATGGTATCTATTTTTTCCAAAATCATATCACCAAATATTAATTGAATTAAAAATCGAGAAAAATAAGTTCTGTCTTTTTCATAAAAGAAAATTAGATTACTATAAGGAATTTTATATCCAAAATTTAAATAAAAGGTATCATTATTATAAAAATAGCGATAATCGTAACTCACATCCCACAAGGATTGAGAAAAAATAAGCAAGGAAAGAAAAATTGCCATTATTATTAATTATAAACAATTTTCTTTTAAAGTCAAAATATAATGCGACAAATTTTTCTTGTCACATTGTTAAGCTGTTATTAAACCTAAAAATTAATTATAAGTCATTGAAATTATATCAGTTAAAAAATATTTTAAAAATTAAATTTGGCAAAGTTTTTGCATATTATTTTAAAGGCAATTAAGGAGGTATTTTTGGCAATAGAAGTTTTCTCCAATTTATCACTACAAAATATTTTTAAAATCTTAGATAATTTTTCCGAAGCAGTATATATAGTAGAACCGGAGACCTACCAAATTCTTTATATGAATAAAAAACTAAGGGAAATATTGGATATAAATAACATAAAAGAAAATGAAAATATTTGTTATAAATTATTTCAAGGTCTTTATTCTCCCTGTCCTTTCTGTTCTAATAAGTATCTTTATAAAAATCCTAACAAACCCTATATTTGGATTCATAAAAATTTAAGAAATAACCGCTATTATAAATGTATTGACCAATTTTTAAAATTAAAAAATGGTAAATATCTCCGAATAGAGTTTGCCATTGATATAACCAAGGAAATTAATAAAAATGAAATAATAAAAGAATATTATAAAAGATATTACAATCTTTTTGAAAATGTGCCGGTGCCCATTTACATAACAACAGCAGATGGCAAATTTATAAAAGTAAATAAGGCAATGAGCATATTATTTGGTTATACCAAAGAAGAATTTAGAAAGATTGATGCTGCGGCTCTTTATTCTAATCCGAAGGACCGTGAAAGATTTAAAAAAGATATTGAAGAAAATGGGTATGTGGAAGATTATGATCTAAAGTTAAAAAGTAAAGACGGTAAAATTTTAAATTGCTTATTATCCGCAAATGTTATTAAAAATTCCCTTGGGAAGATTATTGGTTATCAAGGAATAATCAAAAATATCACCTTGGAAAGAGAATATAAGGAACTTGTTAAAAAAATAATTAGAAATAACAAAAATGAAATAAAAAAATTATCAGAAGAAAAAAATGAGGAAATCGAAAAATTAGCAAATCTTTTTATCTACCAAAATACTTTACTTTATGATTTTAATAATATTTTAGGAAATCTATTAAATACTTGTTATCTTATCAAAAATTGCTTAGAAAATAAAGATTTCCAAAGGATTTATGAACTTTTAGAAAGAGGAAAAGATTTTATTTTGAAAAGCAAAACTTTTGTAATGTCTTTATTAGAACTAAGAAAGACCATTAATAAGACTAAAAAAACTATACTTTTAGCCTCCCTTATTGAAAAGGTTGTAAATTCTTTTGAGAAAAGAGAAGAAATTATTATCAATATAATGATTCCGAAAGATTTAAAGGTCTATGGTTATGAAGATCAATTGGAAATTCTTTTTTCCAATTTGATAAAAAATTCCTGGGAGGCTAAAAGAGAAAAAAAGATAAATATTAAAATAACCGGTGAATTAACAACTTTAAGAAATAAAAATTATGTAAAAATTTCTATCACCGATAATGGTCAAGGAATTAAAAAAGAAGAATTAAATAAAATTTTTCAATCCTTTTATTCCACAAAGGGTCAAATGGGTATCGGTCTAAAAGTTGTTTCCGAAATCATTAAAAACCATAAGGGAAAAATTGAAGTAGAGAGCGAAGAAAATAAATACACCAGTTTCCATATTTATCTGCCAATTTTAAAAGAAGACATCTTTCCTCTCCAACAAAAGATTATTTTAATTGGTGAAGGAGAATTAATAAACACAATTAAAGAAATCTTAAATCTTTTTGACTATCGTGTCTTTGAAGCAAAAAATTGGGAAGAAGGAATGAAAACATATTATCAATTTAAAGAGAAAAAAGAACCCTTTATTGGTTTCTTCTATGATTCAAGACCAGAAAAATTAGAAAAAGATATAGAAGAATTTGATAAAATATTTAATTTGGAGCCTAATATAAAAATATTTTATTCCTCTTTTTTTATTCCTGACCAAAATCGGCTAATTAACCCGAATATAATTTTATTAAAGAAACCTTATACCACTGAAGAATTAATAAAAATCATCTCTTCTTTTTCTTAATTTCTTAAAAGATTGACAATAAACCGGGTAATTCGTTCTCGACCATTAATATCTTTAAATTTTCTTAAATTTCCTTTAAGTTTTTCACCTAACTCGGTTAAAAGGATTTTATCTAAATAGAAAATTAATTCTTTAATATTTGGCGTATAAAAACCTAATTGGTTTTGAGCAATAAATTGTATATTACCAAGTTCCTGACCATAAAGATAATGATAGATTAATATTGGCACTTGTGAAGCAATTGCTTCGGCTAAAGAGAGAGCACCGGCTTTTAGAATTGCTGCATCACTAATAGCAAAAAGTTCCGCAATCTTTTCCACATAAGAAAAAATTTTTATTTTTTCTTCGGTATTATAAGTTTCTTTAAGTTTATTAAAAAGTTCTAAATTCCGACCGCAGACACAAATTAAATAATAATCCTTTTTAAAATAAATTTCTTTAACAATCTTATTAATCTTTCCCCAACCTTCGCTACCGCCCAAAATCAATACTACCTTTCTATCTTTATCAATTTGGTATTTTTTTCTTAGCTCCTCTTTATCGTAATTAAAATCAAAATCTTTTCTTAAAGGAATACCAAAATAATTAGGTAAATTATCTACTTTCCAAGAATTTCTAAAATAGGGAGGAGAAAAAGGATAAATAATCAAATCAGCCTCCTTTTGAAACCAACTGGTATGGTATTTTAAAAACTCAATCCCAATAATAATAAATTTAATATTTTTATAAAATTTTTTAGCACACAGAAAAGGGAAATGATTTAAAAGAGGATGAACTGAAATGACTGCTTCAATATCCGGATATTTTTTAAAAAAATCCTCCAAATAATTAGGAGTAAAAAATTCAACAATCTTATTAAGATAATGATACCACCATTTAGGATAAGTGAAATACCACAAAAAACCCCAGAAGAAAGGGAAATCTTTTGTTATCTTTGAATAATTTTTAGGAAAGTTAGCAAAAGGCTTTTTTGTTGCTTCCAGAAAAAAATCAGGAAGATATGCTTCAATGCTGTATTTTTCTTTAAACTCTTCGGCTAAAGCTTTGGCGACCGTGATATGACCACCACCGGTTTGGGAAGTAAAGAAAAGAATTTTCATTAAATAATTAATAATCAAAATTATTTATTTGTCAATAATTTGACTTTAAATTATTAATTTATTATAATAATTTATGAAATATTTTCTTATTTTTCTTTTATTAACAGGGATAAAAAATGAAAAAACCCTTTGGGAGAAAATCAAGAACTTTTATCTTAACTTAAAAACTATCTCCGGCGATTTTCTTCAAAGAGAATGCGATGAAGAAACCGGAATTTGTGTAGAATATCGTGGGAAATTTTATATCAAAAAACCTCATTATTTAAGATTGGAAATAAAAGAACCAGAAAAATGGTTGGTAATTGCTGATAAGGAAAGCATTTATTTCTATTATCAAAAGGATTCTCTTTACCAAAAATTGTCTATTAGTGAATTTAACCCTTTCCTCATTTTTTTCACTTTTACCAAAGATACTCTTAACCCTCAAATAAAAGAGAAGAATAAATATTATTTATTAAATTTTCCTTTTAAAGATTACGAGTTAAGTTTAAATGTAACAAAAAAAGGGTTTTTGATTGATAAGGTTTTATATAAATTTAAAAAGAAAGAGTTAGCGATTTATCTTTCTTCGCAGAAGATAAATAAAGTATTAGCCGATAGTTTATTTATTAAAAAATAATGCTTATCAAATCAAGCAATTACTGTTTTGCTTGTGGTGACGAAAATCCTATTGGCTTTCAATTGAAAATTATTGAAACGGAAAATGGAGTAAAAACAGAATTTGTTCCTAAAAAGGAATACGAAGGTTATCAAGATATCATCCACGGCGGAATTGTTGCCACTTTGCTTGATGAAATGATTGCTTGGGCTTGCCGGAAAAAGGGCTATAATGCAGTAACTGCCGAATTACAAGTTCGTTATAAGAAACCAATGGCTTTAAATAAAAAATATTTTGCTTATGGCCGAATCAGTAAAATTCATCATAAATTACTCATTGGAGAAAGCAAGGTTTTTGATGACGAAAAAAATCTTATTGCCTATGCCCAGGCAAAAATGTATCTAATCTCTTGAAAAAATTTTCTTTAATTTTCCTTGGCTGCCCCAAAAATCAAGTAGATTGCGAAAAAATTATTTATTCTCTCTTAAAAAAGGACTATTCAATCACCACCGATTTAAAAGAAAGTGATACTGCTATTTTAACTACCTGTGCCTTTATTAGAAAGGGAGTTAAAGAATGTGAAAGATGGATTAAAAAATTAATTGATTTAAAGAAAAGAAAAATTATTAAAAAGATAATTGTTTTTGGTTGCTTAATAGAAAGGGAAAAAGAAAGGTTGGTAGAAAAATATCCCGAAATAGATAGTTTTATTGGTCTTGGTGGTTTAAAGAAAATTCCCTATTTTATAGAGAAAAAAGAAAGATATTATCTGTCAGAAAACAAACAGATTTTAATTAAACCATTACCAAGAATAATCTTTGCTCCCTATGCCTATGTAAAAATTGCCGATGGTTGTAATAATTGCTGTTCTTATTGTCTTATTCCCAAAATTCGTGGTAAATATCAATCAAGAGAAATTGAAGAGATAAAAAGAGAAGTAAGAGAAATAGTGGATTTAGGAATAAAAGAAATTGTTTTAATTGCTCAAGATACAACTTTTTATGGCGCCGATATTTACAATAAACCATCATTAGCAAAATTATTAAAAGAATTGGTAAAAATTAGAAATTTAGAATGGCTAAGAATTCTTTATACCCATCCTGCTCATTATGATGATGAATTGATTAGGATTATAAAGAACGAAGAAAAAATTGTAAAATATCTGGATATTCCCATTCAACACATTTCTGATAGGATTTTAAAATTAATGAACCGTCCTTATACAAAAAAGGATTTAATTAAACTTTTAGAAAAATTAAGAAAAATTCCTAATTTAATATTGAGAACAACCGTAATGGTTGGTTTCCCCTACGAGGAAGAAAAAGATTTCTTAGAATTATTATCTTTTATTAAAGATTTCAAATTTGAATATCTGGGCTGTTTTAATTATTCAAGAGAAGAAAATACCCTTGCCGAGAAATTAGAAAACCAAATAAAAGAGAAGATAAAAAGAGAACGATATCAAAAAATTATGGAAACCCAACAAGAAATAACCTTTAACTTTCTTAATTCTTTGATAAATAAAAGATTTAAAATTTTAATAGAGAATAAAAATTTAGCTCGAGCTTATTTTCAAGCACCGGAGATCGATGGTAATATTATTTTAAATAATTTAAATAATAAGAATATAAAAATTGGTGAATTTAATGAATGTGAAATTCTAAAAAGAAAAGGATACGACTTAGTGGGAAAACTCACAGAAGGGCAAAAAAGTCATTAAGAAAATTCCAATAATTTTCTGATGAGATATTTTGATTAATTATTATTGAAAAGATATATTTTTTATTTTTCTTAAAATAATAACCGCTTAAAGCACGAACATTTTTCAAATAACCGGTTTTAGCAATTATTTTGTTTTGATAATTTAATAACCTTCTTCTTAAAGTCCCTCTTTTCCCACTCACTGCTAAACTATTTAAAAATTCTTTCTGGTGGGACGAAAAATAAAGATAAATCAAAAGGTTTATTAAAGTATTGGTAGTCAAACGATTTTTTTTAGAACAACCACTGCCATCAAAAATTTTTAAGCCTTCAATCGATATTTTTCTTTCTCTCAAAAATCCTTTAATAACTTCTTTACTATTTCTTTTCTTATATTGGCCAATCAAATAAAAAAGCGAATTGGCTAATTTATTATCGCTTTTGCTATTCAACTCTAATAAGATTCGTTTTTTATAATAGATCTTGCCTTTTTTATATCTCTTTAAATAATTTAAAAAATTTTTATCACAATTTTCCAAGAGATAACTGCTGATAAGAAGTTTTAAATTAGAAGCAGGAATAAGGGGTTTATTTTTATTGTAGGTATAAATAAATTTCTTCTCATCTATTGAATAAATACAAATACTAATTTTGTTAGGATTTAAACAGTAATTTTTCATTAAATTTTTTATTTCTAAATTTAGATTGATTAAAATAAAAAGAAAAAACATTTATTATTTTAAAATAAAATAAGCGATAGCAAAATAGATTGCTAAACCAGTGAAGTCTAAAATTGTTGTGAGCACTGGGCTACTAATTACTGCTGGGTCTTGTTTTAATTTAGTTAAAATTATGGGCAAAATGGTGCCAATCAAATTTGCCCAAACACAAATTATTAAAACGGCTAATCCGACAACAAAACTAATTCTTATATCTTTTCGCAATAAAAAACTATAACCAAATAACAAAAAAAATAAGCCGCAACCTAAAAGAAGTCCTACCAAAAGTTCTTTGCGAACAATTTCCCACCATTTTTTAAAATCCAATTCTCCTAAAGCAATTGCCCTAACTATTAAAGTGGCTGATTGGGAACTTGTATTGCCACCGGTATCAATCAGGACCGGAATAAAGAAACTTAAAGCGATAATCTTACTTAAAAGATTTTCAAAAGAAGCAATTATTGAACTTGATAAAAAACCCGCTACTGCCAAAAGGGAAAGCCAAACAATCCTTTTCTTAAAAAGAGAAATTATTGATGTTGCAGTATAACTAAATTTTAAAGGGATAACACCTGCTCTTTTGTGCAAATCTTCAGTTGCTTCTTCTTCATAAACATCTAAAATATCATCCACCGTAACAATTCCTAATAAAATATTTCTTTTATCCACAACCGGCAAGGCAATCAAATCGTATCTCCGCATCATTTTTGCTGCTTCCTCTTGGTCTTGGTAGACATTTATCGCCATAAAATCTTTCTCCATAATTTCCGAGATTCTTTGTAATGGTTCAGCCAATACCAATCGTCTTAAATGGACTTCGCCAATCAATTTGCCTTCATCATCAACAACATATAAAATATTAAGGGTCTCCGCATCCTTACCAAATTTTCTAATATGTTCTAAACTATATTTTATTGTCCAATGCTCTTTAATTTTTATATAGTCCGGAGTCATCAAACGACCAACCGAATCCTTTGGATAGCCAAGCAACTCTAAGGCTTCCTTCCTTTCTTCCGGTGGTAAGAGGCTAATTAATTGAGAAACTACTTCGCCGGGTAGTTCTTCAAATATTTCCGTTCGGTCATCCGGTGGGACCTCTAAAAGAATCTCTTTTATCTTTTCATTAGATAAATTTTTAACAAGACGGGCTTGAACATCTCTTTCTAATTCTACAAAAACCTCCGCCGCTAATTGGGTAGGTAAAAGGCGAAAAAGAATTAACCTTTCTTCATCATTTAAACTTTCTAAAAGGTCAGCAATATCCGGTGGTGACCACATAGAAATCAATTCTTTTAATACCCGCCAATCCTTATTCCTTATCGCTTCTTCAATTTCTGGTTTTAAAAGCTCCCTTAACATAGAAAAAAATAATAATTAATAAAATTTATTTTTTCAATTTATTATAATTTAATTTTTTAGTCTCTACAAGCCAATATCGGCTGGTGCCCGGCCAAGTTCGTGAAGAAGATTAATTATTTCCTTTATTTTTTTGTTGGCATCTTCACCAACGCCATCCCGATTTGGATAGATTTCGTATAAGGTCGCATAACCTTTTGGTGTCAAATTAATCATTAAAGAGTTAGCACCGGCTAACAAACCTTTTCTTAAACCATCTTTTTTATCTAATGTCTGCATTGCGGTGGTAACAAGAATTTTACTATTGGGATAAAGAATTCTTGCTTGGGCAATAGTATCTAAAATCTTTTCCATCGGTGGTGGGAAGGAATCTTTTAAAGGTGTATCCGGATGAGGAATAAAAGGACCGAAAGAAAACATTTCGGCACAAAGTTCATTAGTTAAAGCAAGATTGTTTAAAATATCTTCTTCTTCCTCGCCGGGTAAACCGATTAGAAAACCGGTCATTATCAAATAACCGATATTTTTTAACTCTTTGATTAAATTAATCCTATCCTCCAATTTCTTACCCGGTCGCATCTTTTCATAAACTTTTCTATTACCGGTTTCAAATCTCAAAAGTACTCCGCGGGCACCCAACTTATAAACTCTCTCAAAAATTTCAAGCTCTCGCTCACCGATGCTTAATATTAGCAAGCAAGGGCTTTCTTCCATTATTCTTTTTACAATATAAGACAATTTATCTATATCATAATATAAATCTTCACCCGATTGAAAAACCAGAGCCTTAAAATTTAATCTTTTTATGGCATAAAAGGCTAAATTTATTATCTCATCGGGGTCCATTCGATACCTTTTCAATTTTTTATTATCTTTTCTTAAACCACAATAAAGACAATTATTTTGACAGTAGTTGGAAAATTCAATTATTCCGTGAATGCAACAGGAATTATCGTGGTATTCCTGACGAATTCTATTGGCAATCTTATATAAATCTTTAGAAGGATAGATAACCCTTAAATCAATCTCTTTTAATTGATGAAAAAATTCTTCCCACACTTTTAATGTCTCCCTTGCTTCTTCTTCGGGAATTTTTTGGATAACAAAACCACCTTGGGCATAAACATAATCACCAATCTTTAAATCATAAAAATCGTTTCTTACTTTCTTGACAATGCCAAAATATTCAATCTTACAGATATTATTATTTATCTCAATAACCTTTCCGGGAATCGCATAACACATATTTAAAATCTTTCAGAAATATAAATCCCTTTCTCCGTTCTTTATTTTTTCTATTCTTTTTATTGTCTCTTTTCTTATATTCTCGTTATCAATTTGATTGAGATAATATTCAATTACTTCGTATCCTTTTTCATATATCTCTTTCTTACCATTAGTTTTAGCAAAATCTTCTAAATATTCAACGAAAGTTAGGATTCCGTTTGGACGACAAAACTTTTGAATCTCACCTGGTTTGGCGAGATCCATAAAGTCCTCACCAGTTCTTCCAACCCGATAACAAGCAGTACAGAAACTGGGAATTAATTTATCTTTTAAAATATCATTAATAACCTCTTCTAAATTTCTTAAATCATAAATTTCAAATTGGGCTTCTTCTTTAGAAAAACTTTTATAACCACCAGGTGAAGTTTTTGAGCCAGCCGAGGTCTGAGATATTCCCAATTTAAAAGCAAGCTTTCTTATTTCTGGTCTTTCTCTTGTTGACAAAATCATTCCAGTATAAGGAACCGCTACTCTTAAAATCGCAATAATCTTTAAAAAATCTTTATCAGAAACCAAATATTCCGGTTGATAAGTTACTGTGGGAGCATTTCTAAACCTGGGAACAGAAATTGTGTGGGGACCGACACCTAAATATTTATCCATAAATTGTGCGTGGGAAACCAAAGAGATCACTTCAAATCGCCAGTCATAAAGTCCAAAAAGAACGCCAATTCCTAAATCATCAATACCCGCTTCAAAGGCTCTAATATGAGCAGTAATCTGTCTTTCATAATCATCCTTTGGTCCTTTATGTAATTTCTTATAAGTTTCATAATGATAGGTTTCTTGAAATAATTGATAAGTGCCAATTTTGGACTCTTTTAATTTCTTATAATTCTCCTTTGTTGTTGCCGAAATGTTAACATTTATTCTTCTAATATTTCCCTTTTCAGTTTTCACTGAATAAATTGTTTCAATTGCGGAAACGACATAATCAATTGGATTATTCACTGGGTCTTCACCACATTCCAATAGTATTCTTTTATGACCCATCTCAATTATTCTTTTTGTCTCTTCTTTTATCTCATCTAAATTTAACTTTCTTCTTTTCATTGGATTTCTAATATGGAAATTACAATACTCACAATCATTAACACAGAAATCAGAAATATATAAAGGAGCAAAAAAGACCAATCTTTCACCATAAATCTCTTCTTTTATCTTTCCGGCAATCTTAAAAAGTTCATCAATAAGTTCTTTATCTTTCAAATTGGTTAAATAACCCACCTCTTCTAAGGAGAGCCCTTTCTTCTCTTTTGCCTTATCGAAGATTAATTCAATAGTTTTCTTATCGGGATTTTTCGTATTCTCTAAAATTTCAAAAATTTTTTCTTCGTTACAAATTTCAATAATTTTCATTAACTTAAATTATAATCCCTATTTATTATAAAATCAATAATATTTCTATTTATTGCGAAAAAGATAAAAATTGGCAAAATTAATAAGTGAAGAGGATTTTAGATAAAATTTATTGGCTGTTTAATATAATCTTTTTAAAGAAATATGAAGGCTATTTGGATATAGAGACAACAAATTTGGAAACAGAAAAAGGCGAAATAACGGTAATTGGTTTTGGTATTGATAAAGGTAAAAAATTTGAATTTATCCAACTTATTAATAATGAGATAACTACTGATAAACTAATTAAAATTATAAAGAAAATAAAAATCCTTTATACTTATAACGGCACAGATTTTGATTTAAAATTTATCAAAAAGAAACTTAATATTGATATAGAAAAATATTGTATCCACAAAGACCTAATGAATGAATGTCATCAGAGAAACCTGTATGGTGGTTTAAAACAGGTAGAAAAGAAATTAGGTATTGAAAGGAAACTAAAAGATATAAATGGGTTTGCTGCGGTGAAACTATGGGAAAGATATAAAAATCTTGGTGATAAAAAGGCGTTAGAAACTTTATTAGAATATAATCGGGAAGATGTACTTAATTTAAAAATTTTAAAAGAAAAATTGGAGATTTGATTTGTTAAGAAAAGATTTTTTCTTATTTCTCCTTTTTATATTAATCCGCTTTATCTTTTTCCTTCCTTTATTATCTAATGAAAGGGCAGTATTAGAAGCAATAAGTGATGCGAAAGAGTATTACAAACTTGCCCAAAATCTTACTTTATCTTTTAATTATGAAAGGGAAGGAAATTTTGATACAAAAAGACCGCCCCTTTTTCCCTTTTTATTATCCTTCTTTTATCTTATTATTCCGAAACCTTATATTGGTTTTATCTTCTATCTTATCTTATCAATAATTTTCTTATTAATCCTAAAAAAATATTGCGATAAAGAAAGTTTTTATCTCTTTGCCCTTTTCTTTATCTTATCACCCCAGATAAATTTTTATTCCCTTTTTCCAATTACCGATTTATTTTTTGGAATTATTCTTTTTTTGGGTTATTTCTTCTTAAAGAATAATAAAAATACCATCTCACTAATATTATTTTCCCTTCTGTCTTATATCAAACCGGTTGGTCTTCTCTTGCCACCTTTTTTAGCAATTCATCGCCTTATCAAAAAGAGA
Source organism: Caldifarciminota bacterium (assembly GCA_039801885.1). GTDB lineage: Bacteria > Hydrothermota > Tepidihabitantia > Tepidihabitantales > DTDR01 > DTDR01. The sequence continues at coordinate 16,036 of JBDRVN010000018.1, forward strand.
GCCAAAAAAGCCTTACTTTTTCTTTTCATTCCCTATCTTTCTACTCTTCCTTGGTCCTTTCTCATTTATAAAAAGATAAACTACTTTACTTTTTCTACTTTACCTTATATCAATTTCTTTTCTTATTATCTACCTGTTGCTAAATCTTTAAAAGAGAGAATAAGTTATCAAAAGGCAAGGGAGCTAATGAATAGAGATTTAGAAGAGAAGTTAAAAGATAACTATACCAAAAAGGAGTATTGGCAGGCAATTAGAGATATATCTTTAAAAGAACTAAAAAAAGCACCCTTACATTTGCTCTCTTCTCATATCCTCTTTTCTTTTAACACCTTAATCTCGCCCATCTCTTTTAAACCTTTATTAATCTATTTAAATAAAGAGATAGAAAAACCTATCCAACAGGAAGTCTTCTCTTCTATTTTAAAAGGGAAGATAATAGAAGGGATAAAAACTTTTCTTTTCGAACGGTTGATAAAAATTGGCTTTTTTGGTATTTTTCTTCTAATATATTCATCTATCTTCTTAATTTTTCTTCTAATTTACTTTGTGAAAATAGTTATAAAAGATAAACCTTTATTAGAGTTATTAATTATATTACCTTTAATATTTTCCACTGGTGTTGTTGCTGAAGCAAGATATCGGCTCTTATTTGAAATTATCATCTATTTTTTAGTTGCCCAATTTATAATAACTTTCTTAAATCACCGAAGAGCAAACCAACAAATAAATGATTTAGAAGGCAAAGGTATAGGGGGAGGGGGTATATACTTATAAGTTCTTATGAATCAAAGACTTATATAGGTATAGGGATATCCCTATGACTATCTACTATGCCATCCACTAATTAATCCTTTATTTTCTTACAGATATTAGTTGAAAAATCTTTTAGTAAATTTGGGCAAAAATTTCTTTAATGGCGAAGAGAGAAAAAAATAAATCTCTTTATCAAAAATTATCTCCCTCTTTAAAATCAGCAAGTTTTTTATCAATATTATTATAAATAAAAGTCTGTAATAAATAGTTATAATGAATGGGCAATACAATTCTCTCTTCTTGGGAATTTACTAACAAAATTTTAATCCTTATACAAGGTTATATTATTCGTATCTCAATGCCTCGATGGGATTGAGTTTGGCAGCACGGGTGGCAGGATAGATGCCAAAAAAGATACCAACACAAATGGGAAATAAAACACCAATAATCACTACCCACAAAGGAACGGCTGATTCTAACGGTGTTAAAGCAGCAATAATTTTGGCACTACTAATCCCTAAAATTAAACCAATTAAACCACCTAAAAAGGATAAAAAGCAGGCTTCTAATAAAAATTGTAATAATATATCCCGATTAGAAGCACCAACCGCCTTTCTTAAACCAATCTCTCTTGTCCTTTCAGTTACCGCAACGAGCATTATGTTCATAATTCCAATGCCACCAACAATTAATGAGATTGCTGCTACAGCAATCATCACAATAAAAGCAACATTGGTTATATTTCTATATATCTCTCTTAATGTCTGTTGGGTATTAATACCAAAATCATCAGGTTTGTCAAACCCTAATCTCCTTCTTCTTCGCAAAACCTCTCTTATCTCATCAATTGTTCTCTCTAAATTCTTACCATCCTTGGGCAAAATCTGGAAGGAAAGACCACGCCAAAGCCTTTGGAAACCAGTAGGTTTAGGAAATACTTCATCAAAGGTGGTCAAGGGAATGATGATAATATTATCTTGGGTTTGCCCCATAAAACTTCCTTTCGGTTCTAAAACACCAACAATAAGAAATTGTTTGCCACCAAGATTGATTGTTTTAAAAAGAGGATCGGTATTGGGAAATAAATTCTCCACAATATAAGAACCAATCACACAGACCTTTCTTCTTCTTTTGAAATCATCTTCGTTGATAAACCGACCATTGGTTACAGTATAATTAGAGGTATATTGTAAATTTTCATCGGAACCAATAACTTCAATATTTCTTGCCTTATTTATTCCGTAAGTAATTGTGCCAACATTATTGGATTTTGTATAGGAAAGTTTATCAACGGAAGATAATTTCTTTAAGGCTTCGCCATCTTCTATTGTTAAATCCTTTCTTTTGGCAACTTCTTCAAAATCAATCCTGCCCATTCCCCAGGCAACCTTTTGGACAAAAATTGTATTAGAACCCAAAGAACTTATTTGCTTCTCAACGGTCATATTTAATCCCTGAATCAAAGAAAGAATCGCAATAACAGTCGTCACACCAATGATTATTCCTAAGGTGGTTAAAAAAGAACGAAGTCGATGGGTTTTAAAAGTAGATATTGATAATTTTAATATTTCAATTAATTTCATTTGATTATTTTATCTTCAATTATTATTCCATCGGTTATCCTTATCAATCTTTTTGCGTGGGAAGCAATATTTGGGTCATGGGTAACAATGATAATTGTTCTGCCTTCGCTTGCCAATTGGTCAAATATTTTCATTATCTCACCACCACTTTTTGTATCCAAATTACCAGTGGGTTCATCAGCCAAAATTAAAGATGGGTTATTAACTAATGCCCGAGCAATCGCTACCCTTTGCATTTCGCCACCGGAAAGTTCATTTGGCCTATGAGTTGCCCTTTCTTTCAAACCAACTTTTTCTAAAATTTCCATTACCCGTTTTCTTCGCTCCTTTACACTAACTCCAGCATAAATTAAAGGCAATTCCACATTACTAAAAGCGGTCAATCTTGGTAAGAGATTAAAATTCTGAAAGACAAAACCAATTTCTTTGTTTCTCAATCTTGCCAATTCATTATCACTTAAATTACTTACTTCTTTTTCTTGATAAAAATATTTTCCTTCCGTTAAGATATCCAAAAAACCAATAATATTTAAAAGGGTTGATTTACCACTTCCAGATGGACCCATTATGGCGGCATATTCGCCTTTTTCAATTTCTAAATTAACTCCATTTAAGGCGGGAAAATTTACCTTACCTGTTGAATAAATCTTTTTAACATTGATAAGTTGACAAAGCATTATCGTCTTGCTCGCACTCTTGGTCTTTGAATAAACCGCATAGTTCTTATTACATCACCAGTATCTCCCTTTTTTCTCTCTGCTCTTTCTTTTCTTTTTGGTTTTACTAAATCGCCTTCATTCAATTTTGCTAAAACTGAATAAGGACCAGTAATTATCTCCTCCCCTTCCTTTAAACCTTCAATAACCTCTGCCTCAAACTCGCCATAACTACCAACTTTTATTGGTCGCAATTTTGCCCGACCATTTTCAATAACAAAACAAGCATCTACTTCTTTACCACCAACTCTCCTTCTGCCAATTGCTGAAATCGGTAATACTAAAACACTTTCTTTTTCCGCAGCAATAATTTCACAGTGGACGCTCATACCCGGTCTTAATAAAAAACTGGTATCTTCTAATTCCACTTCCACTTCAAAATTAGTTATCTTTTCGGTAGCCGTGGCAGCAGTAGTAATTGGCACATAACCAATTCTTGTTACTTGACCAACAAAAAATGTATCGGGCAAGGCATCTAAGGTAATTTTTGCCGGATTGCCAATCTTAATATCAACCACATCCCTTTCGGAAACTTCGATCACTGCCATCATCTTTGATAAATCAGCAATCACCATCATTATTGTTCCTAAAGCATTCATTGTGCCAATAATTGCTGTTTCTCCTTCCTCAATATTTAATTTTACTACTGTCCCATTGATTGGTGAACGGATTTCCGTTTTATTATATTTATCTAAAGCATCTTCATAACTGGCTTTTGCCGCCTCGTATTCAGTTTTTGCCCTTTCGTATTCCTCATCACTGATTAATCTCTTTTTATATAATGAATCAATTCTTATAAAACTATTTTTTGCCTGTTCATATCTTGCTTTTTGTAATGTTAAATTTGCCTCATAACTTTTTCTTTCTAATAAACAAAGCAAATCACCCCTTTTAACTTCTTCGCCTTCTTTGACAAAAATCTTTTCTACCCGACCCATTACTTGGGACTGGATATTTACTTGGGTCTTTGCCTTTAATTCACCATCACCGCTTACTTGGGAAACAATACTTCCGTATTCCACTCTTGTTACTTCGACTTCCTTTCCTTCTTCCTTTTTTGTTAAATTAAGTAAAACTATTAAAACAATAAAAACGATAATACCAATTATCAAAAATATTCTTTTCTTCATTCTTCCTCCATTTTTAAATCTTTTAGACCTAAGTATCTCAAAAGGGCAACTCCGGCATAAATATCACAAAGAGAAGATATATAATTACTTTTTGCTTCATTATAAGTATTCTCAATATTCATAAAATCTAAATAAGAGATTTTTCCTAATCTCAACTGTTCCTTTGCCAAAGAATAAAGTTCTTCTGCCATTTCTAAATTTGCCTTTCCGTATTCATATTTCTCCATCGCCTCTTTTAAACTATTTAAGGCATCCATTACCGACTTTAAAATCTCTTCATAAGTTTTTCTCTCATCAATCTTGCTCTTTTTTAATTGTAATTTTTTGCTATTAACATTTAATAGATAATTTTTTAAATCAAATATTGGCAAGGAAAAAGAAAGAGAAAAAGAAATATTGTCTCTTTTATCCCAATCTTTTAAAGTGAAATAAAATCTCTCACTATCGGTATAAGAAGAAGTATAAGAAAATTGACAAATCGGAAAAATTCTAAGTACTGCTGAAGCGTAAGAAACCCTTGCCAAGGTCTTTTGGATACCGGCTTTTTTCAGATTTAAATTCTCTTTCAAAATTTTATCTACTTTTTCTTCATTAATTTTCTTTATCGTGTTAAGAAATTCATTTTTTAATTCGGGTATCTCAGTTTTGGGAATGATAATTTTATCTTCTTTTATTCCTAAAATAACCTTTAAAGCAACCATTGCCTGCTTGAAATTTTTCTCACTACTAAGAAGCTGTTGAGAAGCCAAGGCATAATCCGTTTTTGCCCTTAAATAATCAATTTTACTAACCTGACCAAGTTTATATTTTTCTTCAATCAAATTTTTGTACTCTTCTTTATAAGTTAAAAGATTTTTCTTTACCTGATAAATGGCATAAAAACGTAAAAGATTAAAATAGGAATTTTCACAAATATAATCTAAATATTCTAATCTCTCTTTCTTACTTAAATTATAAAAATTGAAACTTTTATTAATAAAAAGTAAATTTAAATAAGTCTCAATGTCAAAAATTTTTTCATTAATTGTAAAACTTCCCCGATAAGAACTTTTCTTTGGTTCTTTGGTTTCGGAATAAGAGAAAGATAGATTTGTTGATGGCAACAATTCGGAACTTATCCCAAAAACATTATTTATACCCGTTTTCTTATAATAATCGGCTTCTTCTTTGTAAACACTATATTTTCTTGCGTACTCTTTAGCCTCTTTCAAAGAAATATATAAAGTATCAGGAAAGTAATAAATATGGACGGGTTCGGTGAGAATAAGAAAAGAAAGAATAAAAGTAATCATCCTACTATTATTAGATTAATATTTAACAAATTAGGTTTAGGGATTGGGAATCTCTTCAACTTCCGGTCCCAATTTTGCCTTATAAAGAAGTTCAACTATTTTATTATAGGTCTTAAAATAGTATATCTCATTTGCCATTTTGGAAGAAGATAACAAGAGACCAATTTCACTCTCTTCGGTATATTTCAAATATAGGAATTTTATAACAAAAAAACAGATTACCCAACCAATCGCAATACCAAATAAGAAGGAGAAAAAAGAATCTAAATTACCTAAAGACCATTCAGTAATATTAAAAAGTAAATAGGCAAGATAAAGAAGAATAATTAAAAGAATAATAAAGGTAATTAAAAAAGTCCAATAGATATCTAATTTTATTAAAGAACTTAAACCCTCTTTAAAATGGTTTGCTAAAACTAATGCCAAAATAAAAGCAACCATTTCAAAAAGGGGTTTACCCATTCCGGCTCTTCCCCTAATCGCCTGAATTATTGCCACAATCAAAATAAAAAAGGGAATTAAAACATCTAAAAAGTTCATACTATATTTTAAAGAAAATAAATATAATTGTCAATTAATTGTGAAGGATATAAAATCGCCAATATTTTTTATCAAAAGGGTCTTTAACCAAAGGTGAAATTTCATAAATGGGATAATTTAAACTATCTAAAAAACATCTTCCCCAACCGGCAATTCCGTATTGACTAACTGTATAAGTTATCGTATCAAAATAGACGCCAATTGCAATCTGACCAGAAATTACCTCCATATCTGCCCATTTAAGATAGGGAGATGTAGTATCTCCTGCCCAAACTTTCGCATTATCTCCATAATTTTTAAAAACATAATCACCGCCATAAAAAAGGTCTTCATATTCCCTATTATAATTTAAACCAGTATAAGGGTTAACTGGTAAATTACCAATTTTATCTTCAATTATTGGGTCGCCACCAGGAAAATAATAAGCCAAAGGACCTTCTGGATCCAAAACTTCTCCAACAATTTCCGGTGAAGGGAATTCGCCTTTATGGTCGGATGCCCAAGCCATTAAAGCTTTCTGGACAACCTGCATATTATTTTTTACCTGTGTTCTTTTTGCTCTTTCTTGAAAAAGAGAGAAATGGGGAAAGAAAAGACTTATTAAGATACCAATAATTAAAATCACCAAAAGCATCTCTATTAAAGTAAATCCCTTTTTCTTTCCCATTTCTCTAAATGGTTATTTAAAAAATAAAAGGCTCCGCCTTTTTAGACGGAGCCTCTCCTTTTAGGAATTCAGAATTTAATAATTAGTATTCATAACCACCGGGTGGTGTTGGTGGCATCTTTTCTTTCTCTGGTTTCTCAATAATTGCGCATTCCGTAGTCACTAATAAAGCAGCAACACTGCTGGCATTTTGTAAAGCACTTCTTGTTACTTTTGTCGGATCAATAATACCGGCTTCAAACATATCTTCAAATTTCATTGTCTCAACATTGAAACCGATATTGGGATTCTTCTCGTTCTTCACTTTTTCGGCAATTACTGAACCTTCCACACCGGCATTATTTACTAATTGTTTCAACGGTTCTTCTAAGGCTTTTTTCACAATCTCAACACCAATCTGTTCGTCGCCTTCCAATTTCATTTTTTCTAAAGCCGGAATACAACGGATTAAAGCAACACCACCACCAGGCACAACACCTTCTTCAACGGCTGCTCTGGTTGCGTGTAAAGCATCTTCCACCAAAGCTTTCTTCTGTTTCATTTCTACTTCGGTAGCAGCACCAACATTAATAACCGCAACGCCGCCAGCCAATTTTGCCAATCTCTCTTGTAATTTCTCTCGGTCATAGTCCGATTTTGTCTCTTCAATCTGTTTTCTAATCATCTCAATCCGACCTTGAATATCTTTCTTTGAACCCGCACCTTCAACAATCGTTGTATTCTCTTTATCAATAACTACCCTCTTTGCCCTTCCCAAATCAGAAATTTGGACATTTTCTAATTTAATACCCAAATCTTCGGAAATCAGTCGCCCACCGGTAAGAATCGCAATATCCTCCATCATTGCCCTTCTTCTTTCACCATAACCCGGTGCCTTAACCGCGCAGCATTGGAGAGTACCGCGAACTTTGTTTACCACTAAAGTAGCAAGTGCTTCACCCTCTACTTCTTCCGCAATAATTAAAATTGGCCTACCCTTTTGAGCAACTTTTTCTAAAATCGGCAATAAGTCCCTTGCCGAAGAAATCTTCTTCTCATATAGTAAAATATAACAATCTTCTAATTCGCATTCCATTTTATCCGGATTGGTAATAAAATAGGGCGAAAGATAACCACGGTCAAATTGCATTCCTTCAACAACCTCCAAAGTCGTTTCTAAGGACTTTGCCTCTTCTACGGTAATCACACCTTCTTTACCGACTTTTTCCATCGCATCAGCAAGAAGATTACCAATTTCCGAATTATTATTTGCCGCAATCGTTGCCACCTGCGCAATTTCTTGACGAGAAGAAATCTTTTTGGAAATCTTCTTCAACTCTTCCACAACGGTATTCACTGCTTTCTCAATTCCTCTTTGAACTGCCATCGCATTGGCACCGGCAGCAACAACTTTTAATCCTTCCCGATAAATCGCTTCCGCAAGAACTGTTGCGGTGGTTGTGCCGTCACCGGCAACGTCCGAGGTCTTAGAAGCAACCTCTTTTACCATTTGGGCACCAAGATTTTCAAATTTGTCTTCCAAATCAATCTCTTTCGCAACCGTGACGCCGTCTTTGGTAACCGTTGGTGCTCCCCATTTTTTCTCAATCACGACATTCCTTCCCTTTGGACCAAGAGTCGCCTTAACTGCTGCTGCCAAAATTTCAACACCTCTTAAAATTGCTCTTCTTGCTTCTTCATTAAATTTCAATTCCTTCGCTGCCATATTATTCCTCCTTTTCAACAATTATTGCTAATATCTCATCTTCCCTCATTATGAGGTATTCCTTATTATCAATTTTGATTTCCTGACCGGCATATTTTCCAAAGAGAACGACATCGCCTTTCTTCACTTCCATCGGAATCCGATTTCCTTTATCATCCAAACGACCAGGACCAACCGCAATTACCTTGCCCCTAATCGGCTTCTCTTTGGCAGTATCTGGTAAAATGATACCACCTTTTTTAACTTCTTCTTCTTCTATTCTTTCAACAACAACTCTGTCAGCTAAGGGTTTTATTTTCATATTTCCTCCTTTTTTAATCCCTTTGCCAGTTAACTCTTACTAATTTATTATTAGAAGAGAATTTTATTTCCAAATTTCCTTTATAAGCCCTTTTTAGGGCTTTGCCGATTGCTATCGCTAAATTTTCAGAGGTGGTTTCCAGAACCACCATATCTTTAACATTTTTTAGACTCATTATTCTATCCAAAGGATTCCTTAAAACTTCTCTCTTTTCCGTATTTTTTACCAAATTAATAATATCTTCTTTATGGGTGGCATAAAAATTTCCACTGATATTAACAATACCCATAGCATAATGGTCTTCGATCTTCCGGCAAGAAGGGCATTTATATTTATAAGCAATCATACTTACCATATTCGCTAGTTCATCATTTCTTATCCATCTTTTATCGTGATATAAGAGATTACAAGAAGGACAGACTGTTGGGTCTGGTAAACTTTTTGGTAATAAATAAGGATCTTCAACTTTTTTCTTTGGTTCTTTTCTAATTATTTTTCTCATAAGTTTAAGAAAATAAAATGGGCGAAACCCGATTTGAACGGGTGACCTCCTCCTTGTAAGGGAGGCGCTCTCGCCAACTGAGCTATTCGCCCATTAGTTATATATCATAACAAAATTTATAAAAATGTCAATAAGAATAAATAACCAATTAAATTAAAAGATGGTAAAGAAAAAGACGATAATGTATAATAAATTAAACACTTAGAAGATTTTTTAAAAGTCTTTTAGAGTAAAGAAATAAAAGTTTTAAATAAAGATTAAGGTTTAATAAAGCTTATTATCTCTTCTTATTACCTCCTTTTGCCTGTAAGAAAGGATGGAGCTATTATTATCAACAACACCTCAATATAGAACTTTGCTTTTTACTTCCTGCTAAAAAATAAAAAGCTTTCTGGATGATACCGAAGTTAAACCAAAACAATAAAGAAAAAGAAATGTTCTCACCTTTACTTATCTATATATAGGTGACAACAATAAATTCCTCTTATACTTTTTTAATAATTTTAGGTTTATATCTTTTCATCAGAAGAGCGTTTGATGTAACGCTAATGGAAGAAAAAGCCATCGCCGCAGCGGCAATTGCCGGATTCAAAAGCCAACCGGTAAAAGGATATAAAATGCCGGCAGCAACAGGAATACCAACGATATTATAAAAGAAAGCCCAGAAAAGATTTTGTTTAATCTTCTTTAAAGTATACTTACTTAAATCTATTGCTATTATCACATCTCTTAAATCATCTTTAATTAAAACTATTTCCCCTGTTTCCATTGCCACATCTGTACCTGAACCCAAAGCAATACCCAAATCAGCCTGAGCCAAAGCTGGTGCGTCATTTATGCCGTCGCCAACCATTGCCACGACGTTTCCTTCGCTCTGTAATTTTTTAATTTCGGCTGATTTATCTTGGGGCAACACTTCAGCTAAGATCCTGTCTATACCAAGTTGCTTGGCGATAGCTTGTCCAACTCTTTTATTATCTCCGGTTATTATCGCAACCTTTTTACCCATTTTATGAAGCATTTCTACTGCCTCTTTTGAATATTCCTTAAGAGTATCGGCTACTGCGATAATACCAATAATCTCTTTATTTTGTGCTAAAATCATTGCTGTTTTGCCCTGATTTTCTAAATTAATCATTTTTTCTTCTGCTATAGCTGGATTAATTTGATTATCCAACATTAGCTTTCTTGTTCCAAAAAGGATTTTTTTATTTTCTAATTCAGCTGAAACGCCAAGGCCGGGTATAGTCTGAAAATTTTTTACTTCTAAAAAGTTAATTTTCTCTTCCTTTGCTTTATTAACAATTGCTTGGGCCAAGGGATGTTCGGAATTTTTTTCCACTGATGCTGCAATTTGTAAAATTAAATTTTCACTAATGTCACTTTTAATTTTTACCACATCAGTAACACTTGGTTCACCTTTGGTTAAGGTTCCGGTCTTATCAAAAATAACTACATCCAATTTGTGGGCGATTTCCAATGCCTTACCGCTTTTAATTAAAATACCATTTTTTGCCGCCAATCCTGTGCCCATCATTACAGCGGTGGGCGTTGCCAAACCCAAAGCACAAGGACAAGCAATAATTAAAACAGCCACCAAAACCGTTAAGGCAAAAGAGAATGGCTGACCTAACAAAAGCCAAATAACAAAAGATAAAACAGCCACACCGATTACCGACGGAACAAAATAAAAAGAAACTTTATCCGCTAAGAGCTGAATAGGTGCTTTAGAATCCATTGCCTCTTCAACTATTTTTATGATTTGGGCTAACATCGTATCTTTCCCAACTCTGGTGGCTTTAAATTTCAAAACTCCAGTTTTATTAAGGGTTCCGCCAATCACTTGATCACCCTTTTTCTTTTCTGCCGGAATACTCTCGCCAGTAACAACTTTTTCGTCCACACCGGAATAACCTTCAATAACGATACCATCAACCGGAATTTTCTCTCCTGGTTTTACTAAAATAATATCACCAACTTTTACTTGGAAAATAGGAATTTTTGTTTCTTCATTGTCTTTTATAACCGTTGCTTCTTTTGCTTGAAGCCCAATCAATTTTTTAATCGCTTCGCCGGTCTTTCCTAAGGTTTTAGCTTCCAGATATTTCCCCAGAGAAATAAAAACTAAAATTAAAGCCGCGCTTTCATAATAAAGATGGGCTTCAATTTTTACCCCAAACAATATTAAAAGGGAAATAGTCAAACTATAGAAATAGGCAGCGGCTGTGCCAATCAAAATAAGAGAATCCATATTAGGTCTTAGCCCTATTAAATTTTTAAATCCTGAACGCCAAAGACCAAAGCAAACCAAAATTATAGCGGTTGTTAAAATAAACTGAATTAGAATGCTCCATTCTTTAAAAAATGGGAGTATCGGCAAACCAACCATTTCGCCCATAACAATATAAATGAGAGGTAAACAAAAAATAAAAGAAATAATAAACCGTTTTTTAAGTTTTCTGATTTCTTGCATCTTTATCTCTTTATGATGGTCGGATATTTCTTCTTCAAAAGTCTCTTCCCAAACTTGGTAGCCTAATTTTTCTATTATTTTTTTGACTCTGACAAGACTTATCTCACTTTCATCAAATTCCAAATATAACTTCTCTGAAGCAAAATTAATATTGGCTGATTTAATTCCTTTCTCTTTTTTTAAAGCATTTTCAATATTTACCGCACAACTTGCACAATCCATACCGATAATTTTGAGAACGGTTTTTTGATGTTTCATAAGGTTAAGTTATTAATATAAATTCCGCAAAAAAATTTATGATTTCTATTGGATTTATAAAATTGTTTTTGCTCAGTCATATTTAATACTCTTCACATTTAAGTTGGTAGAAATTTTTTATGGTCTCAAGAAAAGTATCTTTGTGATGGTTGTTGCTTAAAATGAACACGCCCATATTCACACCAAACCCCAAACTGTTTTTTTGGTTCTTTTCTAATTATTTTTCTCATAAGTTTAAGAAAATAAAATGGGCGAAACCCGATTTGAACGGGTGACCTCCTCCTTGTAAGGGAGGCGCTCTCGCCAACTGAGCTATTCGCCATTAATTATATATCATAATAAAATTTATAAAAATGTCAATAAGAAAATAAAATTTATAATCAAACGAAATAATTCCTTAATATGGATCTTCAGACATCTCTTATAATATAATTTATTTTGACGATGTCAAAGGAGAGTATCCTTTTGTTAAGGATGAAGTTTGTCAATCCGTAGAAGAGAAAAATTTATTGCCAATAGGAATAATTGAAAGAAAAATTTAAGACCTGTAAGAATAAAACTGCTCAAAACTAATGCCTAAATCGTAAGCTATTTCTAATTGTAATCTTATATTAAAACACTATTGCCAATGGGTAATAATCTACTTTTTAGATTTTTTAATAATCCCGAATTAATTGTGGTTATCTTCTTATCGATGCAAAAGAATAATCTTCCTCTTTGTTTTATAATCGCCGGCAGAAAAGTCTAAGAAATAGATTCCTTTTCCTAATTCTATCTGTAGGAAAATTAAATAAATAAATCTGAGGCTTCCTAGAATTGTATTCAATAACCCAAAATCCAATCTGGAGAAACTTGGTTAGGACTCTGAATTAAACCAACCGTAGTCTGTTAACTAACACTTAAGCATAAAAATTACCAATCCCAATCATTATGCTACCAAAAATTATAATTTACCAGTCGCAACAATATTGATTCCGTTAATTTGTTAACTGTAGTAATAAAACACTCACTTCTTCCCCGGATAGATACGATCACCACGGTGCACATCTTTTCCACAGTACGGACATATTCCACCACCTAAACCCAGAAACTCATGAGCCTTGACGTCTTTTTCACAAAATTCCAACCCACACCTAGGACAAC
>JBDRVN010000019.1:0-28903 GCA_039801885.1 Caldifarciminota bacterium
TTTTTTAGTTCTTGGCAATGGGCAAATCTTCTTTCAAAAATATTTTCACAAATAATACTTTCACCCTTTGCTAAACAGGCAAGGGTAGTAAATTGTGCCTGCAAATCAGTGGGAAAACCCGGATAAAAAGAAGTGATAATATTTAAAGGTTTTAGTTCTTTTTCTCTTCTTTTGATTTTTATTTCTCTCTCTCCTATCTCTAAATCAGCACCAGCTTCTTTAAGTTTCTGTAAAACAATCTCTAAATGCTTAGGAATAACATTTTTAATTGTAATTTCACCATCAGTAATTAAACCAGCACACAAAAAAGTTCCTGCTTCTATTCTGTCCGGTATCGGTTCATATGCACAGCCATTTAAATCTTCCTTTCCGTAAATCTCAATAACCGGTGTCCCTTCACCATAAATTTCAACACCCATCCTTTTTAAGAAATTTATTAAATCAACAACTTCTGGTTCGCAAGAAGCACCAAAGATGGTTGTTTTTCCGTTGATTTTGCTGGCGGCTAATAAAACCTGACAAGTAGCTCCAACACTTGGTCCTTTATATCCGTATAAATAAATTTCTTTTCCCTTAAGTTCATTTATTTCTGCTTCTAAATATTTGCTATTAGGAATTACTTTTGCCCCTAAATTCATTAACCCTTTGATATGCAAGTCAATTGGTCTTTCGCCAATTTCACAACCACCGGGATAGGCGATTTTTACTTTTCTAAAACGAAAAAGTAAAGGAGCAATTAGATAATAGGAAGCCCGAATCTTTTTAACAATTTCATCGGGTGGAAAAAAGGAATTGACATTGGAATTATCAATTATTATATCGTTATTTATTACTTCAATTTTAGAACCGATTGCCTTTAGGATTTCTAACATCGTAAGAACATCACTTACCAAAGAGATATTTTTTAAAATAACCTTTTTATCAGTTAATAAAGAGGCGGCGAGAATTGGTAAAACCGCATTTTTGGCGCTGCCGATTTTTACTTTTCCTTTAAGTTTCCTGCCTCCTTCAATTATCAACCTATTTTTGACCATAAATTGGTCTTTCCGAAAAATATTTTTTTCGCCGTTCTTCAATTAAATTAATCTCTTCTTTTAAAGAATTAATAAAAGAATTTAAAAAATCAATCGTCTCTGAATCAAAATTTTTTTCTTCTTTGATAACCAATTTTTCTCCTTCTTTTTCATTAGTTATCGCCAAAATTATTTTTTCAATTTGATAATTCCACAAAATAATTTCCACATACATCTCTTTTTTTCTTTCATTATAATAATAATCAGCCCGTCGGAGTAATTCCTTTTCTTGACCAATTGTTCTTATCTTATTAAAGAAATAATAAGGAACCTCGTAATTTAAATCCATATCTAAGGAAGATAAATATAATTCTTTTTTTAATTTCTCTATCTCCTCTTCCCAATTGGAAAAATTGATTTTTATTGAAAGATTTTTTTTATCAAAATTTAATGTTTCCCATTTAAAGTTTTTTATCTTTGGTCGAAGTTTCAAATAGGCATAATAATGCTCCAATGAATACTCATCGCCAATCCGGTCGTTATGCCATTTGGTATCAACAGTATACATACCAAATTGTTTTATCAATCTCACTTGCATATGATAATTATCGATCTCTCGCGAAAGAAGAATTCCACCATAAGCCGGATTATCAGAAGTTATCATATCTTCAGCTGCTTCCAATTCTTTCACCAATTGTTCCGGAATAAACCAGGCAGCAGAATGTTGATATCTTCTTGAAAAATTAATCAAATCAGTAGTTACGCTGATAACTGCTTCTTTATCCTGACAACTTCCTAAAATTATTGGAATACTAATATGGATAGAGGAATCTTCCCGATCTGGACCATAAGTTGCTTCTTCTAAAATCGCAATAGTCTCTAAATCCTTTGGTCTTATCGCCAGAATCATATTTTATTATAATTGACCAAAAAATTATTTCAAGATATAATTTAACAAATGATAATCCTTTTCTTTCTCTTATTAATTTTATTCTGTTCGCCAGAAAGAGATAATATCTATGACCCAAAAAGCAAATATTATAAAAATACCGGAACCCTTTTGGGTTATGTGTTTGACAATAAAGAAAGAAAAATTAAAGATGCCGAAATAACTATTTTTGGTGAGAAAAACAGAAATCCCTTAATCACCAAAACCGATACCAATGGTTTTTTTCAGTTTAGCGACATTCCTTTGGATTCTTATTTTATTAATATTTATAAAGAAAATTATCAAAAACTAAATTTTTCTAAAAAGATTAATAATTACCAAATTGAAACATTATATTTTAGATTAAATCCACTGCCTTATTTAAAAAATTGTCAAATAAAAAGTTATTACGAAGAAAGATTTGTTTTACCCGAATCTTTATCTTTTAATATTAACTGTGAGATTTTTGATGAGAATTTGAAAGAAGTTTATCTTTTATTACCAACCAACGATACCTTTTATCTAAACCATCTAAAAAACCAAATTTATGAGCGGACAATAAACAAAGAAATGGTAAACGGTAATTTTGATGATTTGGTAGGTAAAAGTTTTTTAATTTATCTGGTTTCCAATTTTTCTGATACTTTAGTCTATCAAACACCGCCTTTAATAAGAATTATTCGAGAATTACCCGAGCAGATTTCGCCAATCAATGGCGAGATAGCTTCTTTTAAGCCTACCTTAATCTTTTCCCAACCTTCTTTTTATTTTTCCTATACCTATTTTATAAAAGTTTATTATCTCTTAAACAGCCGATTTCCAATTCTTTGTTATCAAGATAGTCTAATTCCTAAAAATGATACAATTGTGGTTATTAATGATTCTTTAATTGATGGTCTCTATCTCTGGCGGGTGGGAATAAGAGATGAGTATAATAATCAGGCATTATCAAAAGAAGCATTATTTGAAGTAGTTAGCAAAAAAATATGTTGGAAAGAAAAGCCTTAGAAACCCTTTATCAGATTATTTCCCAATTAAACTCTTTGGAAGATTATAAAGAGGTATTAGAAAATACTTTACAGATTATAATGAAGGAATTGAATGCCGAAAGAGGGGTTATTGTTTTAAAAGAGAAAGAAGAATTTGTGCCAATGGTTTTTGGTGGCGATGCGACAGAGATTTCCCAAAGTGTCATCAAAGAGGTATTGGAAAAGAAAGAACCAATTTTATTACACAGCGCCTTAGATTCCGAGAAATTTAGTGCGAAAGAGAGTGTTATTTCTTACGGAATCAAGTCGGTAATGTGTGTCCCTTTGATTTCTAAAGATAAATTGTTAGGTGCCTTATATCTCGATTCTCATAGCCAAAAAGGAATATTTAAAGAAAGTGATTTGGAATTTTTAATTGCCTATGCCCATCAGGCAAGTTTGGTAATTGAAAATGCCTATTTAAGAGAGATGTTATTAAAAGAGAATGTCTATTTGAAAACCGAACTTTCGGAAAAATATTATTTTGAAAATATTATTGGTCAATCAAAAAAGATGCAAGAAGTTTTTTCAATAATGAGAAAGGTCTTAAACTCTTCTTTGCCCGTTTTAATTATTGGTGAAACGGGCACGGGAAAAGAATTGGTCGCCAGAAGTTTACATTACTCTTCGGAAAGGAAAAACAAAAAATTTATTCCAATTTATTGTGGTGGTTTGCCGGAAACTTTATTAGAATCAGAACTTTTTGGTTATAAAAGAGGCTCTTTTACTGGTGCCTTATATGATAAAAAAGGTTTGATTGAAGAAGCCGATGGTGGCACATTGTTTTTAGATGAAATTGCTGATATTCCTTTATCTATTCAAGCAAAACTACTCAGATTTTTACAAGAAGGAAGATTTAGAAGGATTGGCGAAACCGAAGAGAGATATGTGGACTGCCGAGTAATCGCCGCCACTAATAAAAACTTAGAAGAAGAGATGAAAAAAGGAAGCTTCCGAGAAGATTTATATTACCGATTAAATGTTATCAAAATTAATTTGCCTCCTTTAAGAGAAAGGGAGGAGGATATTATTATTTTAAGTAATTATTTCTTAAAGAAATTTTCCGAAAAAGAAAATAAAAGAATAAAGGGTTTCTCAAAAGAGGTAATTGAATTTTTAAGAAATTATAACTGGCCAGGAAATGTAAGGGAATTGGAAAATAAAATTGCCCGCGCAGTTGCCTTATGTGAAAGGGAAATTATTAATATAAATGATTTAATTGAAGAAAAAGAAAGGGAAAAAGAAGAACTTTTTAAGATTAAAAGATTAGACGATTATCTAAAAGAAAAGGAAAGGGAATATTTGAGAAAAGTTTTGGAGATATATAAAAATCGAAGTGAAGCAGCAAGGGTTTTAGGGGTTTCGCGGAGAACTTTGTATAACCGATTAAAGGAGTTGGGGTTAGAATGATAATTACTGATAAATACGAAACTATCCAATTGATTAAAAAGGGAGTAAATACCACTGTTTATTTAGCAAACCAGAAGTTTTTAAACCGTTATGTGATATTAAAAGTTTTGGAGATAAAAGAAGATAAAGAGAAGGATTTTCTATTAAGATTTGAAAGGGAGGCAAAGATTTTAGCAAATTTGGATATTGAAAATGTTGTTAAAATTTATGATTATGGCTTTTTTAACTCCCAATATTATATCGTCTATGAATATGTGAAAGGTAAAAGTTTAGAAGAGATTTTGAAAGAGAGAAAAAAATTGGATTTTATTTATACCCTTTATCTCTTTTATGAGTTAACAAAAATTTTAAAGATTATCGCTGAGAAAAATATTATCCACCGGGATATAAAACCTTCTAATATTTTAATAAGAGAAGATGGTTTAATTAAAATCGGCGATTTTGGATTGGCTTATCAAAAAGAAGAGAAAGATTTGACATTACCAGGAATGATTATCGGCACACCTGCCTATATGTCACCGGAACAATGCTTAGGTGAAAAACTTGACGAAAGGGCTGATATCTATGCCTTAGGAATTACAATAATTGAAACCCTTTCCTCTTTTAACCCCTTTTTCTCCGAATCCTATACCCAAACAATCCAAAAAATCTTAAATAAACAAGAATTAAATTTAAAAGAAATCTTAAAAAATATTGATGAGGATTTTTTAAAAATATTAAAAAAGGCAACCTATAAAAAGAAAGAGAAAAGATATAAAAATTTTTCCGAACTGATTAATGATATTGAAGATTATATCAAGAAAAAAGAAATAACTCTACCCAGCCAAAAGGAGTTTAGTGATTATCTTTTTTTAAGAAAAGAGAGCACAAAAGAAGAAAAAGAAGAGAAAAAGAAAAAGTTAAGTTTAATATATATTTTAATACCAATAATTTTTCTCTCTTTTCTTGTTAGCCTTTTCTTTTTAATTCCCAAAAGAAAAGAGATAATATTAAGAGAAGAAACTTTTTTAAGTGAGACAACAAAAAAGATTGACACAATTTTAGAAAAGGTTGGTTTTAAAGAAGAAAAGAAGGAAAGAAAAATAAGTGAGACCCTTTCTATTCCTAAAAAAATATCTCAAGAAATTTCTTTCTCTTATCTCTTTATCAACTGTGAGCCTTGGGGAAAAATTTATTTAGATAACAATTATCTATTTACCACACCAACAAAGGAATTTCTAAAATTAGAACCAAAGAGTTATTTATTGACAATTATTAATGACTCTTTTGGTAAGTTGGAAACGATAATAAATTTGGAAGAAAAAGAAACTCTATCCCTATTTTTTAATTTAAAGAGATTAAAAAGTTATTTAAAAATTAATGTTATTCCTTGGGGAGAGGTTTATTTAGATGAAAGATTTATTGGAGTAACTCCTTTTTCTAAAGAGATTATTGTTGAACCCGGAAAAAGAATATTAAAAATAAAAAATCCCCATTATCCAATTTATCAAGAAACAATTGATTTCAAAAAAGGCGAAATTATTGAAAGAATAATAAAACTAAAATGATTGGCACAAAAAATGCTTATATTTATATAATGAAACTAATAAAGATATCTCTCTGTATCTTTCTTTTCACATCTGTTTTCTCTTGGGAATTTAGGAAGCCTTTGAATTTTCCAAGAAGTTATTTAGTGGCTCCTTCGGTAAATGGTAAGATATATGCAATTGGTGGAATAAAAATTAATAATGAAATAACGAATATTGTTGAAGAGTATGATTTCTTTGACGATACTTGGCGGCTAAAAAGGGCGATGACTAAAAAAAGATATGATATGGGTTTTGCTGTAGTAAATAATAAGATTTATGTATTTGGTGGTGTAACCAAAAGCCATTCCGGACGATTAATGCTTCTTGATGATTTAGATCTCTATGACCCAGAAAGAGACACTTGGATTAAAAAAAGAGCATTACCTTCGCCACGAGCCGGTGCTATTGGCATTGGCTTGAATAATTATATCTATGTCTTTGGCGGCTATGATTTTTCTTATAGTTTTTTGGATGAAGTTTTAATTTATGATATTGAAAGGGATACTTGGTTATCTTGCTCTCAGATACCAAGACCAAGGGCAAGGATAAATATTGGTTATCATGAGTCAATAATTCATATTATTGGCGGTGAATATTACGGTCCTTCCTCGCGCCATTATGGTTATAATTTAAGAAATAATCTTTGGGATACTCTTCTCTCTTTACCTTTTCCTCGTTACGGAATCTTAAACACCTATTTTAATAATGAAATCTATCTTATTGGTGGTGAATATTATTATCAAGGTCGAACATATTTTCTTCGTTGTTTTAATATTTATAATTGTGAAAATAATTCTTGGTATTTAGGAGATTCAATAAATCTTGCTCGGAGTTATGGTGGTTGCGGAATTCTTTCTCTTCCCCAAGGCAATTTTATTTATGTAGTAGGTGGAAAATTTCCTTCGGGAATTACTGGCAGTTTAGAAATTTATCAATTATCAGGAATAAAAGAAGAGAAAAAAGAAAATATCAACAATAATGAAAATTACCAATTCTTAGGGATCTATAATCTTCTTGGTAAAAAAATAACAAAAAAAGATAGAAAGGGAATCTATTTTTATCTTATAAAAGATAAAGAAGGTTATAAATTTAAAAAGAAAATTGTTATTAAATAAAATCCTTTTATTTATATTTTTTATATCTTTACCTCAAGAGAAAATTACTGAATTAGATTCCCTATTTTATTATGGCAATTACTTAGAAGTTATTAAAAAAGGTGAAGTTATTCTAAAAGAAAAGGATTTAAATAAAAAAACAAAAGAGAGAGTATTAATTTTAATTTCCCAATCCTATATTATTTTAGGTGATGAAGAAAAAGGGAAAGAATATTTTTTAGAACTACTAAAATTAAATCCCCGCTTCAGCCTTGACCAAAAGGAATATTCGCCAAAAATAATTGAAGTATTAGAAAAAGTAAGAAAAGAAGCAGTAATAGAAAAAGAAGAGTATAAAAGAGTGATTGATAAGAAAATATTTATCTATCCCGGTTTATATCAATTAAGAAATAATGAAAAGTTAAAAGGTTATACCTTAATATCATTAGAAACTGTCTCCTTATTATCAATATTACCTTCTTATTTTATTATGAAAAACGCCCATCAAAATTATTTAAAAGAAACTGACGAAAGTAAAATAGAAGAGAATTATAGAAATTATAAAATAACCTATAATATATTTTACTCAACAGTCCTTACTGCTTTTTTTACTTATCTCTTTCATTTAATTGATATAACTTTCTAACTTCTATACTATCTCCTATACTGCTCCCTTTTCAATAGAAAGTAAAGCCCTCCTGTTTTGTCAAAATAGAGTTTTAAAAATGTGTATGAAGGGAATATTTATTTAGCCATTAAATGAAGATACACCAAGACGTTAAGCACCTCCCTTTTAGGTCTCTTTTTAATAATTCTTTCTTAACCAAAACCTTAAAATCTAATATCTTCTTTATTAAATAATGCCGGTAGTTTGATTTCCAATAATCCATAAAATACCTTGGTTTATTAATATCTATTCTCCCCATATATATAATACGAAAAAAGAGCCCAAAAGGTTACCAGAAATTTTATTGTGAGAAAAAAATTTCACATATGTAATAAGATGCCCATTTTAAGAAAGAAAATAAATTAAAAAATATTGATTTATAAATAATTTTAAATATCAAAATAATGGCATAAAAAATGTTTATTATAAAAATGATGAAAAAGAATAAAATTAAACAGGAGGTCAACATGGTGAAGGTAACAAAAGCAACATTAATAGTTTTTATAACCTTATTTTTATTTTCTTTTATCTATGCTAATGAAGGAGCAATTTCCGGTATCGTTACCGACTCAATAACTGGCAATCCAATTCCTAATGCCCAAGTAAATGCACGAAAGATTAACGGTCATGGTTGTGGCATGGCGGTAACCGATGAAAACGGATATTATATTATTCAAAATCTCGTGCCCGGTCTCTATATGGTTAACTGCCATGCCCAAAATTATTATCCAAAACATTATCCTGAGCCGGTTGAGGTTGTTGCCGGTCAGACAACCACTGATATCAATTTTGCTTTAAGACCTTATACTCCTCCACCGGGTGAAAGAGGTTCAATTTCTGGAATCGTTACTGATTCCTTAACTGGTAATCCAATTTCCAATGCAAGAGTAACGGCTTGCGGTCCTTCTTGCGGCTGGGCGATTACCAATGAAAATGGCGAATATATTATTGAAAACTTAATACCCGGTGATTATCGGGTAACTGCTAATGCAATGAATTATTTCCCAAAAAGATATCCCGAAATGGTAACTGTCTATCCTAATCAAAATACACCCGAAATAAATTTTCAATTAGTTCGGAGATTTATGCCGCCACCAAGAGGAACCGGTTCCATTTCGGGTGTTGTGTTAGATTCCTTAACTAATGAGCCAATCGCCAACGCCCAAGTTGTTGCTATGTTTCATTTGGGTAGAAGACCGAGAATTATTGGTAGAGCAATTACTAATGAGAATGGTGAATATGTTATTGAAAACTTGCCAACCGGTGATTATCTTGTTATTGCCCGTGCCTTTAATTACTACCCAAAAAGATATCCGGAATTGGTTCATGTAGAAGATGGTCAGAATACACCAGGTATCAATTTTCTTTTGGTTTCCCGAAGTCAAGAACATCGATATCGTTATGAATTAGAAAACCGAATAAGAGAAAGGATAAGAAGAAGATAATTCAACCTCCTTTTCTCAAAAGGATGGGCAGGGGATGTAGTCTCCCTGCCCTTTTTTATTTGACATAAAAATAAATTTTTATTATTATATTTTAATGTTTATTTTAAAATGAAATTTTTATTGCCAAGCCGGGTGCTTGGAAGGTTTTCCTTTATTTTTCTTTTAACTTTCAGAAATAAAAATTTTTCATTTAAATTTAAAAGGAGGAAAAATGGTTAGAAGGGATTTCACAATTAAAGATGTTCAAGAAGTTTATCAAGGTGTTGGTGGCAAACTTTGGGAATTAGTTATGGGCGAACAGATCCATTCCGGTGGCGAAAAGACTACCGATATTTTGGCACAAGCCTTGGAATTGAAACCAGGGATGCTTGTCTTAGATATTTGTAGTGCCTTAGGTGGGCCTGCGCGCCAATTAGCTAAAAAATACGGTGTCAAAGTTATCGGTTTAGATGCAACGCAAAGAATGGTTGAAGAAGCGATAAAAAGGACTGAAAAAGCCGGATTAAGCCATCTAATAGAATATGTTTTAGGAAATGCCTTAGATTTACCATTTAAACAAGAGACTTTTGATGTTGTCTGGGGACAAGAAGCCTGGTGCTATATTACTGATAAGAAAAGATTGATTAATGAAACCTATCGGGTCCTAAAACCAAATGGGAAAATTGGTTTTACCGATTGGATTATTACCGGCAAACTTTCGGCTACTGAACTCCAAGAACTCTTAGATTCAATGACCTTTCCTTATATGGAAACTTTTGAAGGTTATCAAAAATTATTAAAGGAAGCCGGATTTGAAATTCTGATTGCTCGGGATGAAACCGAAGATTTCCATAATTATTTTATTGAATATCAAAAGAAAGTTCACGGCGATTTAAAAGATATTATCCTTAACGATTTTGGTAAAGATATTTTTGATTTTGCTTCTTATTTAGTAAACCTTTGGGAAAAGGCATCAAGGGAACATAAAGTTGGTAGGGGCTTTTATGTGGCGATAAAGAAGTGAAAAAAGATATTTATGAAAGATTAGCCAACGCTGTTTTTAATTTAAATCTTTCTTTAACCGAAAAAGTTTCTCAAGAAATTGTCAATAATAATTTAGATTGTCGAAAGGCGATTTTCGAAGGACTGGTTTTAGGAATAAAAAAGGTTTCTAATTATTTTACCAAAGGAAAATATTTTATACCAGAAGTTCTGGTGGCAGCGGAATGTTTTTACAAAGGCTTTGAGATATTAAAAACCAATTTAAAAAATCCCTTGCCTAATAAAGGGAAAATTATTTTAGCAGTAGTTTATGGCGATATCCACGATATCGGCAAAAATATTGTAAAACTAATGGCAGAAATGGATGGGTTTCAAGTAATCGATTTAGGTCGAGATTGTCCGAAAGAAAAAATTTTAGAAACGGCTCTTAAAGAAAAGCCGGTGATTATTGGACTTTCTGCCTTGATGACAACAACAATGTTAGAAATGGAAAAAGTAATAAAATTACTAAAAGAGAATAATGTAAAAGCCAAGGTGGTAATTGGTGGTGCACCAACTTCCCAACTTTTTGCTCAAAAGATTGGTGCTGACGGATACGCTCCAGATGCAGTTTCTGGTATTAGGTTATTTAACCAATTAATTAAATGATTGAAAATATTAAAGTCTTTCCCTTAGTAGTTGCCAACCATGCTGCCTATTTAACCGGTCAAAAAGAGAGCGAACTTTATTGCGATGGTGAGAAATTGGCAAAGGCACTTTTGTACTGCCAAAACTATTATAATTACGATGCGGTAATTGTCTTTTCCGATGTCTATGTAGAAATGGAAGCAATGGGCGGAATTTTATCTTTTCCGGAAGATTCGCCACCAATTATAAAGAACTATCCAAAATTAATTAAAATTGCCAATCCTTATACCGATGGTCGAATAAAAGAGATATTAAAGGCTGCTACTTTTTTAAAAAAATATCTTAAAAATATACCAATCTTTGTTTCTTTAAAAGGACCTTTTTCCCTTGCCTGTCTTTTAGTAGAAGCCGAAAAATTTTTTATAATGCTTATTGAAAAGGAAAAGAAGGCAAAAGAGTTAATAAATATTGCCTTTGAAAATCAATTGAGATATTTAAAGGCAATTTTAGAAATTAATTGTATCCCTTTTATTGGTGATCCCTTTGCTTCCGGTTCTCTAATCAGTTATAATCTTTTTGAAAATTATGCCTTGCCGCCTTTGAAGGAACTTATTAAAGAAGCAAAATTTTGTGGACTTCATATCTGTGGTGATACCAAAAATCTCCTACCCTTAATAATTGAGACAAAAGCAAAGATTATCTCCTTGGAAACGGACATTCAATTTGCCAAGAGATATTTTCCCGAAGATATTTATCTTATGGGTTCAGTGCCCACAGATTTATTAGTTAATGGCGATATCTTCCAAGTTAAAGAAGAATGCGAAAAAGAAATCTTAGCCGGTGGTAGAAATTTTATTTTGTCAACGGCTTGTGATGTTCCTAAATATGCCAAAAAAGAAAATGTAAAAACGCTGGTGGATGTGGGTCATATCTATAAAAGATTGTGAGAAAAACTCTTTTACATCTTCTTGCTGAAAAAGGCTATTATTTAAAAAATTTCTGTGGCCGAGGAATTTGTAAAAAATGTGAAATTATTTTTAATAATAAAAAGGTCCTTGCTTGTCAAACAGAAATTCCCCCAGAGATAAATAACCAAAAACTATTTAAAAGAGTTAACATCCCTTCCTCTTTTCTTCGTTTTTGTGACCAAAAATTTGATGAGACCGATTGCTTAGCAATTGATTTAGGAACCACTAATATTAGAATTGGTTATCAAAAAGGAGAAAGCTTTATCAAAAAAAACTTTACCAACCCCCATTTTCTTTTTGCTCCCGATCTCTTTTCCCGAATAAACATCTATCCCCTATTAAAAAAATATCCCTTAATAGAATATTTAAAGATAAAAGAATTAAAAAAGGGAATAATCGTAGGCAATCCAATTATGTACCATTTTTTACTTAATAAAATATCTCCTTCTTTAGGAAAATATCCTTACCGAATGTTTATCCCGGAAAAAGAGATTATCTATCCCATTAAAAATAAAAGAGGAATTCAAATGGTGCCAATTATTAGCAGTTTTATTGGTGGCGATATTGTTTCGGGAATCCTTTATACCAATCTTTATAAAAAGAAATCTTTTTCTTTATTAATTGATTTGGGAACAAATGGTGAAATTGTTTTAGGAAATAAAGATAAAATTTTTGCTTCTTCTTGTGCTGCTGGTCCGGCTTTTGAAGAAAAATTTCATTATTATGGTTCAAAGATTATTTCTCATTTGGCTAATTTACTAAAAGAAGGAATAATCGATAAATCGGGAAAGTTAAAAAGAAAAAATCTTTGGTTTTCTCAAAAAGAGATAAGAGAACTCCAATTGGCAAAGTCAGCGATTGCTACCGGAATTATTATCCTTAGTAAGATTTCGGAAATCCCTCTTTTCCAAATTGAGAATATATATCTTACTGGAAATTTTGGTTCAAAGATTGATATAAAAGATTTGTATACTATCGGTATCTTGCCCAAGGAGATAAAAGGCAAAATTTTTCTCTCTCCGGATTTACCACTAAAAGGAGCCATAAAAATCTTTAAAGAAAATTCTTTGATGAAAGAGTGTTTAAAAATTGCTGAAAGGACCAAAACTTTCTTTTTGCCGGAAATTGAAGAATTTTTTAAAATCTTTATTAACCAAATCCCTTTTCCCTAATGCGCATTGGTTATTTTTGTTTATACACACCAATTGAACTTCTTAAGGCTTTATCTTTAAAACCAATTAGATTAATCCCCTCCCAAAAGTTTGATTTAACAAGTAGATATTTTCGTTACGATGCCTGCCCTTTTTTAAAAAATCTTTTTAGCAATTTAATAAATAAGAGTTGGGAATTTGATGCAATTTTTCTCTTAAGCCTTTGTGATGGTCAGAGAAGATTGGGAGAAATTTTACAAAAAGAGATTAATAATTTAAAAATTTATGAAATCTATTTTCCCCGAACTTATAACCTTACTGCCTTTCAATTTTATTACGAAGAGATTCTTGATTTTATTAAACTCTTTGAAAGGGATTTAAATTTAATTAACAAAAGATTAAAAGAAGAAATAAAAATTTTAAATGAGAAGAAAAGAAAATTATTAGAAATTGTTAATAATCTCAATTTTTTAAAGAAGGCAGAAGTTGTAAAAAAATTTTGGGAGATAGGAGATATTCCGGAAAATAAGTTTTTAGAGCCCTTTGCTTCCAAAAAAGAAAAGGTCTTATTTTTAGGAAGTTATTTTACTCCTGTGGACTGGTCGATCGCCGAAAGGATTGAAAAATATTTTACAATTGTGGCTGATAGTTTTTGCACGGTTTCTCGGGGAATTGATTTTTATCCACCAATTAGCAATTTAAAAGACTATCTCTTTTTCTATTTTTCTAAAATTCCTTGTATTTTAAGAAGACCAAATAAAATTTTTTATAATTACCTAAAAAAGAAAATAGATAAATATCAAATTAATAAAATAATTCTCTATGCTTTAAAATTTTGCGATGCTTTTTCTTTTGAAAAAGAAAGTTTAAAAAATTATTTAAAACGGCCAACCCTTTTAATTGAAAGTGATTATTCTTCCGATACTACTTTACAAATGGAAACAAGAATTGGTGCCTTTTATGAGAGTTGATTTCTTCACTTGGAATGAAATTTTTCAAAATATTCCGGAAAGAATAATTAAAAGATATAAATATTATGAAAGAAAAGAAGAATGGGCAAGATATTTATCACCACCCCAAACCTTTGCTATTTATGGAATGCGTCATTTAATGAGTTTAAAATTTGATTCTTCTTTAGAATGTCTAAGATTATGGGGATTTATTTTTAATGAAACAGAAAGACTCTTTCGGGCAAAACAGATTAATAAAAAGATAATCGCCGTAATGGGTGACTTAGGAGGAATTCCGCCGATTATCTATTCTTTTAAATCTTTGATTGGTTTTTATCCTGATTGTTTATGGTGGCAACCTTTCTTTTCGGAAAATTATAATCTTTTTGAAGTTACTGGCAAGGCAAGTTTTCCGGAAACCTCTTGTTATTCGCGGGTTATCTATGCTACTTTTTTAAAAAAAGCCTATTTCCCAAAACCCGATTTAATTATCGCTTCTACCGGTGCTTCTTGTGACGATTATTCTTGTGTAATGCAAAAAGTTTATAATCTTTTTTACAAAGATAAAAAAACTGAATTTATTTGGTTAGAAATTCCACCGAGAAAAGAAAAGAGAGAATCAGCAATAAAATTGTTAAAAGAAAATTACCAAAGATTAGCAAAAATTTTAAGTGAAATTACCCAGGAGAAATTTACTATTGAGAAGTTAATTTCTGGAATAAAAAGGGTAAATCTGATAAGAAGAAATTACCAAAGATTAAAAGAACTTGTTGGCAAAAGTGAAATTGCTCCATTAGGTTCTTTAGAAATGCTATTATTAGAATTTGGTAACCTCCATTTTTATTCGGATATTCTTGAATGGCAAAAAATTCTTTTGGGAATATTAAATTTAGTAAGAAAAAGAATTAAAGATAATGAAGGAGTGTTAAATAAAGAAAATAAAAAGATTATCTGGGCAACTCCGCCGGCTGACCCTTTATATCTTATCTATTTTGAAGACAATGGGACAAGAATTGTGGGCAGTGAATATATTATCCATCAAGCATTAGAGATAATTCCGATAAATAAAAATAAAGACCCTTTTACTGCTCTGGCGGAAAGCTATCTCTCTGCCTCTTTGATTGGCAAAACAAAAGAACGGGCTTATTTAATAATCAACGAAGTTAAGAAATACCAAGCAAAAGGAGTAGTTATCTCGCAAGTCTTTGGAGCTTCTCACTGTGCCTATGAAACCGAAATCTTAAAAGAAGAAATTGAAGAAAAAACAAAGGTTCCGGTTTTAATTATTGATATTCCTCTCCCTTCTTCCGAAATACCTTTACAAACCAAAACAAGAATAAATGCCTTTATTGAAAATCTCTAATGGAAATATTAACTTCTCGCGAAAGGTTTAATCTTTTGGTCTTTGATGAAACTCCGGATAGAGTATTAATTTTCCCTTTGATTACCAATCATAGTGCCTATGTAAGTAATTATTCAATCAAGGATTATTATACCAAAGGAGAGGTTCTTGCCCAATCTCAAATAAATGCTTACGAAATCTACCAGATTGATTTTCTTTCGGTATTTTCGGAAGTGGGAATTATTGCCGAGGCTTTAGGAAGTTATTTTGAATATCCGCAAGAAGATTTACCTAAATTGAGGAAACCCTTATTTTCTAATTTGAAAGATTATTGGGAAAGAAAATTAAACTGTCAGTATGACGAAGGAAAAGGAAGACTCTATCTTTATTTTGATGCGATAAAAATTCTTTATAAAACCCTTGGTGATATCCTGCCAATCCTGACTTATATCCCAGCCCCTTTTACTACCTTGGCGCTACTTTTTGAACCGACAGAAATATTAAAAGAAGTGAGTATCCCTAATCTCCAAAAAAAGAGAATCTTAAAGGAGGTTTTATTATTAATTACTGATTTTACTATTCAATTTATGAAAAGTATAATTAATTATGGTGCCCTGCCAATTATCGTTGATCCGTTGGCATCCGGCAGTGTTATCTCGCCAAAGACTTATAAAAATTTTGCCCTGCCTTACGAAGAAAAACTTATTAACTATCTTCACCGTTATGATTTAGATGTAATTTTACATATCTGCGGCAATACCCAAGTCTATTTAAAAGAGTTAAATAAATCTACTGCCGATTTATTAAGTTTAGATAAAATTAATTTAATCGCAGGAAAAAAAATCTTGGGAAATAAGTTCCGATTAATCGGTAATTTTGACACAACAGAAATTCTTCTTTTATCGCCTGAAGAAATCAGAAAAAAGGTAAAAAAATTGGTTTTAAAAATGAAGGATAACAAAAAAGGATATATCTTAGCAACCGGCTGCGAGGTTCCCTTTTCTACTCCCAAAGAAAATCTCCTTGCCTTTATTGAAGAAGGAAAAAGATGGGGAAGATATAAATTTTAACTTGCTTTTTTGATTTCTTCTTCTATAATTTATCTATGGTGGAAAAGTTGAATTTGATTGCTAAATATACAAAATTTTTTGAAAGGCTAATCGGAAATTATGAAAAAACTAAATTAAAAAAAGATGAACTATTCCTTTTAGAAAAAAATCTTAAAAAAATTAAAGAACTTTGTGAGAAAATAGAATTTAACGATTTAAAAAACCTTGTTTATGAATGGATAAAAAAAGAGGAAGAATGGCTAAAAAATGCTATCTTAGAAAAACAGGAAAACTTTGGCAGGGAATTAAAAGAAGAATTAGAGAAAAATCAACTATCTTTTAGTGGAATCTTCCCCAACATTAAAATTGGGATTTTCACCTTGGAAATAAATTTTGATTTGAATACCTGTCAACTTTTTTATGGACCAAAAATTGAAAAGCTGAAAACAAAAATTCCCTTAAACCCCCAAACAATCGTAAAAATTTTGAAAGATTATTTAAAATATCTCCATCAAACCTTTAATCCCAACGAATATTTTAAAAAACTTCTTTTTGCTTACGAACGTTACTTATTTTTCCAAAAATTAAACTGGGGCGAAAAGATCTTTCTAACCGATTTACTTTCCGAACTTATTTTTCTATTACAAAAGAAAGAGTTCTATTTAGACCCAAAAAAAGAGAATTTTAAAGAATATTCCCGAATAAATTTCAGTTATGATTTATATCGGCTAAAAACTTCCTTAGGCAACCAATTAGAAAATTATTCTTTTAAACTCTGGATTGCTCCTTTTGATGCTACTTTGGATAAAAAGAAATCAGTTTGGATACCCAATAATGAAATGGGTGAAGGAACATATTTTTCTTATATCTCTTTTGAAAAAATATGATAAACAAAGAATTAGCAAAAGCAATTGTTCATAAACTGGGCTCCTATGGCACACCACCGGAGTTTGGTTTAGAATATTACACAGTAGGTTTAGAAAAATATTTAGAAGTTATTGAGGAAGAGTATTTTAAAGACTATTTGAAATTAAGACTATCTTCTTTTAAATTGATTGTTGGTAATTACGGTGGCGGCAAAACCCATTTCTTGTATTGTTTAAGGAAAAGGGCAATGGAAAATAGTTATCTCACCAGTTATGTGTCTCTTTCGCCAGTGGAATGTCCTTTTGATAAATTGGAACTTGTTTACAAAGTGATTGCCTTAAACTTAATGGCACCGAAAATTTCTGAAGATATAAGTTTTGACACCTTCTATTATGAAAGAGGAATAGATAATATTATTAAACTCTGGTATCAAAAAATAAAAGAGCAGATTTCTAAAAAAGAAGATTTTTATAGTTACTTAGAAGGATTGAGTGGTGTTGAATCAATCTCTTATTTAAATGCCTTAAGGGGAAGTTTTGAAGCCCTCGTGAGAGAAGATTATGAAAGTTTTGAAAATTTAATCCAATATCTTAAGGGAGAAGAGATTACCAAAGATATTAGGGGAAGATATCGGATTTCTGAGAGATTAGATAAAAGCACCGCCTTCCGTTTTATCCGCTCTTTAGCCCAATGGGGACATCTTATCGGTTATAATGGACTTATTCTATTTTTTGACGAGGCAGAAAGGGGATTGAGTATTTCCAGTTCTCGGGATAAAAGAAGGGCATTAGATAATTTAAGACAGATTATTGATGAGTGTGGCAATGCTAGGCTTCCTGGTGTTATGTTTTTCTATGCAGTTACTGATGAAAATTTAATCTTAGAAGGTAGTGGTGGCGTTTACGAAGCATTAAAACAGAGATTAAGAAGTACCTTTACTGCTACTAATCCAACCGGAGTAAAGATTAATTTAGAGGTGATTGAGAAAAAACCACCAGAATTTTTATACGAACTGGGCATAAGACTTGCTCGATTGTTTGAAATTGCCTATGATATTTCTTTTAATGAGAAAATTTTGAAAACAACGATTGATGTCTTATCCGAAGCCTGTCTGACAACTTTTGCTTTAGATATTAGTTTCCGAAGATTGTTTGTTTTGGGAATTATTGAAGCTTTTTTTAGATTAAAAGAAAGAAATTTCAAATCTGCTCTTACCGTCAAAGAAGCCGAAGAGATTTTAAAAACATCTTTAAAGAGGATTGAAGAGGAAAAAGAAGGCGAAATAGAAAGTGAGGAGTTTTAATGGAAGTCACTAAAAGAGTTATTGTTTCTCATCCGGTTTTTGGTGAAGGAGAGGTTATCTCCTCCCGTTTAAACGGCCAGGAACTTTTTGTTCATTTTAACTCCGGTTTAAAACTCTGGGTCTTAAAGAAAAGACTTCTTTTTATTTCCGAAGTTGACCTCTTAGAAAAGAAATTTGACAAGATAAAAGCAAAAAGAATCTGCGAGGCTTTACGAATGGGAATTGTTCCTCGCCAAGATTGCGAAGATTTCACCTTTGGTCGAGAAGAAGAGGTGAATATCCTTAAAAAGATTATAAAAAAATTAAAAGAAGGAAGAGGCGATACCTGTTTAATTGAAGGTGAATACGGAAGTGGCAAAACCCATCTTTTAGAATATTTATATCACTATGCCTTAAAGGAAGGAATCTGTGTTTCTAAAATTACTTTAACCCCAGATGAAGTTTCGCCGCACCGGCCAAAAAGATTTTGGAAAGAATTTGTCTTTAATCTAAAATTTTTAAAGAACGATCAGGAATATGGCTTTCGGGATTTATTAAGACAGGCAACAAATTTAAACCTTTATGATAATATCTTCTTCTCAAAACTTTTGCCAAAATTAAAAAATATTGATGAAGGAAGCATAAAAAGTGAAGTCTTGTGGCAATGGTTGGAAGGCGAAAGTACAAAAGAATATGCCATCTATCTCACTGATAAATTCCGGATAAAAGGCGGGATAAGAATTCCGGCTTTATATGATTTTTCTACTGCCAGTGATTTTTATTGCTATCTTATCTCTTCTCTTTCCTATATTGCTCATCAATTAAATCTTTATGGAATTTTGTTATTAATTGATGAAGCAGAAACAGTTGCCCATTTATGGCATTTCCAAGACTTTCTAAAAGGATTAAATTTTCTATACGGACTTATTCGGGTATGTGATAATGATTCGGAATTGAAAAAGATTGATAGCCAAATGATTCATAATAAAATGAAGCCAACACCTTATATTTATAAAGATGCTTATCTAAGTATGGTAATGGCCACTACTCCTTTAACTTATAAATACGAATATTCACGATTAACTACTTTATTTAAAAGCAAACTAACCTTAAAAAATCTAAAAATAAAAGACCTCTACGAATGTTTTTATACCCTTTATAATATCTATAAAACTTGTTATTCCCATTTTCAACTGTCTGAAAGGGAACAGCGAAGAATCTTAGAAGAAGGGGTTGAAAGAAGTTTAGGAATTAGGGATTTTTTAAAATTCATTGTTGAAGTCTTTGATATTTATCGGCACACAAGTTCATTAGTATTTATAAATAAATAATGGGAAGTGTTAAAGATTTAATAATTATAAAAGAGACAAAAGAAAACCAATCAGGAATTGGTCGTTTTATCTTTTCTGATAGATATTCGGTTTTTGACTGGGGAGAAATGCCCGATAAGATTAAAGACAAAGGAAAGGCAATTTGTTTGGTGGCTGCCTACTTCTTTGAAAGGTTAGAAGAATTAGGTATAAAAACCCATTACTTAGGACTTCTACAAAATGGCGAGCTCAAAAAGTTAAAAGACCTCAAAGAGCCAACCAATATAATGGAGATAAAACTTCTCCGGGTATTAAAACCGGAAATCAAAAATGGTAATTACGATTATTCAATTTATAAAAAAGAAAAAGTTAATTTTCTTATACCCTTGGAAATTATTTATCGCAATTCCTTACCTGAAGGTTCATCAGTTTTTAAAAGATTAAAAGAAGGTAGTTTAAAATTAACTGACTTAGGATTGAAAGAGCCCCCCAAATTTGGACAGATCTTAGAAAATCCAATAATTGACTTCTCAACGAAATTGGAAAAGACCGATCGATATTTAAATTTTAAAGAGGCAAAAGAAATGGTAAATCTAACTGAAGAGGAATTAGCAGAGATAAAAGAAAAAACTTTATTTTTAAATAAATTAATAAGTGAAAAAGTAGCAAAGATTGGTCTTTTTAATGAAGATGGCAAATTTGAATTTGGTTTTGATGAAGAAAGAAAAATAATTGTCATTGATGTGATTGGCACCTTGGATGAATGTCGCTTTAGTTATAAAAATATTCCAGTAAGTAAAGAGATTGCTCGAATTTATTATAGAAAAACTGAATGGTTTAAAGAAATAGAAATAGCTAAAAAAATTGACAAAATAAGATGGAAAGAATTAATAAAAACAGAACCAGCAAATCTTCCTTCTGATTTGAAAAAATTAATAGAAAATATTTACCAAGCCTATGCCAATGAAATTACTGAAAGAAAATGGTTTGATACTCCGCCTTTAAAAGAAATTTTGGAGGATTTAAAAAGTATTATTGAGAAATAAATAAAAAAGGCGGGAAAAAAAATTTTCCCGCCCTCCTTTTGAATTATTAAAAGAACTTTAATGGATAACCAATTTTTTAGTTACTTGATACTTATCAGTCGTAAAATTCATAATATAAACACCACAAGCAAACCTCTTTTTATCAATCATAAAGTAGCCTCTGTTAGAAGTAGCGGTATAGATAAGCTCACCCAAAGTATTATAAATATTTAAGGAAGCCTTAATATTCACTGGTAGCGTGTAAGAGATTTTCAGAAAATTTTTTGTTGAAATAACTGTTAATAAGAAACTTTTTAGATTATTACTTTCTGCTTGAATTCCATTATTACCTGCGGGAGTATTATTAAATAATGTAAAAGAAGGTTGGTAGAACCAAAATTCATTTGTGTTATTACCGACAAAGGCAAAAAGTCCACCAGCAACGGAAGAATAAGTTAAAGCACCACCGCCTTTCACTTTCTTGGAAGGAATACCTGTCGGTTGACCAACATCTTCTCGAATCATCCAGGTATCTTTTATAAAATCATAAGCAAAGAATTCTAAGGTATTACCGCCTTTTAAAGCATAGATTAGATTATCGTTAGGATTATAGGCACCAACACTTCCTTCCTTTGCCTTCTTTTTCTTTTTGGTTGAACCAAATAAAGGCATCTCTTTCTTTTTAACTCCTTGACCGCTGATAGGAATCATATAAAGTTCATTAGCCTTGCCACCTACTCTTAATCCATAAATCGTATCATTAATATAGACAATCCAAGAGCCGGTCTTCCATTTATTCGCTGGTAAAGAAGTTGGGCTACATTCTTCAAATTGTTCAGTATAAATATTAAACCGTTTCCATTCAGCATTATTAGAACCACAAATTACATAAACAAAGGAATCACCGTCAAATGTCATTGAGGAGCCTTTTATCCCTTTAGAAAAAGGAACCGAAAATTCTTTCCAAGAATCTTCTTCCGGATAATAACGCCAAAATTCGTTAGTATTATTTCCTTTTACAATATAGAGATATTTACCATCAGTAGTAATTGCTGCTCCTTTTTTCACATTCTTTTTCTTAGGAGTAAGAGAGGAAAGAGGAACTTCGCTTTTCTTTTTCCAACTATCACCATTTATATAATAAACTATTAAATCTCTCGTATTATTTCCAATCAAAGCATAAACCTTATCACCCAAGGCACACAAGGCACCGCCACTTTTAACTGGTTTTTGAGCACCACTTACATCTCGTTTCCGATACCAACCACCAACTTGAGGAATAGAGGTAACCACTCTAAAATTACCAATAATTGAATCGTTATTCGGATCCATATCGGTAAGAGCGGTCTTGATAGTTGTTTTAAATTCACCAGTATCATTACAATTATAAGAGCGGAAATTTAACACTACTTCTTGCGAGGGTTCTACCGTTTGATAGATTGAATCAATATAAACCAAATTATTATCTTTATTATAAATCCTAAAGAATGTCCAGAAAGAGACTGTAAACTCACCAAAGTTTTTAACTTTACCCGAAACTGGTTTTGTTGTGCCAACTTGAATTATGCCCGTTGGCGAAAGAATCTCGGTAGCACCAACGTCTAATTGACCACCCCAGAAAATACCGTCAACATAATCATTTTCTGAATTCATATCGTCATCAGTTGTTGTCCGAAAATAGATTTCGTGAATCCCCAAAGAAATTATAATTGTGTCAAAAGTAATAGTTATCTCTTCGTAAGGCTCAAGATGTTCAACAGTTATTTCGCGGATATATCCTAAAGTAGGAATTGAACATTTCACCGGAACATTATCCTCATCTAAATTTCCGTAGTTCTTCAATTTACATTTTGGTTCGATCTCCGTTCCCACTGGATAACCACCAACCGGTTGGATAATCTGAGAAATACCAACATCTTTCCAATAGATAAAAATATTTTGGGTTAAAGTATCATTAGTATGATTTTGGTCCTGTTCGTAAAAAACAAATCCTCTTACACTAAATTGACCAACAGTATCGGATAACCAATCAGGATAAATTAAGGTAGTCTCATGTTCTGGTGGTAAATAACCCACAAATGCTTCTTCTTCATAAACCAAATTTCCTTCGGAATTATAAATTTGGAAATAGGCAGGAAAATTTTCGCAAGGATAATTGCCATAATTTTTCACTTTTATTATCGGTGTAATTGTCTGTTTGGGAATTGTATCAACCGGTGAGATAATTTCTAACACACAGACATCATAATCATAGGTAATTGCTTTTGCAAATTTTAAAATGAAAGCATCACGGGTAGCTTGATTATTTAAAGTATCTTGGTAATAAACATTTCCACCGGGATTTAAAGTTGGAAAATTTGTTGACATAGTTTGACCGGTAACAAAGAAATTACCTGAATCATCAACAGCAACCGACCAGCCAATATCTTCACTGCCTCCGCCATAAAAAGTTGCCCATTGACGAATACAATTATCGGTAAATTTTAAAAGAAATATATCCTGACCTCCGTTAAATGTGCTGTCATAATAAGCACCAAGACCAGCATTATAAGTTGGAAAATCCGTTGATTGAGTATAACCTGTAATATAGATATTTCCTGAATAATCAGCATCAATTGCGTAACCATAATCGTGGTCATCTCCACCATACAAAGTTGCCCACTGCCTAACACCACTATTATTAAATTTTAATATAAACGCATCTCTCGCACCACGAAGTGTTCCTTGAAAGTAAGCTCCAGGATTTGAAGATTGTTGAAGAGGGAAATTAGTAGATGTTGTATGACCAGTTATAAAAACATTTCCCAAGGTATCAAAAGTAATGGAACGACCTTCTTCATTGGCAATATCACCGTAATAGGTTGCCCAAATTCTTGCTCCATTATTAGCAAATTTCAAAATAAACGCATCGTTGTATCCAGCATTGGAACTTTGATAATAGGCACCACCGCCGGGGTCTTGGAGTGGGAAATTGGGTGATGCGGTATAACCAGTAAGAAAAATATTTCCCAAATTATCAGCAGAAATTGAATATCCGCAATCATCGCCATTTCCACCATAATAAGTTGCCCATTGCCTTACACCACTATTATTAAATTTTAATATAAATAAGTCAACTCCACCTGCTCTTGAACCTTGATAATAAGCACCACCGCCAGGATTATAAGTTGGAAAATTATCGGCACGTGTGGCTCCGGTAACAAAAACATTGTTTGAATCATCGACAGCAATTGAATATCCGTCGTCATGATGGGGACCGCCATAATAAGTTGCCCAAAGCCTTTGACCATTATTGTTGAATTTCAATATAAAAGCATCTCGGTGAGAAGAGGGTCTTGAACCTTGATAATAAGCACCACCGCCAGGATTATAAGTTGGAAAATTATCGGAAGTAGTAATTCCAGTAATAAAAACATTGCCTAAATTGTCAACAGCAATTGAATAACCTTCTTCACCACCGCTTCCGCCATAATAAGTTGCCCAAAGCCTTTGACCATTATTGTTGAATTTCAATATAAATAAATCATTAGCACCGCCTATTGTTCCTTGATAATAAGCACCACCGCCTGGATTTTGGAGTGGAAAATTGCCAGAATTTGTATACCCAACAACAAATACATTTCCATTATGGTCAGTAGCAATCGCCCGACCATAATCGTGGGCGCTTCCGCCATAATAAGTTGCCCAAATAAGAGAGAGTGGTGGGTCAATTATCAATTTCTCTTTTCTCTGCCAGGTTTTAACCTCAAAGGAAAGCAATCCGTCTTCCGAACGATAGAAGACATCTGTTTTTTTCTTACCTTCATAAGCAATAATCTCGCCATCCTTTATTTTACCAAGCGGTGTTTTCAAAAGAAGTTTTTTGCCGTCTCTTATTTCCCAATCCGCATATTTTACCTTTATTTTGATATCTTCTGGATTTGCCTGGGGTGAAACTTCAAACTCATGATGAAGCACTCCGTCTTCGTATTTCCATAACCAATCAATACCAGGATAAATATCTTTAATTCTTATTTTTTGATAGGCTTTTACAAAGTGAATTCCGTCAGAACAATGGGGTAGGTAATAATTGGTATATCCAGGAAGAACCTCTTCGTAAACGATTTTCTGTTTATCAATAGTAGCACCGATTAATTCCAAGTCAATTCGCGCATAATGTAATTTTGTTTCTTCATCAGTAGTTATTGCTTTCGTATCTTCTGCTATCCTTTCCAAGTGATAAATTACATAACTGACGCCATCTTTTTTAATGAAAATTCCCAAGTTGTTATCTCTGGCTTTCAAAAGGACATCGTTAACCCTTTCTCCGTTAAAATCACCAACCTGACCAAGATTTTCCTCAAAACCGCGAGAAGAGAAATCCCAACCCTCCATTCTCTCTTTAAAAATAGAAGGATTTAAAAAAGCAAAGGCTCCAATAAAGATAATTGAAATTAAAGTAATTACTCGCATTTTCACCTCCTGCATTTTTAACCAGGGTGGAATTTTCAATTTTTAGTCAGTTACCACCCCCTTTAACTGACTAAATTCTAACTGGATTATGCCCAGTCCTCAATTAAAATTAATATATTATACCAAAATTTTTAAAAAAGTCAAGTAAAATTTTAAAAAATTTTAGTAAAATTTTCTTCTTATTTTTCAATAACTTATAAAAAATAGATTTTTCAATCGTAAACTTATGGAGTAGGGGGTATATTATAATTAAGGATTACATATCTTACAAGGTTGATAGCCCTTTTTTAATGCCTCTTCTTTGGAATTAAAATAAACTTTGTTTGCGGGATTTATTTTCTTTGCCCATTGGCAATCAGATTGATGAAACTTTAAGGTTTTCGAATTACCAATATAAATTAATTTTTTCTCTGTCGGCTTTTCTTCCAAAGAAGGATTAGATATTTCTGAAGATTTAATTTCTTCAATTTTTATTTTTAAATTCTCAATCTCTCTTTTTAAAGATACATTTTGAAAATAAATAACAACCAAAAGAAAAGTTATTACTAAAAGTAATATTTTAATGAAATTATTCAATTAAGGTTTCTTAAATATCTTTTTTAAAGAATTATCAAAAATCTCTAAATAACCACCTCTCTCATTCACGCCCAAAATTAAAATTTCACCACCTTCCTCATTACCAATTGTTAGATTACCATTTTCCTCTTGGTTTTCTAACGCAAAAATATCCGCCCCTTTTTTATTAGTTATTATTATTTGTCGAGGAGAAATAGTAATCCTTTCCTGCTTTTCTCCTTTCAAATGAATCCTATTTCCTTCTAAATAGAAAATACCTTCTCCTTCTTCATTATAAATCTCTATGCCATCGGGATAAACCGCCATTCTCTCTTCTCCTTTCTCATCCATCAAAGAAAAACCGGAAGGACTGAGGCGGGCAATAATTTTCCCTTCTTCATTTTTGAAAAGAAGCCCTTCTTTTGGGATAACAATTTCGTTAACTTTTTTAGGAAAAGCTTGATAAAGAAAAATAAAACCAAAAATAAGAATTAAAAATAGAATTTCTTTTTTTATCATAATACCTCCTTTTTTAATTATTATATTTTATCTTTTAAAAAAGTCAATTCTAAATATCTTTTATCCTTTCCCAAATTTTTGATTTCTTTTGGTATTCCGGATATTTAGAATAAAGTTCTTTTAACAATTGGAGTAAAGTATATTTCTGGTATTTGGTTTTTAACTTGGCTATTTCTTTTATTAAATTCTTATCAATTTTATTAATAATATTGATTATCCTTTGGGCTTCTTTTAAACCTTTTTCGGTTAGTCGGTATTCACAAATTACTTCTTCATCAAAATAACCAATTATCTCTTTCTCAATCTCGGAAATCTTTAATTTGGGATGTAAAATCTTTTTTACCAATCCCTTTTCTATTAAATCTTCTAAATCAAAATAAACCTTCTTAGCAAAGGGACCTAATGAATAAGGAAGAAAACGATAATAATTTTTAAAATATTTATCAATATTCAACTCCCTTTTTAATAAAAACAGAAACTTCATCAGCCGAGTTATTCCGAAAACCTTATTAAAAATTGCTAACAACAGAATAATTGAATCAGGTCTTTTTATCTCCTCTTTTTCCTTTATTCTTTCTTTTATCTTTTCCCATATTTTTTCTTTCTCTTTCTCACTCAGAATCTTCATCTCGCCAATTGCTTTGAGAAATTTCTCAGTTTTCTTTTGGATAACAATCTCTTCTTTTATTATTTCGGGTAGATTATTTATTTTTTTCTCTTCTTCTTCCATAATTGAAACAAGATAATCAATCTTATCCTCTTCTAATTTCTCAAAAACTTTTCTAATCTTTCTCTTCTCCTTTTTAAGGAAAAAAAGTAAGAGATATTCATTTGGTTTTAGGTATCTTTTTAAATTATCCCAATCTTCTATTATCAAAAAACTTTTTCCGTCAAAAAGATAGGCAGTAAATTTCAATTTCCTAAAAATCTCTAACAGTGAAAGGTTTTCATAAGAAGCCGCAAGATAAAATAAATTCCTTTTCTTATCCAAAAAATTTTTTGCCTTTTTTAGAAAATCAAAATCACCTTTTATCAAATAAACATCCGCCATTTTTAACCCTCCTTTTTCAAATATTTTTCTTTAATTCCCTTGGGAACTTTTTGGGAAATAATTCCTTTAATTTTAAAAATACTCTTCTTTATTGCTCCCTCACTGGTATTTTTCTTTTGGGCAATCTCTTTTATTTGATAACCTTTTAAAAAATATAACTCATAAATCTCATAAAGATTTTCATTCAAAAACTTCTTGGCAATCTCATTTGTTTTATCATATTCACTTCTTTTGATAAAAAGTTCTTCTTGGCTTGGTGAATTATCTGGAATATTTTCATCTAATGGTAAATCCCTATTTCTTTCTCTCAAATAATCAATAGCGATATGCTTGGCAGTAGTTATTAACCATCCACAAATTGTCTTACTTTTTACTTTAACAAAAGGGTTCCATTTACTAAATTTCTCAAAGGTTTCGGCAACCACATCCTTTGCTAAATTTTCATCTTTTAATATTTTCAATGCCTTATTAAAAATTATATCAGAATATTCCCTAAAAACCTCTTCCAAAATTTTTTCTTTGTTCATCTCTTCCTTCATAAAAATAAAACTAAAAATTTTGGCAATCTACCACCTTTAATAATAAGATTAAAAATTTAATAGTCAAAAATTAGAAATATAAAATGAGATTACTTGGTAATTTAAAAGAATATAATCTTACTTTTATTTTTCCTTTATAAACTTATCCAAATTTAAAAATGGGTCAATATTTAAATCTATTATCTCCTCTATCTCTTTATCTTCAATTGCTTTTACCTGAGTTTGAAAATCTTTATAATAAGTGATAAAAATATTCACATCCTTTTTTGCCTTTTCTATTATGGGATAGATAAAATAAGGGCTATGGGTGGAAATAAAGTATTGATTACTCTCGTCAGAGGCAATTTTCTCGGCAAGAAGCTTTGTATAATGAGGAAAGGAATGGGCTTCCGGCTCCTCAAGAATGAGTATCGAATTCTCATTAGTCTCTATTGCGATTAAATAAAAAATAATCCTTTGGAGAGTATAAGAAAGAAGCGAATAAGGATAAGCAATTACTACATCTTCAATCTCTTTTTGGACTTCAATACTTTGCTCATTAGGTTTCAAAACAATCTTCAATTCGAAGGGCTTAACTAACTCGTTAATTCTCTTTCTTAAATCCTTATTCATCAACAAGATCTCCAATAAATTATCTCCGCGTGGTGGCAACAGATAGGGCTCTCGTAAGGCAGTAGAAAAATAATTAATAACCTCAAATTTATAAAATTTAAAAGGATTTTTCTCAGCCGATAATAATCTACCATCTACATAATCTTGAAAATTAAGAGAAAAAGAGAAAAATAAATTATCTCCTTTTCGACATTCGCCAACAAAAGTATCAACAGCAAATTTCAACTCCAATTCAAACTCATCAGCCCCAATAAAAATTGGTTTTTCAATCTCATTATCATAAAAAAGATTAGTGGTTGTTTCGTAACGGATAAGTTTCTTAAAAGGATAATCCGAACCCAAAATAAAGGGAAAGGAAAAAATTCCCACACTTTCCAAAATGTTTGATTTACCGGTATTCGGCTCACCAATAAAAATATTTACTCTTTTACAATCTAATTTCAATTCCTTTATTGACTTAAAATTCCTGA
>JBDRVN010000020.1:0-28401 GCA_039801885.1 Caldifarciminota bacterium
CAAAGCCTTCTTTTTAATCAAATTCCTCTTCATAACTCCCCCTTTTTATTTTCCTTTTATATCTATAACGGATAAGAAGCCAAAAAGGTTACCACCTTTTTTATCTAATCTTGGGACAGATTGCGACATCTTTTTATTTTCTTGATTTTTAATAAATTTTTATTTTAATTATATCTTGTGGTTAGCAAGGTAAAGGTTTTGATAATTTTTAGTAGCGGCACAAATTGTGACGAAGAGACTGAATATGCCTTTCAAAAAGTTGGTGCCGAAGTTTCTAAATGGCATATCAATTATCTCAAAAGAAATAAGAACTTATTGAAGGAATTTCATATTTTATGTCTGCCTGGTGGTTTTACTTATGGTGATTATATCTCGGCTGGTAAAATCTTAGCCAATGAACTTAAATACCATTTTCAAGAAGAGATTAATAGTTTCATTAAAGAAGGTAAGTTGATAATTGGTATTTGTAATGGCTTCCAAATTTTATGTAAGGCAGGTCTTTTGCCAGGTTTTTTTGATTATTTTTCGCCTCCAAAAGTTACTTTAACTTTTAATGATTCCCAAAAATTTGAATGTCGCTGGGTTTCCTTAAAAGTGAATTATAACTCTCCTACTCCTTTTATCAAAGATTTAGATGAGGTTATTGAACTACCGATTGCCCATGCCGAAGGTAAGTTTTTTACGGACAACCAAGAAGTTTTAAAAATATTGAAAGAGAATAATCAAATTGCCTTAACTTATATTGATAATCCTAATGGTTCAATAGAGAATATTGCGGGAATTTGTGATTTTACCGGTAGAATTTTTGGACTTATGCCCCATCCCGAAAGATTTATCTTTTCTTTACATCATCCATTAAGAAAAAATAGGGTTTTTGGTTTAAAGTTTTTTTTAAATGCCTTTGAATATGCCAAAAGAGAATTATAATCCAAGAATTTTTGAACACCCAATTTTGAAGTTTGAGAAGAAAAAGTTGGTTAAGTTTTATTTTGAAGGAAAGGAGTATTATGGTTATGAAGATGAGCCAATTGCCGCTGCCTTAATTGCCAATGGAATAAAGGTTTTTCATATTACAAAAGAGAAGAAAAGAAAAAGGGGATTTTTCTGTGCGATTGGTCGTTGTTCTTCTTGTCTGATGAAAGTTGATGGCAAAAAGAATGTGATGGTTTGTATCACAAAATTAAAAGAGGGAATGAGAATTGAGCGCCAATGATTTAGAAAGAAAGATTGTAGTAATTGGTGCTGGACCGGCCGGTGCCAAAGCAGCGATGGCGATTGCCGATTTAGGTAGCAATGTCCTTTTGATTGATGAAAATCCCTATGTTGGTGGCCAATTAGTAAAACAAACCCATAAATTCTTTGGCTCGAAAGATTTATACTGTGGCTTAAGGGGATTTGA
The DNA here is from genome assembly GCA_039801885.1 of Caldifarciminota bacterium. Taxonomy (GTDB): domain Bacteria; phylum Hydrothermota; class Tepidihabitantia; order Tepidihabitantales; family DTDR01; genus DTDR01. The sequence goes on from JBDRVN010000020.1 coordinate 1,400, forward strand.
GATTGCCAAGATTTTTGAAGAAGAGATTAAAAAGAGAAATAATATTGAACTTCTCTTAAATAGTTGCGCAGTCGGTTTATATTTAGAGGACAATAAGAAGGTTATTGCCGTGGTGAACGAAGAGAAGTTAATCAAGGTGATTAGTGATGTATTAATTCTTGCTACTGGTGCCTATGAGAATTTTCTTTTGTTTGAGAATAATGACCTGCCAGGTGTTTATGGTGCTGGTGCGGTTCAGACCTTGGTAAATCAATATGGAGTAAGACCAGGAAAAAGATGTCTAATGGTTGGCAGTGGTAATATCGGCTTGATTGTTGCCTATCAATTATTACAGGCAGATATTGAAGTGGCAGCAGTGATTGAGATTTTACCAAAGGTAACTGGCTGGTATGTCCATTATGCGAAATTAAAAAGGTGTGGCGTGCCGATTTTGACTTCCCATACTATTGTCAAGGCAATTGGGAAAGATTATGTAGAAGGAGCAGTGATTGCCAAAGTAAATAAAAATTTTAAGATAATAAAAGGGAGTGAAAAGAGATTAAAAGTTGATTTTATCTGTTTAGCGGTTGGCTTAACCCCTTTTGTTGATCTGCTCTGGCAGATTAATGGGCAACTTAAATATATTCCGGAACTGGGTGGCTTTGTTCCCTATTATGATGAGAATTATGAAACTTCTATTCCCAATATTTTTGTTTGTGGTGATGTGAGTGGTATTGAAGAAGCCTCAACCGCTATGTTGGAAGGTGAAATCGCCGGTATCTCAGCCTACGAAAAAATTTATGGCGAAACAAAAGAGACAAAGGAACTAAAAGAAAAAAAGAAAAAAGAACTTTTAAATTTAAGAAAAGGTCCGCACAGCAAAAAAATATTAGTTGGTTTAAAGAAATTAAGAAATGATAGTTGACACAATAATCATTGTCCCCTTTCTTTTAATCGATACCAATCTTCTAAACTATTTACAAAAAGAACTTTCTAAAACCTTTGAAATACCAGTAATTATTGAAAAGGAAATTTCTTTACCGAAATCGGGTTATTCTAAAAAAAGGAGACAATATGACGGCAATTACTTTATTAGCGAGTTAAGAAAAAGGGGGTATGAAAATAAGATAGTTTTAGGAATTTGCGATGTGGATTTATATGTAGAAGGGTTAAATTTTATATTTGGCTTGGCATCACTCTTAGAAAAAAAGGCGGTAGTTTCTTTAGTCCGATTAAGAGAAGAATTTTATAACCAGCCAAAAAATGAATCGCTATTTTTTATAAGAAGTTTAAAAGAGGCAACCCACGAAATCGGTCATCTCTTCTATTTAGAACATTGTAAGAATCCCAAATGTGTTATGTTCTTTTCCAATTCAATTCTTGATACTGATAGAAAAAGCCCTAATTTTTGTCCTTTTTGCCTAAAAAAGTTAAAAGGAAGATAGCAAAACCAATTGTTATAAGAGAGAGAATTAAACCAATTAAAATATTTTTCTTATTATAATAAAATCTTACAAGATGCCTTCCTTCTTTTACTGGCACTGCCCTTAAAAGATAATTTGCCTCATATATTTCCTCTTTTTTATTATCAACCTTTACTTCCCATTCGGGATAATAGATTTCCGAAAGTAAAAGGATTGCCGGATAATTGGTTTCCAATTCGATAACTATCTCATCGATATCGTATTTAATAATTTTTAGAAAGTTATCTATTTTATCTTTTTCGCTAATCTTATTGAAATTAGGAATATCTTTTTTCAATATTATTTTATTATAAATATCAAAGGTATCAGAATTTAACAAATCCAAAATCTCTTTTTCATCATTAACAACTATATAATCATAATAAAGTCTTGCCCTTTCCAAATAACTTTCATTTTTTATTAGTTCTGTTCTTCCTTGGTCAACTTTAATTTTATATTTTACATTTAAAAGTTCATTACGTCGCTCCCGATTAATATGAAAACTTGAGAAATTAGCCAGATTTAAAGGAGTATAACCTTCTAACATTTCTAATTTCCATAAACAACCTTCGTTTCTTTTCAATATCATATAACTATCTATTCGGGAATTTATCCTAAAAAATTCTTTTTCTCTTTCGTATTGAAGTTGCCTAACCAAGGTAGTATAGGGATAATAATCTTCATCGCTAATTGGTGATTTGCTAAATTTAGTTCCGAAGATAAATAAATCAAGATAAATTATCAAACCAATAATTATCAAATAAACAGTTATCTTCTTTGTTTTAAAGAAGAAAATAAAAATTGTGAGGATTAAAAAGAAAAGATAGATAAAAAATTGGTTTTCGCTATTCTTATAAAACCTTTCGGGAATCTTTCCTTTAAATACTAAAAAGAGAACTACTGAGATTATTAGAAAGATAATTAGAAATTTATAAAAACCCTTTTTCTCTTTATCTTTTAATAAAAAGGCTTCAATTCCCAAGGTAGATAAGATTATCATATTAAAAGTATAAATTGCTAAAAACCGAGAAGGAAAACGGAACTGCTTTAAACCTGGTAGGATATTAAAAAGTAAATTATATAAGAAAAAGTTTTTACCCAAAGCAAATAAAAGGGCAATAATTGCTGGAATAAAAAAGAGATATTTCTCTTTTCTTTTAGAATAGATTAAACCATAAAGAGCAAAAAAGAAAGGAAGAACTCCGAAATAAATTCCTGCCTCCCAATAATAATGACCAAATTGATAAAGCCAATAAGGTATGGAATCACTCATTTCACCACTAACACTGCCAAAAAACTTGGGAATGAAGATATTAATCAATTGTAAAAAAGATAAAGAGCCATCACTGGCTTCTTCAAAAGTCAATTTTTTTCTAACGGTAAAAGGAAGATATTTATAACTGGGATAAAACTGAACCACTGCGATTCCCAAACCAACCAAAAAGAAGATAAAAAGATTAATAAATTGAAAGCGATTAAATTTTTTATTGATAATAATATTTAAAAGGAAATAAGAAAGAAGATTATAGATTAAAAATAATGAGAATTGTGGGTAGCCCGCCAAAAAAGAGAGACCAAAGATAATTCCCCCATAAATAGCATTCTTACTAATCTTATCTTCTTTTAAGAATTTAAAGAAAAAATAGCTGATAATTGGAAAATAGGTAAAAACTGCCAATGGACCAAGTTGAATCGTCCTTAATGTCACAAAGGAACAGAAGGTTAAAATTAAGGAACCAATAAAAGAAAGCTTCTCATCAAGTTTTAAACTCTTTAAGAAGATAAAAGAAAAAAGAAAGAGAAGAAAGATATGAAAAATTACAATCAACTCTACTTGATAATAGGTTAAACTTTTAAAGCCGTTAAGAAAAAGAAAGAAATAATTTAAAGGATAAAAAACCTGCGATTGGATATCATTTAAAAAAGGCATACCAGAAAAAACATAGGGGTTCCAAACCGGTAATTTAAAATTCTTCACACTTTCTTTCAAATAAGTCAAAAAGGGATACCATTGATATAAAATATCATCCCACAAATATTTTTCTTTAAAGATAATTTCTTTATAGAAAAGAATAATTAAAATAATAATTATTAAAAGATAAATTGATTTTCTTTTTTTCATTTCATTAGATATTATGGGTCTCTTTTACAACATATTGGGGTCTTCTTTTCAATTCAAAATGGATTCTTAAAAGATATTCACCAACAATTGATAAAGAGATAAAAAGAACACTTAAAAAGAAACAAGAGAGTGTAAAAATTAAAATTAACTTATTTTTACCAATAAGAAAAATAATAAAAAGAATAAAAGTTAAGAAAATAAAAAATAAGGAAAAGAGTTGAATTAATCTAATTGGCAAACTGGTAAAATTAATTAAACCATCAATCGCCAGCGATGCCAATTTAAAAAAGGATTTACTTTTACCGCCTTTTCTTTCCGGTCTTTCACTTTCAATTCCAATTTGCGAAAAACCAACATAGGCAAAGAGACCAGGCAGAAATTTTTTCTCTTCTTGAAGATTTCTTAATGCCCAAATTACTTTTTTATCAACCAGACGAAAGAGTCCAACATTTGGTGGGATATTAATATTAGAAAATCGGGTAAGTAAAAAATAAAAAATCTTCATTCCCAAAACTTTCCAGAAAGGTTCGCCCAATCTTTTTTTTCTTATATGATAAACAATATCATAACCCTTCTGCCAATAACCCACAAAATCTTTAATTAAACTGGGTGAGTCCTGCATATCGGCATCCATTATCACTACACCATCCTTTTTACAATATTCCAAACCACAACTTACTGCTGCCTGCTGACCAAAATTTCTTGCCAATCTAATTATTTTTACCCGTTCATCTTGTTGGGCAAATTTCTTCAAAATTAAATAAGAACTATCGATACTACCATCATCAACATAAATAATCTCATAATCCATATTCAAAGAATCTAAAACCTTTTTTAACTCTTCGTGCAATAAATTTAAAACCTTCTCTTCGTTATAAACAGGAATAACAACGGATAAAGAATTTCTATTATTACTTTTATTACTGGGTAATAACATTTTTAATCCTTAAAGATTATATCTTCTCTTTTCTCACCCGTCGAGACTGCCCAGATTTCACAACCGGTCAATCTCTCAACTGTCTCTAAAAATTCCAAAACTTCCTTATCTAAATCTTTATAATTTTTGACCTTACTAAAATCTTGGTTAAAAGGTTTTAAGGTTAAATATTTTGGTCTTAAATGATAAGCCAATTCCGGTACAAATTCATCAATCTCTTTTTCTTGATAAGTATAACCATTGGCAATTTTCAATTCTTTCAAACCGGAAAGAATATCAATCTTAGTAATAATCAACCTCTCAAATCCATTAATCCTTTTTGCATATCTAATAATTCCACAATCAAACCAACCGCATCTCCTTTTCCTACCGGTAGTTGCTCCAAATTCCTTTCCTTTCTCTTGCAAACATTTACCAATTTCATCGGTCAATTCGGTAGGAAAAGGACCTTCGCCAACTCTCGTTGTATAAGCTTTGGCAACACCACAAACTTCATCAATTAAATTATAAGGAATACCTACCTGACCACAGATACTACCAGCAATTGTCTGCGAACTTGTCACATAGGGATAAGTTCCAAAATTTATATCTAACAAAGTTCCTTGGGCACCTTCAAAAATTATCTTTTTCCCTTTTTTTAACTCATAATAAACCTCTTTCGCGACATCAGTAATTAAAGAAAGAAAAAAATCTCTATTTTCTTCTATAAAATCTGAATATTCTTTTTCCGAAAGAGGAGAGCTTTCATATATTTCCATTAAAAGATAATTTTTTCTTAAAAACTCTTGCTTTAATTTCTCAGAAAATAGATTAAAATCTTTCAAATCACCAATTCTAATTCCCACTCTTTGATACTTATCCTCATAAGAAGGACCAATCCCTTTTTGGGTAGTACCAATTTTTATTCCTTTTTTTATTTCCTCCCTTTTTTTATCTATCTCTTTATGAAAAGGAAATATCAAATGACAACGGTAATCAATAAAAAATCGATTTTTAATATCAACCCCTAAATTTTCTAATTCTTGAATCTCCTTTTTTAGCACTTCTAAATCAATTACACAACCACTGGCAATATAACCTTTTAAGTGGGAATGAATGAGGCCACTGGGTAATTGGTGAAAAATTATTTTTTTATTGTTAAAAACAACTGTGTGCCCAGCATTTGGTCCGCCTTGAAAACGGACACAGCCATCCGCATACTGACAAAAAAAATCAACAACCTTACCTTTTCCTTCGTCACCCCATTGAGCACCAATAATTGCTAAACTTCTGCCTTTTATCATTAATTTCAATATTTTATCAAAAATCCTTTTCTATGTCAAGAATTAGGATTGAAAAAAAGAAGATAATTATCACTATAAAATAATTAACTTAGGGATATTAAGAACTTTTAAAATATTATGGTTATTTTATTTTCTTCTTTTTTTAGAATTTGGAATTTCAAATTATGGGAAGCACAAGCCAGACAAGGGTCATAAGCACGGAAAAACATCTCTATTTGGTTTAATAATTTCTCATCTTCTTTATCTAAATATTCCTCTACGGAAAGGGCACCAATTTTTAAACTGATATTTAAAGCACCGTTATTATTTGTTGTTGCCACTATCAAATTTACTTTTTCAATCATTCCTTCTTCATTTAAGAAATAATGATGAATTAAAGTACCTCGGGCTGCTTCTACAATTCCCACACCATCTTTTGGTTTTTTTAAATCAAAATTCCTTATTTCCTCGTAACCAATAATATCTTTATCCGAAGATAATTCTAACGCCCTTTCGGAAGCATAAAGAAGCTCTATTAACCTTGCCCAATGATAGGCAAAGATATTATTTACCGGTTTTTTATTGTAGGTTTTATAAAAATTCTCAAACTCTTTTTGGGCTTCCTTTGTCTTTAAACTCTCTGAGACATTCAACCGAGCAAGCGGACCGACTCGATAAAGTCCGTTATCTTTTAAAGGTATCAATCCTTTGAAACCGATATTTTTCAAATAAGGAAATTTCACAAAGGACCATTCATAAACATATTCACCAATATAATTGAGATATTCTTTTGGTTCAAATAAAGCGTATTCGGAATTATCCGGTGCTGTTACCCTTACCTTTCCATCATAAAAATTTAAACATTTATCATCGTCAACTAACCCCATATTATATACTTCCAAATCAAAATTCTTATTGAAAAATAAATCTTGGTAATTCTCTAAGATATTTTTCTTAAAGATTTCTAATGTAAAAAGGGAAAATTGAACACAACTTTTCGCCATTTCTTCTATCTCTTTTCTCTCTTCTTCACTTATTCCTTTTGTTACTCCACCCGGAATACCACAAACCGGATGGGTTGCCTTGCCACCAATAATTTCAGTAATTTTCTGACCATACGCCCGGTGTTTAATTACTTCCATCCCTACTTGTTCACCATACTTCTCGATTACACCAATAATATTCCTCTTCTCTTTTGGGGCATCTTTACCAACCAAAAAATCCGGACCACCAAGAAAATAGAAATGCAAAATATGGTCATAAATGATATAACCACAATACATCAACTCTCTTAATTTTTTTGCCTTAATTGGTACTTCGCAATTATAAGCACTATCTAATGCCTTCGTAGCCGCAAAATGATGAGCAACCGGACAAACACCACAAATCCGCGAAGTCAATTGAGGCATATCCTCACCTTTTCTACCTTCACAGAATTTTTCAAATCCCCGAAATTCTGGTACCTGTAAAAAGACATCTTTTACCTTACCCTTTTCTAAGAATATTTCTATTTTTCCATGACCTTCTAAACGGGTAATTGGATCTATTGAAATCTTTTTCATCCTTCTCTCCTTTTGTTAAGAATTGCTTTTGCTAAACTGTACATATAGAAAGTTCCTATTGGGTCTTTTATTTTTTTTATCTCTTCTTCTAATATTTTATAAAATTCTTCGTAGTTTTTCTTTTCTTCATCTAGTAAAAGAATAGAAGTTAAAGCACTAATCATCTTTGCGCCTTGGTCAGAAACTTCTGGTGTCGGTCCCATACAACCGGTACAGGGCCAATTAGCATTGATACAAAGATTTTTACAACCACTTCTTGTTGCCGGTCCTAAACAGATAATTCCTTGCTCTAAAAAACAAGTATTCGGGTCAGGCTGAATTTCTATCATTCTTTTTATTTTTGGCATCTTTTTAGGAAAAGTTTTATTTCTTTCACAAGTATCACATAAAGATTTTGTTGGAGCCAAATAGGTTTTTTTGGGTATATTTTCATTAGCAAAAATCTTTTCCATAGCATTAATAATTAAACCAGTCGGCGGTGGACAACCCGGAAGATAGTAATCAACTTCACAAATTTCATCCAGGGGGAAAACTTGAGAATAAAACTCTGGTAATTCCATTTTTTCGCTGTTATAAGAGATTTCCTTTTGGGGCAAAACTTTTTTAGGATTATCAGTTGATTCGGTTTCAATAAATCCCCTTTTCAAAATATCTTCTCTGCGATATAAATTTGCCAAACCTGGAATACATCCTTCTACGGCACAGGAACCAAAAGCAACCAACACTCTTGATTTCTTTCTTAAAAGTTTTGCCAAATGCTCCTGTTCAGAATTTCTTATTGAGCCGTTAAAAAAGCAGAAATCAAAATACTCGTCAGGCAAATTTTCTACATCTTTATATTTGGTATCAACTGCTACCGGCCAGAAAAGAATATCCGCATTTTTAATCACATCCAAAATTTTTTCATTTATATCTAATACGGCAATTTCGCAACCTCCACAAGAGGCGGCCCAATAAAAAGCAAACTTTTTTTTCATAGAAAAATTATATTAAATTTAAAAATAAAATCAACAATTTTTCATAAATTAAAGTAATTTAACTAAGAAAACGTTGTCTGTTATTAAAAACTCTTTTTCCTTTATTATTTTTATCAATAGGGAAAATTTAAAAAACTTTGACAATTCTTTTGTTTTTTTATTATTAAATTTTTAAAATAAATTTAAGAAATTCATATTAACTAAGGGGTAGTAAATAAAATAGTTATTATCGTCTATCAAATTTCGTTATAAAATGAAATTAATATAATCTCTTCTTGAATTTTTAATTTTTGGACGCCTCTTCTTTTAAAAATTAATGGTCTTTTAACATATTTGCCAAAGTTAATTGACTTTATCTTTTCTTTTATTATAATACTTTTTATGGAAAAGAAAATTCCTGATTTTAAAGTTGGTGATACTATAAGGGTTCATTTTAAATATTTTGAAGGGGATACACAAAAACATGGTGTCTTTGAAGGAGTTGTGTTAACAATTCGCGGGAAAAACGAAAGTAAAACCTTCACGGTAAGAAAAATTTCTTACGGTGTCGGCGTGGAAAGGATCTTTCCCTTATATTCTCCTTTGATTACCAAAATTGAAATCAAAAAAAGGGCAAAGGTAAGAAGGGCAAAACTGTATTACTTACGAGAAAGAAAGAGTTTAAAATTGAAAAAGGAAAAAGCAGTAACCAAAGAAGAATTGGAAAAGGGAGAGAAAAAAGAACCAACCGAAGTTAAAAGTGAAGAAGTAAAAAAAGAGAGTTAATGTCCCTTTCTCACCAAAAAAAGAAATATCAAGATAATAAAAAATTAATAATTCTTTTTATTATAGATCAAAGATTTTATGGAAAAATTAAATGGTAAAGAGAGTGAAAATTTTGCCTTAAATTATTTAGCAAAAGAAGGTTATAAAATCCTTGAAAAAAATTATTATCGAAAATTCGGTGAAATTGATATCATTGCTGAAAAAGATAATGAGATAATTTTTTTTGAAGTAAGAAGCAAAAGAAAAAATATTTTTTCACCGCTCTTAACAATTAACCAAAGAAAAATTGAAAAGTTAAAAATGGTTGCTTTAAATTATTTAAGCGAAAAAGGATTTTTTGATAAACAGATAAGATTTGATATTATTGGCTTAACTAAAAATAATAAAGGCTTTCAAATTGAACATATAAAAAATGCTTTCTAAACTTTATTCAGCCTCGGTTTATGGAATTGATGGCTTTTTAGTAACGGTGGAAGTTGACCTTTCAATGGGACTTCCGGGAATTAATATTGTTGGCCTTCCAGATACGGCAGTAAAAGAATCTCAACACCGAGTCCAAGCAGCAATCAAAAATAATGGTTATCCCTTTCCTTTAAGGAAAATTACAATTAACTTGGCGCCTGCTGATATTAAAAAAGAAGGAGCCGCCTTTGACTTACCGATTGCCTGTGGTATTCTTTCAGCTTTTGGGATTATTAGGCAGCCAAATTTTGAAAAGTTTATTGTTCTTGGCGAACTTGCTTTAGACGGCTTATTAAGACCGGTAAAAGGAGTTTTGTCAATGAGTTTGATGGCAAAACAATTGGGTTTTTCGGGAATTATCCTGCCCAAAGAAAATGCCCAAGAGGCAGCAATTGTAAAAGAACTCTCCGTGTTTGGTTTTTCCCATCTAAATGAAGTTATCAATTTTCTTAACGGTTCGTTAAATTGGGAAAAAACAAAAGTAGATATTAATGAAATTTTTAATATTTATTCGGAATATAATATTGACTTTGCTGATGTAAAAGGGCAACTCCATGCGAAAAGGGCATTAGAAATTGCGGCTGCCGGTAGTCATAATGTTTTGATGATTGGTCCACCGGGAGCAGGCAAAACAATGCTGGCAAGAAGATTGGTAACAATTTTACCAAAAATGGAATTGGAGGAAGCCTTGGAAACAACAAAAATTCACAGTGTTGCGGGACTGCTTCCGTCTAATCAATCTTTAATAGCTACTCGTCCTTTCCGGGCTCCTCATCACAGTATTTCTGAGGCAGGACTTATTGGTGGTGGCGCCATTCCAAAGCCGGGAGAAGTCTCGTTGGCCCATAATGGAGTGCTATTTTTAGATGAGTTGCCCGAATTTCATCGGGATGTTTTAGAATCTTTAAGACAGCCGTTAGAAGATGGTTTCATTACCATTGGTCGAAGCAAACTAACCGTATCTTATCCCTCTCGTTTTATGCTGGTTGCTGCAATGAATCCTTGTCCTTGCGGTTATTTTAGTGATCTTTATAAGAATTGCACCTGTCCGATAACGGCGGTTAAAAAATATCGTCAAAAGGCTTCTGGTCCTCTTCTTGATAGAATTGATATCCACATCGAAGTTCCTTCATTAAAATTTGAAGAATTAAGTTCAAAAGAACCTGGCGAAGGTTCCCAAGAAATCCGAGAAAGGGTTGAAAAGGCAAAAAAAATCCAATTAGAAAGATTTAAAGGATTAAAGAAAAGAAGACAAATATTTGCTAATTCCCAAATGGACCATAAAGATATTAAAAAATTTTGTGAAATAAGTGAAAAAAGTCAAAATTTAATAAAATTGGCAATGGAAAAATTTGGTCTTTCGGCAAGAGCTTATGATCGGATCTTAAAGGTAGCAAGAACCATTGCTGATTTAGAAGGAGAAGAGAAAATTAAAGAAAGTCATATTGCCGAAGCAATTCAATATCGGAGTTTTGATAAAATAATTTTTTAATATGGAACTAAAAGAAAAGATATTAAAAAAGAAAGCAGTTGTTGGTATTATTGGTCTTGGTTATGTGGGTCTTCCTTTGGCAATTGCGATTGGTGAAACTGGTTTTAAAGTGATTGGCATTGATATTGATAAAAAAAAGATAGACAAAATTAATAAAGGAGAAAGTTATTTAGAAGATGTAAAAAGTGATGAGATTAAAAAGCTTATTAAAAAAGGTTTCTTAAAGGCTTATAATACTTATGAAAAAATAAAAGAATGTGATGTCATTAATATTACTGTTCCAACTCCTTTTACGCCGACTAAAGATCCCGATATCTCTTATATTATTGATGCTGGAAAAGAAATTAGCAAGAGAATGAGAAAGGGACAATTGATAATTCTCAGAAGTACCACTTATCCAGAAACTACCGAAAAAGTTTTAAAACCACTCTTAGATAAAAGTGGCTTAAAAATTGGCAAAGATTACTTTTTATCTTTTGCTCCCGAAAGGATCGATCCGGGAAACAAAATCTGGACAATAAAAAATACGCCAGTAGTTGTTGGTGGGGTAACAGAAAAATGTACTTATCTAACAAAAATCTTCTATGAGAAAATTGTTAATAGCGTGTTCCCGGTTTCTTCTCCACAGGTGGCGGAAATGGCAAAATTGTTAGAAAATATTTTTCGTAGCGTAAACATTGCTCTTGTAAATGAACTTACCCTTTTATGTGAAAGAATGGGAAATATAAATGTCTGGGAGGTAATCTCTGCCGCCGCTACCAAACCTTTTGGCTTTATGCCCTTTTATCCAGGACCAGGGATTGGTGGTCATTGTATTTTGGTTGATCCTTATTATCTTTCCTGGAAGGCAAGAGAATATGATTTTCATTTAAATTTTATAGAATTAGCTGCTGAAACGAATGAATATATGCCTTTTTTTGTTGTTAATAAACTATTTGATATTTTGGGACAGAATAAAATTAAAATAAAAGATGCGGAAATTCTTATTTTAGGAGCTGCCTTTAAAAAAGATGTAAGTGATACAAGAAATTCACCAGCAATTAAAATTATCTCTCTGTTGGAAGGAAAGGTAAAAAAGATTTACTATAATGATCCCTATGTTCCCATTTTAAAAGTAAATAAAAAAGAATATCGCTCAGTTAAATTAAACAAAAATTTATTAAAAAAAATTAACTGTGTCTTAATTGTTACCAACCATTCTATTTATGATTATAATTGGCTTTTAGAAAATGCCCAAATCATTTTTGACACCAGAAATGCTATAAAAAAGAAAGATAAAAAAGTTTATCTTTTAGGCTGTAATATTTAATTTATGAGGTTGAAACTTTATTTAGCAGTAAGTATTTTTACAAGTTATTTTGAAGAGTTTAAATCAAAGGCGATTGAAACTCTCTTTTCCGAAATTGAAAAAGGCAACTTCCTTGGCTTTTATTCTTTATTAACTTTGGAAGAACTTTCTTACTTACCTTCACCCTTAAAAGAAAATACTTTTAATTTGATTAAAAAATATAAATTATATCTTTGCGAATTTGATCCAGAAGATATTGCAGAATTAACTAATGCTTATTTAGAAGAAAAAATTCTTGTGCCCGAGATGGGGTTCTCAGCCTGCCATTTTGCCATTGCCACAGTTAATGAAATGGACATCTTTGTCTCAATAGATACCACTTATTCAGCAAATGAATTTCTCTATCGCCGATTTAAAAAAGTAAACCAGAGATTTGGCTATTTAAAAACACCAGAAATGAGGATGCCGGAAGAAATTACTGGTGTTTCTGGACCTTATGAAAACTTAAAACTGATTCACCAAATAAGAAAACAAAAATACGAAGAAATGAAAAAGAAAAATCTTTCTCTTTTGGATTTTCTTAATTCTTTATTGAAAAAGGAATTTTAGGCACCAAACTTCTTTAAACGCAAAGAATAAGCCAAAAGAAGCGGAAGAACTTTTGTGGCTTTAAAAATTCCTAAACTACTTTTTTGACAACTTTTTTCACAAAATTTTACTTTCTCATTGTTACGAGAAAAACAAGAATATAATAAAAATGGGGAAGGATGCCAAGAATGGCTTTTCATTAAGGCGGGCGTTGAGTGGTCTGAGGTAATAGCAATTACAGAAAAATTAATCCTTAAAATTTCCGGCAAAAGAGAATCAAATTTTTCAATCAATAAAACCTTTCTTTCAAAATCACCATCTTCCCCAGCAGTATCTATTTCTTTAAAATGGAGATAAAAAAAATCATAATTATCATAATTTCTTTTTAACTCTTCTATCTCCTCTTCCCAACTACTGATAGAAGATTTTATAACATCCATCCCAATTAAGGAAGCAATTCCTTTATACATTGGGTAAGTAGCAATTGCTAAACTTTTTAATTGATACTTTTCACAAAAATTTTCAATCTTTGGCACCTTGCTATATCCACGTAAAAGAAAATAATTGGCTTCTTTTTCATCTTTTAATATTTCTGCACCCTTTTCTATTAAAATTTTTAAAATTTCGCTTGTTTTCTTACTTCTTTCTAATAAAGGTTCAGGTAAATAAGGTGGCAGACCATCTTTTTGAGGATCCGTTTCTTTTATTTCTTCACTTAAATTTTCTCCTTTTATTAATATTACAAAACGATGCTCAACTCCCGAATGAAATTCAATTTCACAGTCTTTAATAGATTTTATTGTTTTTTTTAATTTCTCACATAATCTTTTATTTTCTTCACTATTTATCCTTCCGGCTCTTCGAGATATTATTTTACCATTTTTAAAAGTAGCAAAATTTCCCCTTATTGCTAAAGTATTTTCGTCTAATTTTAAACCTAATCCCAAGGCTTCTAATACTCCTCGACCAATTTTGATTTCTAACGGATCATAACCAAATAAAGACAAATGACCTGGACCAGAACCAGGAGTAATACCGTAATCGACAGAAATTATCGATCCTAATTCACTTTTACTGGTTAACTCATCAAGATTAGGAGTTTTTGCCTTTTCTAACTCCGTTTTTCCATCCACCGGCAACCCTCCTAAACCATCTAAAATAATCAATAAGATTTTATTCTCATTTTTTACAATCAACTCTCTCATTTTGTTGTTATTTGGCTAAATTTTCTTTTTCTTAAAATAATCTCTGCTTGGGCAGCTGCCAATATTGCCTTGGGAACCCGATAAGGACTACAACTCACATAATCCATTTCTATTTTCCGAGCAAATAAAATACTCTTTTCATCTCCTCCGTGTTCACCACAGATGCCAAGTTTAATATTTTTATTTATTTTTCTGGCATTCTTAACAGAAGTAATAATTAAAGAACCAACTCCTTCTTCATCGATTGTTTTAAAAGGTTCAAAACTGATTATTCTCTTTTGTTGATAAGGAATTAAAAATCTTACTGAATCATCTCGCGAAAATCCAAAAACAAATTGAGTCAAATCATTAGTTCCATAAGAAAAAAAGTCAACATATTTGGCTAATTCTTTAGCAATTAAACAAGCCCGGGGAGTTTCCATCATTGTGCCAATTTTATAATCCAATTTGATACTCTTTTCTTGAAAAACTTCTTTACTTATCTTTTCAATAATTTCTTTTTGCGAGAAAAATTCTTCTAAAATTGATACCAAAGGAATCATAATTTCTAAATCAACTTCTATACCCTCTTTTTTAACTTCGCAAGCAGCTTCAAAAATTGCTTTTATTTGCATCTCAGTTATCTCAGGATAAATAATTCCTAAACGACATCCTCTTAATCCCATCATTGGATTATGTTCTTCTAATTCTTCAATTTTTCTTATTAATACTTGCCTATCAACATTAAGTTCCTTTGTTAATTCATTAACAGCTTCGGTTTTTTCTCTCGGAGGCAAAAATTCATGTAGAGGCGGATCAAGAGTTCTGATAGTTACGGGGAGCCCATTCATCACTCTAAATAATTCTTTAAAATCGTTCTTTTGAAAGGGTAAAAGTTTAGAAAGAATTTCTCTTCTTTCTTCTTTATTTTCTGCCAAAATCATTAGTTGAACATATTTAATCCGTTCTGAAGCAAAAAACATATGTTCAGTTCGGACAAGTCCAATTCCTTTTGCTCCCATCTTTCTAGCATTTTCTGCATCTAGTGGCGTATCAGCATTTGCCCTCACTTTCATCTTGGCAACATCTTCAGCCCAAGATAAAAGAAGTTTCAATTCTTCGGGAAATTCAGATTTTATTAAAGGAACTTCACCCCTTATAATTTCTCCAAGCGTGCCATTGATCGAAATTTTGTCGCCTTCTTTTAAGATTATATCTTTTATCTTTAATATTTTCTTTTCAAAATCAATATTAATATCTGAGCAACCGACAACACAAGGTTTCCCCATACCCCGAGCAACAACGGCAGCATGAGAAGTTTCGCCACCTGTAGTTGTGACAAAACCTTCTGCCTTGGCCATTCCAGCAATATCATCAGCTTTTGTAAAATCTCTTATCAAAATCACTTTTTTATTTTGATTTGCCATTTCAATCGCTTTTTCTGCAGTTAAAACAATTTCACCCACAGCACAACCCGGAGAGGCTGGTTTACCTTTAGTAATTATTTCTAAGGGATAATTAGGATCAAAGGTAGGATGAAGAAAATAATCAATATCTTCGCTGCTAATTCTCATAATTGCTTCTTCTTTAGTAAGTAATTTTTCTTTCACCATATCACAAGTAATTTTCACTGCTGCCAAAGGTGTTCTTTTTGCTGCTCGCGTCTGAAGAAAATATAGCTTGCCATCCTCAATCGTAAATTCCACATCCTGAACATCTTTTAATTTTCTTTCTAATTTTTTTACATATCTTTCCAATTTGCTATATACCTCAGGCATCTTATCTTTTAAAACTTCTAAAGGCAAAGGTGTAACATGACCGGCAACCAAATCTTCGCCTTGGGCTTGAAAAAGAAATTCGCCATAAATCTTATTTTCGCCATTTTTAACATTGCGTGTAAAAAGAACTCCAGTGCCACTTTTTTCATTCCAATTACCAAAAACCATTGTCTGAATATTTACTGCCGTTCCTAAATCTTCGGGTATTTGATAAATTTTTCGGTACTCTTTAGCCCGCGGATTATTCCAAGAATTAAAAACCCCTTCGATCGCTTTTTTTAAACATTCGTAAGGATCTTGAGGAAATTCTTTTTTTGTTTTTTCCCAAAAAAGTTCTTTATATTTCTCAACGGTCTTTTCTTTATCGTCGCCAAAAATTTTTAAAAATTCTTCCCTTTTTATACCAAATATTACGTCAGAAAAAATTTCAATGAACCTTTTATAAATGTCATAAGCAAAATCAGGATTATTTGTCTTTTCAATTATACCTTTAACTACTTCATCATTAATTCCTAAATTTAAAACTGTGTCCATCATTCCGGGCATTGAAAATTTGGCACCGCTTCTAACAGAAATAAGCAAGGGATTATTTTTATCACCGAATTTCTTTCCTGTTCTTTTTTCTAAATATTTAATTCCTAAATAAACCTCTTCTAAAAGTCCCCCAGGAAATCTTTTATTTCTTAGATAATACTGACAAGCAGAAGTAGATATAATAAAGGCTGACGGCACCGGTAAGCCCATTTGGGCTAAAAGATAAAGACCGGCTCCTTTGCCACCAAGAATTTCTTTTAGCTTATCAGTATCTTTGATATTTAAATTATCAGAAAGAAAATATACCCATTTTCTTTTCATTTTACCTCCTTAAAATAGAAATAAAAAAGAAAATAATTGTTAAAATTATTGAAAGAATTATTGAAGTAACAATAGGAAAATAAAAGAGGAAATTCTCTCTTTTAATTATAATATCTCCTGGCAGGGTAAAAAGTTTTAATTTTGGTGAAAGATAGATAAGTAAAGAAATTACTAAAAATATAACTCCCAAAAAGAAAAAAACCTTAGTTAAAAAAAAGCGGTTAATCACTCTTCTGCGATAAAAAATCTTCTAAAAATTCTTTTGCCTTTTCAAAATCCTCTTCTAAAACCAAAATCTCTCCCCATTCAGTACGCATCATCTTAGCAATTCCGTCAAAATATGGTAAATCATAAGAACGGATAACTGCCTTCACACCGATACTTTCTAAAAAACTTTGAATAGTAATTGCTTCTATTTCGCTTTTCGGTTTATACAATACTTTTAATCCCATTTTAAATTATAATTTTTTTTAGTCATTTTTCAACATTTTTCCTCTTTTTAAAGAAGCAAAAATTCCCCAGAAACACAAGAAAGCAAAAATGAAAAATATCATCCTCATACTTTTCAAAAGCAAAAAGGAATTATTTTTATCAAAATTTTTTTCTCCAATAACAAAAGCAAAAGTTGAAATAATGATGCCCATACTGAACATTTGTCCCAAAATCCTCATGGTTGCCAAAATTGCTGAACCAAGTCCGTAGAAATCTTTTTCGATAGAACCCATTATCGCATTCGTATTCGGTGAAGAAAAAAGGGCAAAACCAAATCCTAAAATAAACAACAAGATTATCAAAAAGAATATTTTTAAATCTTTGTTGATGAAACTTAATAAAAAAAGCGAAAAGGCAATTAAAGCCATTCCTAATGAAGCAATTATTCTTGGTTCTTTTCGATCCGAAAGCATTCCTGTAAAGGGCGAAAAGATCGCCATCGTTAATGGCTGGGAAATTAAAATTAAACCCGTTTTTGAGGAATCAAAATTTCTTAAATATTGAAGATATAAACTTAAAAGAAAGCTGATTCCAAAGGTAGCAGTATAATTAATCATCGCTGCCAAATTAGAAAAGGTAAAAACTGGATTATTTTTAAAAAGCTTTATATCCAATATTGGCTCAATGATTTTTAATTGATGGCGAATAAAGAGATATAAAAGAAAGAACCCAACAAAAATTAATAAAAAACCAATTAATTTAGGTAAAAATGAAAAACCAACCATAACAGGAATAATTGTCAGAGAATATAAAATAAATCCCCAATAATCAAACTTAATAGATTTTATTTCTTTTTCTTTTATTTTTAATTTTAATATTGTTAAAAAAATAATTATTAAACCAATAATTCCATTAAAAATAAATATACTTCGCCAATTAAAATAGTGAGTTAAAATTCCTCCCAAAAAAGGACCAAAAGATAGACCGAAATAAGTTGCCGAAACGTTTATTCCTAATGCCTTACCTCTTTCGCCAATTGGGAAAAACAAAGAGAGAATAGCAATCGCTGTGCTGAAAATCATCGCTGCTCCAAGACCTTGTAGAAAACGAACAATTAAAAAGAAAAGGGAAGAAAAAGAGAGGCAAGAGAAAAAAGAGGTAATAGTATAAATAATAATTCCTAACAAAAATATTCTCTTCTTACCATAACCATCAGCAATCTTTCCAAAAGGAGTAAGAAAAATTGCCGAAGATAAAAGGAAAATAGTCGGTAGCCAGCTTACTAAAATTGGCGACATCCTAAATTCTTTATTAATAGCCGGCAAGGCAATATTTATTGAAGAGCTCATAAAAGGAATAAGAAATGCTGAAAGGCCAGCGATTAGGGAAACATAAAATTTTAATTCTTTATCTTCTTGATTCAAGTTAATTGGTTAATTATTTCGATAGAAGAGGTAACATAAGCAAAACCATAAGCCAAATTTAATAAACTTGCTAAATGCATCTCTTCATTAATTGTTCCAGTTCCATCCGCCAAAAAGAAAACCCGATAATCCCGAAAATAAGCATCCCGAGCAGTTGACTCACAGCACATATTAGTCATTATTCCGGAAATCACTAAATCTTCTATTTTTAAACATCTTAATACAGTTTCTAAATCAGTATTATAAAAAGCTGAATACCGGTGTTTTAACACAACTTTTTCTTTAGGCAAAGGGGCAATTGCTAAATGAATCTCGCTCTCTTCACTTCCTTCTAAACATTTTCCCTGCCACCACCAACCCATAATTCCTAAATCAAAAAAGGAAGGGTGATGCACATGCTTAGTAAAAATTACTGGTCTTCCAATATTTCTAAAAGTATCGATTAAATTTTTAATTGTCGGTAAAATCACTAAACCACTTTCAACAAAAGTAGGTGAATCTTCCTTTAAAAAGAAATATTGCATATCAATCACTAATAAAGCAACTTTATCTTTTCTTATTTCCATTTTATGAGTATTAAAATCTTTAATTTTTTCTAACCAAATTTCCGTTTTTTCTTTTAATTTCTTTTCGGTAACATAACCCATAATCTACTCCTTTTTTTCATTCAATTCAATTAATACTCCATAAGTGCTTTTGGGATGAATAAAGCTGATAAGATTTCCTTCAGCCCCTTTCTCCGGTTTATCACTGGTTAATCTTATTCCCTTTTCCTTCAATCTCGCCATTTCTTTTTCTATCTCTTTTATTTCAAAACAAATATGATGGATACCACCGCCCCTTTCTTCTAAAAATTTTTTTATTGGCGAATCCTCACTTATCGGTTCAACCAATTCAATCCTTGTTTCACCAATTGGAATAAAGGCTACTTTTACTTTCCTATCTTTAACTTCTTCAATCTTTTCAATTTTTAAGCCAAGTATTTCCTCATAAAAACTCCTCGCTTCTTCAATATTTTTTACCGCAATAGCAATATGGGATATTTTTTTTATCATTTTAAACCTCCTTTATAATAAAGGCAATTCTTTTTTATCTTCAAAAATCTCAATTTCCGGTAAGGTCTTACCGGCAATCTGTTTGATTTTCCCATAAAACCGAGCAGCATTATCTAAAATTTTTCTTAATTGTTCTTCTCTCTTTGCCCAAAGAGCTTCCATTTTTCTTCTTTCTTCTAAATAACTTTTTTGTAATTCCACGAAACCTTCGACAATTGCTAAAAATTGATTTTTAAACTCATTGCTTGTTAAATAATTATACAAAAGTTCCGTTTTTGTTTCTTTACCTTTTTGAGTTATTTCAATATTATCTATCTCCAAAAGAAAATGTCGTAAAATAAATGATACGGGTTTTAATTCAAAAAAACTGCATATCCAAACGCCATCTTTAAAGAAAAATTTATCTTCCTTTTCGGGCATAGTCTCCGTCACTAAAACTAAAATATCTGCCTTCATTTCTAAATTATCTTCCCTAAATTTTTTTAACCAATCATAATTAAATTCTTTTGTTCTTTTACTCTCATAATAAATTTTACCACATTCTCTTCCTTGATTATTTATTACAATTTGTAAAACATCGGCTCCCTTTTGGCCTTTTTTAATTTCCAATATTTCATCAGTAGGATATAGACTCTTTAAAATCCTTTCTATCTCAATCTCTTGTACCTCTCCTTTCAATTGAATTGAACCTGCTTCTGCTTTTCTTTTTGCCTCTTCTAATTGATTTTTTAGATCCTCAATAATTTTGTCTTTATCTTTTAATTTTAAAAAAATTTCTTCTTCTATCTGTTTATGAATTCTCTTCTTTTCTTCGTTTAATCTTTCCGAAAATTTTTTCTCCATCTCTAATTTAATCTTTGCCTCACTCTCTTCTTTTTCTCTTTTTAATTTTTCCAGCTCTGCCTGTAAAGTATATATTTCTTTAATTTTCTTTGATTTCTCTTCCAATTCAGCTTTTAAAGTTTTTATCAATTCTTGTTGTTCCTTTTCAATCTCTTCTTTTAAACTCTTTCTCAGCTTCTCCTTTTCTAATAAAATTTTCTCATTTAATTGCTTCTCATAATTGCTTCTAATTCTTTCTTCAACCTGTTGATACAGAACTTCCCTCACATTAATTTTTGTCTTACAATTTGGACAGATAATAATATTTTCATTCATTGAAAACCTCCTTTAATAATTCAGATTAAAAAATTTTTAATTGATACTCACCAAAAACTTCCCGAAAAACATCAGAAATCTCACCCAAGGTAGCGTTATTTCTTACTGCTTCAATAACTGCCGGCATAATATTTTCTTCACTTTGTGCTCTTTCTTTTAATTTTTTAAGCGCCTCTTTTAATTTTATTTGGTTGCGATTCTTTTTGTAATCTTCTAAATCCTTAATCCTTTTTCTTTCTAATTCTTCATCAATTTTTAAGATTTCGTATTTCTCTTTCTTTTCTTCTTGAAAACAATTTACACCCACAACCTTCCTTTTGCCGCTTTCTAACTCTTTTTGATATTCATAGGCACTTTCATTTATTTTTTGTTGAATATAACCAATTTCCACTGCTTTTGTTGCACCACCAATTTTTTCAATCTCATTGATAATCTCTTCTGCTTGTTTTTCAATATCATCAGTTAAACTTTCCAGAAAATAAGAACCAGCCAAAGGATCACAAACATCAGCCACACCACTTTCATAAGCTAAAATCTGTTGGGTTCTTAAAGCAACTGTTACTGCCTTTTCTGTTGGCAAAGAAAGGGCTTCATCAAAAGAATTAGTATGAAGACTTTGGGTGCCCCCGAGAACAGCCGCGAGTGCCTGATAGGCAACCCGGATAATATTATTCTCCGGCTGTTGAGCAGTTAAAGTTACGCCACCAGTTTGGGTATGAAATCTTAGCCGACAAGCCTCATCATTTGCTTTGTATTTCTCTCTTAAAATTTTTGCCCATAATCTTCTTGCTGCCCGAAATTTTGCCACTTCTTCCAAAATATTAGAATGGGCAGCAAAGAAAAAGGAAATTCTTGGAGCAAATTTATTTACATCAACTCCTTTATTAACTACCTCTTTAATATATTCCAAACCATCCGCCAAAGTAAAAGCAATCTCCTGAACCGCATTTGCGCCTGCTTCTCTAATATGATAACCGGAAACACTTATTGGATTAAACCTTGGCAAATTCTCATTACACCAGATAATAATATCACTTACTAATCTCATTGAAGGTCTTGGCGGAAAGATATAACAACCCCGAGCAATATATTCTTTTAAAATATCATTTTGCACGGTACCACTGAGATTTTTCAAATCAGCACTTTGCTTTTCTGCCAAGAGATAATACATTGCCAAGATAATACAACAAGTAGCATTAATTGTCATTGAAGTAGAAATCTTATTTAAATCAATTCCTTTAAAAAGAACTTCCATATCAGCTAAGGAAGAAATAGCAACGCCAACTTTACCAATTTCACCTTTTGCCCTTGGATGGTCAGAATCATAACCAAGTTGTGTAGGCAAATCAAAGGCAACAGAAAGTCCTGTCTGACCTCGGGATAAAAGATAATGATATCTTTTATTCGTCTCTTCGGCTGTACCAAAACCGGCATATTGTCTCATCGTCCATAACCTTGAACGATACATTGTTGGATGAATACCTCTGGTAAAAGGAAACATTCCCGGTAAAGATAATTTCTCTTCATATTTCTCAACCTCATAATCAAGAGGAGTATAAACCGGTTTTATAGGAATTTTTGAAGACAAACTAAATTCTTTCTCTCTTTCCGGTAATTTCTTAACAGACTCTTCATATACCTTTTGCCAATTTTTAAGTAATTCTTCTAATCTCTTTTTTTCCATCATTTCAATTATAAAAGATAATTAATTTTTGTCAAAAAGATAAAAAATGTAAAAGGATTTAAAAATTGGTATCCCATGCCAAAATTTTTTAATCAAAAATTTATTATAAGTCGTTGATTTTCAAATATTTATCTTAAATTTAGTATAAAGATAGGGAACGCCTCTCCCTATCGTCTTCTGTTCGTCTTAAAAAGTATGTTAATTATTGTCTTCATAGAAGTTTTATTATTAATTTTCAAAGGTATGTTATTATCCCGCCTCATAAGCATATTATTATTCATTTTCAAAGGCGTATTGTCAATAATCTTTCAAAAGGTATTATTAATAAACTTCCTAAGTCTATGGATATTAATCTTCGTAGATATTAGATATTTTATTAATAACTGATATAGAAGGTTAAATTTTTATTTTATAATTATAAATTTCTCGTTCTTCTTTCCGATTTTAATAAAATAGATACCGGTTTTCAGTTTCTTTAAATTTTCTTTTTCCAAAAGTTTTCCGCTCACATCATAAATCTTTGTCTCTTTATTCTTTATTAAAGAGATAATATTTGAATAGTGTTTTATTTTTCCTTGGGTAATCTCTTTAATTTCTACTGCTTCATCACGAATTATTGAAACACTTGAACCACCTTCATTGGCAACATAGATTCTATTTCTCAAAGGATTAAACGCCAAACTTACTGGACTAACACCAACCGGTATTGTTGTTATTACTTCATCAGTTTGACAATCAATCACCGAAACATTTTGACTATAAGTATTGGTACAAAAGATTTTATTGGTTATTGGATTATAAAGCATTTTAGTCGGTCGGTCGCCAACATTAATTGTTTTGATAACACTATCTAAATAACAATCGATTACTGAAATATCGTCACTGTTTCGGTTGGCACAATAGATTTTATTATTTAAAGGATAATAAGTTAAAAACCAAGGATAATCACCAACACCAATCTTTTTGATTAATGAATCAGTGAGACAATCAACAATTGCTAAACTATCCCGATAATAATTGGCTGAATAGATTTTCTTCATTAAAGGATTATAAACTAAATGATAAGGCATTCTACCAACAATAATATCTTTTATTACGGTATCCAAAGAACAGTCAATAACTGCTATTTTATTATCACTCCGACAAGCACAATATAATTTATTACTATCGGGAAAATAGGCTAAGGAAATTGGATAATCACCGCAAAGAAATCTTTTGAGAATGCTATCATTAGCACAATCAATTACCGTGATATCATCGGATAAACGATTAGCGACATAAAGTTTATTATTTTCTCTTACATAAACCATATCAATTGGATAATTACCAACGTAGAAAGTTTTTAAAACTGTGTCTACGGCACAATCAATTACTGAAAGATAATCGTTCCGGTCGGCACAATATAGTTTATCAACACTTTCGACATACTCAAACTTCCAAGGATAAGAACCGTTAGAAATTTTCTTGATTATCCGATTATTGATTCCATCGATTACATAAATCATATTTCCCAAAACGTCAGCCACATAAAGTTTGTTTCTTAAAGAGTTGTAAAATAAAGCAGTGGGCGAAGAACTAAGATAGATATAACAAAGAGAATCGTTAGTATTACCGTCAATAATTTTAACACCATTCTTTCCCGGATGAGAAAGATAGAGATGGTTATTAATTGGATTATAAATTCCATAATTATAAAAATAACTGGTATCTATTCTTAAAATAACACTATCATTTTCACAATCAATAATTCTCATTCCATAATCATCTAAGGAATAAAGAGAATTATTTAATGGATTATAAAAAAGATGATTTGAATAATATCCATTTTCTTGCCAGATATACTTTATAATTGAGTCTTCGGAACAAGAGATAACTAAAATTAAAGGAGTTTCCTGCCAAAAGTAGCCATAAGAAATATATAATTTATTTAAATTATGATTAAAGGCAACATCTATTGGGTATTCTAAGGTATCAATAATAAACTTCACAATTGAATCATTCACACAATCAAGAATTGAGATTGTATCAGAATAATGAATTAGATAAAGAAAGTTATTTAATTGGTTATAAAAAATTTTAAAAACATAAGAAGGAATGGGCACTACATTTATAATTGAATCATTTTCGCCATTAATTACTAATAGCGAATCGTTATCAAGAGCACAATAGATTTTATTTTCCCTTTCCGCATAGGTAAGGGCATTACAGTAATAAGAGAGAGATAACTGATTGATAATCTCATCGTTTACGCCATCAATCACAATCAATTCATCTTCGTAAGAAATATAGATTTTATTATTTTGGGAATTTAAAAGAATATAGTTTGGTCCCCCCATTATTAACGGAATTGTCCTGATAACCTGATTATTATTAGCATTAATAATTGTTAAACTACCAACATTTAATGAGTATATTTTATTACTCAACAGGTTATAGAGAAGAGCAATAACACCGCCTTCTACCGGAATTTTCTGAATCTTATTTAAACTTCTGCCATCAATCACAATCAAACAATTACCGCTATTTCCGCCAACCAAAATTTGATTAAGGACAGGATTATACAAAAGAACGTAAGGATTAATAACTCCGCAGATACTATCTGGCAGATAGATTATTCCTTCCAATTCTTGGGAAGATAAAATAAGGGGAATAATAAAAAAAACAAAATAATCTTTTTCATAAACCCCTCCTTTCTCTTTATTTTTTAAAGTATAGAACTAAATTTTTAAAAAATCAATATTGCTTATTATTCTACACTATCTCCTATATAACTCCCTATAATAATCTGGTTAATATATATTATTACGAAAAAGAAGGGACAAAGGTTACCAGAAAATTTATTATAATTATAAGGGAATATTACCGTGTTTTTTCTTTGGATTTTCTAATTTCTTATTTTTTAATAATTCTAATGCCCAAATAATTTTCTCTCTTGTATCTTCAAACATTATAATTTCATCAACATAACCAAGTTCTGCTGCCTTAAAGGGATTATTAAACTTTTCTTCATATTCCAAAACTAATTTTTTTCTCATTTCCTCTTTATTTTCTGCAGATTCTATATCTTTTTTAAATATAATATTTACTGCTCCTTCGGCACCCATTACGGCGATCTCAGCTGTTGGATAGGCAAAATTGAAATCACCACGAATATGTTTAGAAGACATAACATCATAAGCACCACCATAGGCTTTTCTTACAATTACGGTAATTTTAGGTACGGTCGCTTCACAATAAGCATATAACAATTTTGAACCATGTCTAATTATTCCACCATATTCCTGAGCAGTGCCTGGCAAAAAACCAGGGACATCAACAAAGGTTATTATCGGAATATTAAAACAATCCAAAAATCTTACAAATCTTCCAGCTTTAATAGAGGCATTGATATCCAAACAACCGGCTAAATATTTTGGTTGATTAGCAACAATACCAACAACCTCGCCATCCATTCGAGCAAAGCCAATAATAATATTTTTTGCCCAATCTTTTTGGACTTCAAAAAATGTTCCTTTATCAACAACCTCTTCAATTATTGGAAGCATATCATAAGATTTTCTTGGATCGCTAGGAAGCATTTCTTTAATTTGTGGTATCTTTCTTTTTGGGTCATCATTAGTTTCTATCCTTGATGGTTTTTCTTTGTAATTCAAAGGCAAATAAGAAAGTAATTTCCTCGCGATCATCAATGAATCTCTGTCATCCTTTCCTTTAAAATGAGCAACGCCGGAAACTTGCGTATGGGTATCGGCGCCACCAAGTTTTTCCATACTAACCTCTTCTCTCGTTACTGCCTTAATAACCTCCGGACCGGTAATAAACATAAAACTTGTCTTTTCGGTCATAATAATAAAATCAGTTAAGGCTGGCGAATAAACTGCACCACCAGCACAAGGTCCCATTATTATTGAAATTTGAGGAACAACCCCGGATGCTAATGTATTCCTTAAAAATATTTCAGCATAACCTCCTAAAGAAGCAACTCCTTCTTGAATTCTTGCTCCACCGGAGTCATTTAAACCAATAATTGGAATACCAACCTCCAATGCCAAATCCATAATCTTACAAACTTTTTCGGCAAAAACCTTGGAAAGGGTGCCGCCAAAGACCGTAAAATCCTGAGAAAAAACCGCCACATTCCTTCCATTAATTTTACCAAAACCAGTAACCACTGCATCTCCGTAAAATTTCTTTTTATCCATACCAAATTCTACACAATCATGAACTCTTAATCTATCTATCTCCTGAAAACTATCTTTATCTAACAAAATTTCTAATCTTTCTCGCGCTGTCATTTTGCCAGCTTCGTGCTGTTTTTGAATCCTCTCTTCGCCACCGCCTTTTAGTGCTAATCCGTTTCTCTTTTTTAACTCCTCAATTATCTTCTTATATCTTTCCATATATATATAAAGATAAGAGGCGGCGCCGGGATTTGCACCCGGGAATAGCGGTTTTGCAGACCGCCGCCTTAGCTGCTTGGCTACGCCGCCATAAAAGAATTTTAAATAAAATTTATTTTTGGTCAATAAGTTAAA
>JBDRVN010000021.1:0-26454 GCA_039801885.1 Caldifarciminota bacterium
TTCGGATTGTGAGGTTTTTGCTATTTGTGATAAAAAGAATATAAATTTAGATGAAAAAATTATTGTTACCGATGATTATAAAGATTTAATAAGAATGAAATTGGATACCGTAATTATTGCTACTCCTAATGAGACTCATTATGAAATTGCTCATAAGTTTTTATTATCCGATATTAATCTTTTTGTTGAAAAACCTTTAGCTACTTCCTATAAAGAAGCCCTTTCATTAATCAATTTAGCAAGAAAGAAAAAACTGAATCTCTTTACTGGTCATATTCTTCTTTATCATCCCTTAATTTGGCGATTTAAAAGATATTTAAGTGAATATAAAAATTGGCAATTAAAAATTAGGAGAACAAATAATTTTCTTAATTCTTCTGACCCAAAGAATATTCTTTATGACCTTGGTCCTCATGAGGTTAGTTTAATTTTGTTTTTATTTAGTAAAGAATTCGATAAAATAGATTTAAAAGTGGAAAAGAAGATTATAAATTTTAATTTCTCTGTTAGCAAAGAAATAGAGATTTCTGGTAGATGGGGAGAAAATCAAGAGGAAAAAGAAAGAATGATAATTGCTAAGTCAGATGGTAAGGAAATTATTCTTGATGACAATTTAGCAATTTTGAAATTTCTGGAAAAAAGAGAAGAAAGAGTGGTTGAAAAAATTAATAAAAAATTGCCCCTATATTGGGAATTAAGATTTTTTTTAAATTCCTTAATTAATAAAAATATAAAAGAAATTATTCCAACCGAAAAAGTTATGAAAATTATTGATAAGATAGAAAAAATGTTATGAAGGTTTCGATAATTATTCCAGTGTATAATGAAGAAAAAACCATTGAAAAAGTTATTTTTGAAATAAAGAAAGTGCCGATTGAAAAAGAAATAATAGTAGTTGATGATGGTTCTTGCGACCGAACAAAAGAGATATTAAAAAATATTGAAGATATAAAAACAATATTTTTTGATAGAAATCAAGGCAAAGGTTCAGCAATTAGAGCTGGTTTAAAATTAGCCACCGGTGATATTGTTATTATCCAGGATGCTGATTTAGAATATAATCCTTTTGATTATTTAAAATTAATAAAGCCTTTTTTAAAATATGGGAAAAATATTGCGGTTTATGGTTCCCGATTTAAAGGCGGTGGTAAATTTCTTTTCCTAAGTCGATTGGCGAATATAATACTTAATTTTTTTACCAATCTCTTTTTTGGTAGTAAAATAAGTGATATGGAAACTTGTTATAAAGTTTTGCCAAGGAAAATGATGGTTTCTTTAAATTTAAAAAGTAAAAGATTTGAAATTGAACCGGAGATTACAGCAAAATTATTAAAGAAAAAAATAAAGATTGTTGAGATTCCAATTTCTTATCAAGCTCGGAAAGCTGGGAAAAAAATAAAACCAAAAGATGGAATTATTGCTTTATTTACTTTATTGTATTATCGGATTGCTTGATTTTTTAAAAAAATTTATTATAATTAAAAACTAATGTTAAATCTCTTTGATACGGCAATTTTAATTCTTTATTTTATAATTTTAGCGATTATCTCTCTTTATGGGATTCATCGATACTTTCTGATTTTTTTGTATTTGAAGGGAAGAAAAAAAACAATAAACCCAAGAACTTATTTTTCAGAATTACCAAAAGTTACCATTCAACTACCTATTTATAATGAGAAATTTGTTTGTGAAAGATTAATTAATTCTGTTTGTCAAATTGATTATCCGCAAGATAAACTGGAAATTCAGATATTAGATGATTCCACAGACGAAACCCAAGAAATTTTAAAAATATTAGTGAAAAAATATCAAGAAAAAGGAATAAATATAAAATATTTTCATCGCAACCATCGAGAGGGTTATAAAGCTGGGGCTTTACAACAAGGTTTAATGAAATCCGAAGGAGATTTTATCGCTGTTTTTGATGCTGATTTTATTGTGCCTAAGGATTTCTTATTAAAAACTATCCATTATTTTACTGACGAAAAAGTCGGTATGGTTCAAACTCGATGGGGACATATTAATAGGAATTATTCTTTATTAACCCGTTTACAAGCAATATTATTAGATGGCCATTTTATAATTGAACATATTGCTCGTTCTTATAATAATTTGTTTTTCAATTTTAATGGCACTGCTGGTATTTGGCGGAAAAAGACATTATTACAAACCGGTGGTTGGGATGGTTCAACTTTAGCTGAAGATTTAGATATAAGCTTACGCGCCCAACTTTTAGGATGGAAATTTATTTATTTACCTAATTATGTTGTTTGTGCCGAATTGCCGATAGAAATCAATTCTTTTAAAGTCCAACAGTATCGTTGGGCAAAAGGAGGTGTGCAAACAACAAAGAAAATGTTAGGAATAATATTAAATTCAAAAATTCCTTTTAGACAAAAATTGGAATCTTTTTTCCATTTAACTGCTAATTTCTCTTTCCCCTTAATGTTGATTTTAACAATTATTACATTTCCAGCAGCAATTATTCGTTACGGGCTTAATTTTAAACATATTTTAATGATTGATTTTCCGCTCTTTTTCTTTTCTGCTTTTTCTTTCTTTTTATTTTACCTGATTACTCAAAAGGATTTAACACCAAATTGGAAAAAAGAGATAAAATATATAATTATGGCGATGTCTTTAGGTGCGGCTTTAGCAATTAACAATTCGATAGCTGTTTTTGAAGCTCTTTTGAACTTGAATTCTGAGTTTATCCGCACACCAAAATACGGAATTACCGAAGAAAAAAAATTTGTGAAAGAAGGTTATATATTGAATTTTAAAAATTCTATTCATTATTTAGAAATTGTTTTTACTTTTTATTTAATTGTGGGTATTATTGCAGTTTTGTTTCAACAGATATTTTTAACAGTTCCCTTTCTCTTATTTTTCCCAATTGGTTATTTTTATTTAAATTTTTTACCTAATTTGAATAAAATAAAAAAATTCTTTATAAATTATCTTCCAACGAAACTGACGGCGGTTAGCGAAGTATTTCGACGAGATTGATTTTTTCTTTAATTTTGTTAAAATATTTATATAAATCAATGGAGTTATTAACCCCCAAAAAGTAGTTGATTTTAAACTTGTTTTAAAAGGAGGAGATAATGGATATTGAAGAACTGAAGAAGAAAAAGGTTTCGGAATTACAAGAAATTGCTAAGGC
Organism: Caldifarciminota bacterium; assembly: GCA_039801885.1. Classification (GTDB taxonomy): domain Bacteria; phylum Hydrothermota; class Tepidihabitantia; order Tepidihabitantales; family DTDR01; genus DTDR01. The sequence goes on from JBDRVN010000021.1 coordinate 3,167, forward strand.
ATTAGGTATTCCTGATTTTAAGGAGAAGAAAAAACAAGAATTAGTGTTTTCTATTTTAGAAACAGAGGCAAAACAGAAAGAAGGAGAAGGTGATGAAGAGAAATTAATTCCGATTGGCGGAGTATTAGAGGTTTTAGAAGAAGGTGGTTTCGGTTTTTTACGTTCGCCAGAATATAGTTATTTAAAAAGTTCTAGCGATATTTATGTTTCGCCTTCCCAAATTAAAAAATTCGGCTTACAAACTGGAGATACTATCAAAGGTTTTGCTCGGCCACCCAAGTTTAAAAATGGTGAAAAATATTATGCCTTATTAAGAATTGAGGAAGTAAATTTTCAATCTCCGGAAAAAATTGCTGAAAGAATTTCTTTTGAAGAACTTACTCCTTTATATCCCACTGAAAGAATTCATTTAGAGATTCTGTCTAAAAATGATTTTTCATTAAGAGTAGTTGATTTATTTACTCCGATTGGTAAAGGTCAAAGAGGATTAATTGTTTCACCACCAAGAGCAGGGAAAACAGTTCTTTTACAAAAAATTGCCAATGCAATTGTTGAAAATCATCCGGAAATCTATTTGATAATTCTTTTGATTGATGAAAGGCCGGAAGAAGTTACTGATATGGAAAGGTCAGTAAAAGCCGAAGTGATTAGTTCTACCTTCGACGAAGTTCCCGAAAGGCATGTGGAAGTTGCCGATATCGTTTTAGAAAAAGCAAAAAGATTGGTTGAAGCAAAAAAAGATGTAGTTATTTTGTTAGATAGTCTAACGCGTTTAGCAAGAGCTCATAATTTAGTAGTACCCCATTCAGGAAGAACTCTTTCTGGCGGTTTAGATTCCAATGCTTTACAAAAACCTAAGAAATTTTTTGGTTCGGCAAGAAATATTGAAGAGGGAGGAAGTTTAACAATAATTGCTACTGCTTTAATTGAAACCGGCTCACGGATGGATGAGGTAATTTTTGAAGAATTTAAAGGAACTGGTAATATGGAATTGGTTTTGGATAGAAAATTAGCGGATAGGAGAATTTTCCCGGCAATCGATCTGCAACGGTCAGGAACTAGAAAGGAGGAATTACTTTTAAGCGAATTTGAATTAAATAGAATTTGGATTTTAAGAAAAATGTTGGCAGAAATGACACCAGTAGAAATGATGGAGTTTATTTTAGATAAAATGAAAATGACAAAAAATAATCAGGAATTTTTAAAAGCAATGAGTGAAGGATAAGGAGGAAAAATGAAAAAAGATATTCATCCCAAATATGGGGAGTGTATAATAACGTGTGCTTGTGGTAACACAATTATTACCCGTTCAACAAAATCAAAAATCAATGTAGAAATTTGTTCTCGCTGTCATCCTCTATATACCGGAAAGCAGAAAATTGTTGATACTGCGGGAAGAGTGGAAAAATATAAGAGAAAATATACTAAAAAGATGAAAGAGGGAAAGGAAGATGAAGATAAATAAGAAAAAAATTGAGGAATTGAAAGAGAAAATTAGCTTTTTAGAGGAGTTTCTTTGAGATTGGAAAGAAAGAAAAGGAATTGGTTAAACTCCAAGAAGAGCTAAACAATCCGCAAACCTTTTTAGATAATAAAAAAGTTCAAGAGATCAACCAAAAAATTAGCAATCTAAAAAAGACTTTAGAGGAATTTACTTCTTTTAAAAAAGAAATATTAGATTTAGAAGAAATAAGTGAGCTATTCTCAGAAGATAGCAGGGAGGTTGAGGAGATTAATAGAAATATTTTCTTATTAGAAAAACGACTGAAAGATTTAGAGTTTTCTTCTTTTTTTAAAGAAGAAATAGATAAAAAAGGTGCGATTTTAACTATTCATCCTGGTGCTGGTGGTGTGGAATCTTGTGATTGGGCAGAGATGTTATTAAGAATGTATTTGAAGTTCTTTGAGAGAAAGAATTTTAAATATGAAATATTAGATTTAAAACCTAATGAAGAAGCAGGAATAAAAGAGGCAGTTATTGAAATAACCTCACCTAATGCTTATGGTTTTTTGAAATCAGAAATTGGCATTCATCGTTTGGTGAGAATTTCTCCTTTTGATGCTAATCAAAGAAGGCATACTTCTTTTGCTTCGGTTTTTGTTTATCCGGAAATTGATGATATAGAAGTTAAAATTGACGAAAAAGATTTAAAAATTGAAACTTTTCGGGCTTCGGGCCATGGAGGACAACATGTTAATAAAGTAGCAACGGCGGTGAGAATTACTCATATCCCCACAGGCATTACAGTAAACTGCCAGAGTGAACGTTCTCAATTTTTAAATAAAAAAAATGCTTTAAAACTTTTGAAAATAAAATTATATAAATATTATGAAGAAAGACAGAAAGAAAAATTGAAAAAATATGAGGAAAAAAAGACGGAAATTGCTTGGGGTTATCAAATCCGTTCTTATATTTTATTTCCTTACCAATTGGTAAAAGATCACCGAACAAATTACGAAACTTCTAATGTGGAAGCAGTTTTGAATGGTGAAATAGACGAATTTATCTATGCTTATTTAACCCAAAAAGAAAAATCTTAAATTATTTTATTTATAAATTGGTGACCAAGTAGGAGAAGTTGCGTTTCCAAGATTTGTTATCTTTTTTTGATTAGAACCATCATAATGCATGGTGTATATCTCCCAAGAACCAGTGCGGTCAGAAGAAAAAACAATATGGAGTCCATCGGATGAAAAATAAGGATCCTCATTATTGCCTTCAAAAGTTAGCTGTTTTGTAAAAGATCCATTTACATCCGTTAAAAAAATTTGATTTTTATTATTTTTTGTTCTACCCACATAGACAATTAAATCACCTTTGGGTGACCAATTTGGTGAAGTGTTATAACTTCCTTCATAGGTTAATCTTGTTAAATTTGTTCCATCAATATTTACGATATATATTTGTGGTGTCCCCGAGCGATCAGAACAAAAAACAATTTGTTTGTCTGAAGGGCTAAAAGAGGGCGAAACCGCTACGGAAGAGGTATAGGTTATTTTTTGTAGTTTTCCACCTGTAGAAGAAATTAAACAGATGTTCATATTACCTTCTTGAGCCATAGAAAAAGCAATGTATTTATCATCTGATGAAAAAGTTGGGGTGGCCGACATTCCTTTATCTCCGTATAAGAGTTTTGTTTTTTGGGTATTCAGCTCGTAAAGGTAAATTTTTAAAATGTTATTATCATAGGCAGAATAGATAATTTTATCTCCTTTTTTTGACCAATCGGGAGATAATTTTAATTTTCCATCATTGGTTAATTTTTGGAGATTATAACCATCGTAATCGCAGATCATTATTTCTTTCCCCGCTCCCTTTTTAACAAGAAAAGCAATTTTTGTTTGGGAGACGCCATCGTTGCCGGTTAAAATTTTAATTATATCATCGCTTATTTTATGAGCCAAATGTCTTAAATTTATTTGTGAAAAATATTCATATTCTTTTTTAGCAATTAATTTTTGGATGTTTAATTCATATAACTTAATTCTTACAAAAACTTTCTTTTTCTTTAAAAATATATCTCCACAAATGAGAATATCGGCACCGGTAGTTCGCCAGCCTTTGAAATCGATCTTCTTTTCATCAGTCGAGTATGTTTTATTGCTTTCGGCATAACAGATTTTAAAATACAAAGAAAAATCTAAGTCATTAATGATTATTTTTTTAATTTCTTGAGCAAAAGATGAATAAGTATTAATTAATTCTTTTTCAATATTAAGATCGGCAATAGTTATTGGAATTTTTCTTTTTACCCCTTGAGTAGTAATTTTTGCCCAAATTTCTAATTCCTTTGATTGAGTAAATAAAAATAAAACAAGAAAGAGCATTAGGCTTTTTTCTTCTTATATTGATTTTCGATAAAAATTGGTTTTTCTTTTCCTAAAATTACTCCGGGAGTGATGATACACTCAGTAATATTTTTTATATTAGGTAGGTTAAACATTATATCCAGCATTGTTTTTTCTAAAATACTCCTTAAAGCGCGAGCACCGGTCTTTTTCTTTAAAGCACATTCTGCCACAATTTCCAAGGCTTCTGATGTAAATGTTAATTTTACTCCTTCCATTTCAAAAATTTTCTCGTATTGTCTAAGAAGAGCATTTTTTGGCTTAGTTAGAATATCAATCAAGGCATTTTTATCCAAAGAATGTAGAGGCGCAATTACTGGAAATCGACTGATAAATTCTGGGATTAAGCCATATTTTATTAAATCTTCTGGTTCCACTAAACTAAGAAGTTCGTCTGGCTTTCTTTCTTTTTGCGAATAGATTTCGGCTTTAAATCCGATACTTTGTTGTTTTAATCTTGTTTCAATAATTTTTTCTAATCCATGAAAGGCACCACCAGCGATAAATAGAATATTTCGAGTGTTGATTTGAATATAAGACTGCTCCGGATGTTTTCTTCCGCCTTGTGGCGGAACATTAGCAATCGTACCCTCCAGAATTTTTAACAGAGCTTGTTGAACACCTTCACCGGAGACATCACGAGTAATTGACGGTGAATCACTTTTCCTACTAATTTTATCAATCTCATCAATGTAGATGATTCCAATCTCAGCTAAAGGAATATTATAATCGGCTGCTTGAATTAGTCTTAATAAAATATTTTCTACATCTTCGCCAACGTAACCGGCTTCGGTTAAAGGTGTGGCATCAGAAATTGAAAAAGGCACTTTTAAAAATTTTGCTAAAGTTTCCGCAATTAATGTTTTGCCCACGCCGGTTGGGCCAACGAGAAGAATATTACTTTTTTCTATTTCAATGTCGGTTTTATTAGCAATAATTCTTTTATAATGATTATACACAGCTACAGAAATAATCTTTTTTGCTTGGTCCTGACCAATTACATATTCATCTAAAAATTTTTTAATTTCGATTGGGGTAGGAATTTGTTTTAATGTTAAAATATCATTTGTGATTTTTTCTTGCGATTTTAATATATTATAACAAATTCTAACACAGTCTTCACAAATATAACCTTTTTTACCTGCAATTATGTTTTTTAAAACTGCTTGGGGTCGGTCGCAAAAGGAACAGCGGATTTCTCTCATTATTTTCTTTTTATAATTATTTCATCAATTATCCCGTATTCTTTTGCCTCTTCCGGCGACATAAAGAAATTTCGGTCCGAATCTTTTTCGATTTTTTCCTTTGGTTGGCCAGTATGAATTGATAAAATAGAGTTAAGGCGTTCCTTTAAGCGAGTAATTTCCTTAGCGTGGATAATAATATCTGTTGCTTGACCAGAAAGCCCATGAATTTCTGGTTGATGAATCATAATTCGGGAATTGGGCAAAGCATATCTTTTGCTTTTTGTGCCTGCTGCCAATAGCAAAGCAGCAATGCTTGCGGCTAAACCCATACAGATAGTCACAATATTTGGTTTAATATATTGCATTGTATCATAGATTGCCAATCCCGAAGAGACATAACCACCGGGAGAATTGATGTAAAGATAAATATCTTTATCAGGATCTTCAGCCTCTAAAAAAAGAAGTTGAGCAATAATTAAATTAGCAATATTATCGTCTACCGGTGAACCTAAAAACACTATCCTTTCTTTTAATAACCGGGAATAAATATCATAAGCTCTTTCGCCACGAGCGGTCTGTTCAATTACAATTGGCACATACATTTTAAACCTCCTTTTAATCTTCAACTATTTTAGCGTTGTCTATTAAAAATTTTAAAACTTTTTCTTCCAAAATTGCTCTTTTTAGATAACCACTTTTTTTAAAAAAATATATTTTTTCTTCCTCAAGGTTTTCAAATTGTTTTAGTTTTTCTTCTATTTCTTCTTCACTAACTTCAATATTTTCTCTTTTAGCAATTTTTAATAAAAGACAATTTAATTTTGCTCTTCTTTCTGCTTCCTTTAAGAGTTTTTCTCTCAAATCTTCGGTTAAATCTTTCTCCTTTTTATTTAAATTATCTAAAAAAAATTGAAAATTTTCTTTAACAAGCGATGGAGGAGGTTGAAACTCATGGTTGTTAAGTAAATACTCAATCACTTCTTTTTTATTGTTTTCTTCAAGAATTCTTTCTCTTTCCTCATTGATTTCGTTTTCAATTTCCTCTTTTAAAGCATTCAAATTTTCGAAGCCAAGTTCTTGAGCAAATTTTTCATTAATTTCTGGAAGATGTTGTTCCCTGATTGAACGGATAAAAATCTTATATTGATAATTATCTACTTTTATTAAAATTTCTTTACCACTTTCAACACCTATTAAATTCTTATTAATTTCTGGATGATTTTTTCTATCACCAATTTTTATTAATAGGTTTTCTTTTTTTTCTAATAAGTTATTATTTTCATCTAATAAAGAATAATCAATCAAAAGAAAATCTCCTTCCTTTGCTGGTCGGTCAATTTCGGTATAGGTAGCACATTTTTCCTGCAGGGTTTTAACTTTTTCTTCAAATTCTTTATCAAAACCGGTTATTTCTAATTTTCTAATAGGAATTCCCTTATATTCCTTTAATGAAAAATCAGGAATTACTTCTAAAAGAATAGTAAATTTTAGTTCTTTTTCGGGAGTAAGTTCGTATTCAGAAATTTTTATTTCTCCGACAAGTTGCCAATCATTTTCTTTTATTAAGTTTTCATAAGTTTCATTAATTAATCTTTCAATTACCAGTTCGTCAATCCCTTTTTTTAATTTTTTATAAATAATTTCTTTAGGTGCTTTACCAATTCTAAAACCCGGGATAGCGATTTTATCTTTATAAAATTCTAATATTTCATCAATCTTTTTTTCAACAGATTCCTTCTCAATAATAATATTAGCTTCTTTTAAATAATCATTTTTATTAGTTATTGAAACATTCAATTTTTACTCCTTTTATGCGAGGAGGGGGATTTGAACCCCCACCCCTTACGGGACTGGATCCTAAATCCAGCGCGTCTGCCAATTCCGCCATCCTCGCACTTAAATATTATAATTTAAAAAAAATTTAAAGTCAATTTTGTTTTAAATTTTTGGTAACCGGTAGGGGTATTTTTTCGTCTTATATAAGGAGGGTATTTTTTTAATAAAATAGGGAACTGTATAGGAAGTTATCTAATATTCTGCTATTTTGAAAAAATCTCTAATTTTAATTATCATTAACTAATGGAAATTTATGTAGGAACCTCTGGTTGGTGTTATGATTGGAACTTAGAAGGTACTTTTGATTGGTATCTTAAAAATTCTAAATTAAATGCTGTGGAGTTAAATGTCTCTTTTTATCGGTTCCCATTTCCTAATCAGATAAAAACTTGGGCAAATAAAGGTAAAAGTTTAAGGTGGATAATAAAGGTTTCTCGGATAATTACCCATCGTTTCAGATTAAGTGAAAAATCTTATTCTTTTTATGAAAGATTTATAAATCTTTTTAAAACCCTCGATAATTATATTGATTTTTATCTTTTTCAATTGCCACCAAATTTTACTCCTAAAAGTATTGATAAGATAGAAAAGTTTATTGAGTATACAAATTTAAAAGAAAGGTTTGCCTTGGAAGTAAGAAATGAGAAATGGTTTAAAGAGGAGTATTATAAATGGTCAGAAAACAAAAAGATAACGTGGGTTTCTATCGATGCTCCCGATTTTGGTGAAGTTATCATTAAAACTAATGATTATATCTATATAAGATTTCATGGAAAAGATGTTTGGTATGCTTATGATTATTCTAAAAAAGAGTTGGAAAATATTGCTAAAAAAATAGTTGAGAAAAAACCTAAAAAAGTCTACGCTTTTTTTAACAATAATCATGCTATGCTGAAAAATGCTCAATTATTTATGAAAATACTAAAAAATTATGAAACAAATTAATAAATATATTGATTTATTAAAAGAAATTGTAAAGAATAGTTATTCTCCTTATTCTAATTTTTCGGTTGCGGCGGTTCTTGTTACTAAAAATAATATCTATTCTGGTGTGAATATTGAAAATGTTTCTTTTTCTTTAACTATTTGTGCCGAAAGGGTAGCAGTTTTTAAGGCAATAAGTGAAGGAGATAAAAATTTTCAAAAATTAATAATTTATACACCAACAAAAGATTTTGTCTATCCCTGTGGTGCCTGTTTACAGGTGTTAAAAGAATTTAAAAAAGATTTAGAAATAATTTTAGTAAATAAAAAAGAAAAAATAAAAAAAGAAAGGTTAAAAAATTTGATAAAAAATTTTAGCCCGCCCTCATTAAGAAAGAATAATTGAGGACGGGCTTCCTTTTTATTATTGAGCAATGATTAGTTTGTAATTTTTAACTTCTTTACCTTCTTTCCATCTCAATAAGTAGATTCCTTTTTTCAAGCCTTTTCGATTAATTTCTTTTTCTTCTAAGGAGAATTTGTTTACAAGTTGGCCATTGAGATTATAGATTTCACAAATTCCTCTTCCTTTTGGTAAGGAATAAATAGTGCTGATAACTTTTTTATATTTTTCCTCAGCAATATTTAAATAAGGAGGATAATAGAAGATAATAGAAACAGAATCGTCTACGATATGATTTGGCGGCTGACCATTATAATTATATTGATGATACCAACGATTAGCACCATAAAGCCCTTGGATACCCACAGTATTAGAATTTAATATTCCGGTCATACTCAAATAGCTAAATCTAATCACTCCGTTCCGGTAAAGAATAATTTCAAAAGTTTCAACTTCGCTGGGAGCATTATATCTTGGAACATTTACCCAAGCAAAAACCACAAAGTTTCCCTGCGGGTCATTATATTGATAAACAGTGCCAGATGTTCTTAAATCAAGGTCATCCCACCAACCACAAATATGATTTCTAATTGCTGTTGGAAAGCCGGTATTAGAATAAGCATAAGCAGCTGAATCGGATAAGAAGCCATTGGTACATACATAAATTGTATTTAATGTTTGCCCATAATATCTAAACGGAAAAGGCAATGTGGTTTGAACATAACCATCATCAGCACTTGGATACCAACCGGAAAGGGGTGTTCCAGAGGTTGGGTCAATCCAAACAAAGGTAACAGTATCAGGTTCTTGCGTTGATTCATAAATGTAACCAAAACCATCAGGTTCACTTCCTACCCTTACTTCAACTCTTGTTTTCATAGTATCGTTTGAAGGGTCTTCATCACCAGGTAAAGATGTAAAAGCAGTTATCTTATAAACTTTTCCTGGGGGAGGTATTAATCTTCCAAATTCAATAGATAAACTCTCTCTTGATGATAATGTGATAGTCGTATCCTTTTGGATTAATAAAGTATCACCAATTGAATCATAAACAGAGAAAGTAGTGACAAATGTTTCTGTATTTAAGCCATAATTCATCACTACACCAATAAAAGGAGTTTCTACATTCGGCCGGGTTCTAATAGTGGGAGAAATTCTCCTTATTCCTACATCATGATTAAATTGTCTTAAATCAAGTCCTTCGTGATTAGTTACATAGCCAGTTCCGGTATATCCACCAGCGATATAAAGCATACCTGTTGGGTCGACAGCAATTCCATAGACATTAGAAACAGCAGTCGGTTTATTTGCCCATTGTGACCAACTGTTTGTTCTTGGATTATAGGAGCGAGTTTCAGCAGTGACTCCAGCAGAGACATTACCGCCGACTAAGAAGAGTTCATCATTATAAACACCACAGATTGTCCGATATCTTGCTTCTCCAGGACAAGAAGGACCGGTAGTCCAAGTAATTTGAGTTGGATTTTCAGGATTAATTGTGCCAATAATAGTTATATTTGTGGCACCACTAGAGCCATAACCAGTAGAAACAACAATTGTATCACCAATTATTCCTGCTCCTGGTGTACCTAATGGTTGAGGCATTGATGTACAGGTGTACCAATTATTAGCAAATGGGTCATACATATAAACTGAAGCTATTGGGGGAGAACCCGAACTCCAATTTCCGCCACCGATTACATAGATTAAAGAATCTCGCCAAACACCAATTCCAAAATCATGATTGGGAATGGGCATGGATGTGCCAGTGCTCCAACTATTATTTGCCGGATCATAAATCTCCACAACGTTAAGACCTGTTCCGAAAGTTTGACAACCGCCGATTACGTAAATCTTTCCTGTTTTGCCAACATAAGCGGCACGACCGATTGCTCGGGCAGTAGGCATTGGTGTCTTTTCTGTCCAAGAATTTGTTCTTACATCATATTCTAAAACAATATTTTGCACTGTGCCACCAGATACTTGGAAACCACCAAAGGAATACCATTTTTTCTCACCGTTAACTATACAAAAAGCAGTCATCTGATGGGCTCGAGTAGTAGGAAGTGGAGCAAAGGTGAGCCACTCATTGTAATCCAAAGAAATTTCTTTTGTTTTGTGGAAAGAAGTAATAGGAGCATAATCAGGATTTAATTGATAAGAGAATAAAAAAAATGGTAAACATAAGAATATAATAAGATAATTTCTTTTCATTTTTCACCTCCAAGTTAAAAAAGTATAAAATAAAATGTTTAAAAAGTCAATAATGAAAATAAATTGATTTTTGAATTATTTTTATTAAAATAAATTCAATGGATTATTTATTAATCTTGTTTCGGGGAAGAAAATTTATTTTTTGGAATGTTTTTATAATTACCCTTTTTTCTTTAATTTTATCCTTTATTTTGCCTAGAAAATATAAAGCAACCGGTCAAATTTTGCCACCGCCGGATGAACCGACAATTTACAGCCTTTCAACAGTTTTACCAGGCTCTTCACCAACTCAACGATTAATGTTAAGAAGTTGGAATATAAGTGATATCCTGGTAGCAATTTTGAAAAGCAGGACAATTGGCGAATATGTGATTAATAATACTAAATTTTCAAATTTTTATAAATTTAAAAGATTAGAAGATGCCCTTAATTTTTTAAATAAGATTACAAAAGTCTCTCAAAGTGAAGAGATGGTAATAAAGATTAGCGTGGAAGTAAAAGATAGAAATCTCGCCTGTGATATGGTAAATACTTATATTTATGCTTTAGATAATTTTCTAAAAGAATCAATGATGAGTAGGGGAAAATATTTAAGGATATTTTTAGAAAATCAATTAAAGAAAGTAGAAAAAGAATTAGCCCAAGCTCGGGAGTCTTTAAAAGTTTTTCAAGAAAGACATAATTTGCCAGAATTAGAAGAAGGCTTAAAATCGGTATTAGATGCTTATGCCCAATTAAAATCCCAGTTGATAGTTAAAGAAGCAGAATTAGAGATGGTGAGAGACATTTCCTCACCGGATAACCCTTATTATCAAGATTTAATAGTGGAAGTTAAAAAATTTCGCGAGAAATTAAGGGAAATGGAAAAAGGAGATGGTTTAGGAGGTTTCGGTCCGGGTTTCGGGACACCTTTTGAGCAATTACCAGCAGTGGCTAGTGAATATATAAAAAGATATCAGGAATGGAAGTTAAAAGGTGAAATCTATCTTTTGTTACAACAACAATATGAACAAGCAAAGCTTACGGAAGCAAAAGATACTCCAACAATTACGATATTAGATTATGCTAAAATTCCTGAGCGTCCTTCTTTTCCGAAGAAAAAAATTTTAGTTCTTATTGGTTTTTTCTTTTCATTAATTTTTAGTATTTTAATTATATTTACAAGAGAGTATATAAATTCTAATAAAGCACTTAAAGACTTTCTTTCCGAAGCAGCTACTACTTTAAAAAGAGAACTTCTTCTTAAAAGAAAAGAATGAAAATTCCTAAAATTCTTTTTGCTTTCGGAACAAGACCCGAGGCAATAAAACTGGCACCAATTATCCAAGAAATAAGAAAAAAAGATAATAAAAAATTTTTTGAAAGCTATATATGTATTACTGCTCAACATCGGGAAATGTTGGATGAAGTTTTAAGGCTGTTTAAAATTCGAGTTGATTACGATTTGAATATTATGGAACCTAATCAGACGCCTCGATTGGTGACAGAAAAAATTTTAAAAAGTTTTTATCCTTATTTAAAAAAAACAAATCCTGATTTAGTAATTGTCCAAGGTGACACAACTTCCGCTTTCGCCTGTGCTTTACTTGCTTTTTATGAAAAAATTAAAATTGCTCATGTGGAAGCTGGATTAAGAACCGAAGATAAATTTCAACCTTATCCGGAAGAAATGAATCGTCGTTTAATCTCTCCCCTTGCCGATATTAATTTTGCTCCAACGAAAATAGCAAAAGAAAATCTTTTAAAAGAAAATATTACCAAAGAAAGAATTTTTGTGACCGGAAATACCGTGGTCGATGCTCTTTTAAAAATTAAAAAGAAGTTTAAAATAAAGAATAATATTAAAAAAGAAAAAAATATTTTAGTTACAATTCATCGACGAGAGAATTGGGGAAAACCCTTAGAGGAAGTTTGCGAAGCAATAAAAAAGTTAACGGAAATTTATCCTTTTCTTAAATTTTATATTCCCGTCCATTTAAATCCTAATGTTAAAGAAGTTATATATAATAAATTAAAAAATATCTCCCAAGTAAATCTTTTGTCACCTTTACCTTACTTTGAATTATTACAATTAATGGGAAAAAGCTTTTTAATCCTTACTGATTCTGGAGGAATTTGTGAGGAAGCACCGAGTTTTAATGTCCCAGTGCTGATATTGCGAAATAAAACCGAGCGAAAAGAAGCGGTGATAAAAGGATTAGCAAAATTGGTGGGGACTTCTTATGAGAATATAATAAAAGATGTAAGGGGATTAATAAATAATTCAAAAAAATATAATCAAATGATAAAAAAAATAAATCCTTTCGGCGACGGTAAGGCAGCAAAAAGAATTATTGAATATTTAAAATTTTATTATGGATTCACAAATAAAAAACCAGCACCTTTTAACCGCTGAGATTAGATTTAAAAATCTCTTTTTTCTTTTACTTTTAATTTTTCAATCGTTTTTTTTGACTATTTCCTTATATTATAATTTAATCTATTCTTTACCAGTATTTCTGGTTCTTTTTTTTCTATTATTTCTTATCTTAGGTAAAAATCGTTTAAAAATTTTTCTTATTTTTACTATTTTCTTTGCTTCTCTTTTAATGAAACCAACCTCTCGAAAAGGGATTTTTTTAAGATTAGAAGAAATTCCTTACTTTTTGCTTCTTTTTTTAACTTTTTTAGCATTGGAAAAGAAAGAAAGATATTATTTAAAAACAAATACCGATTATTTGTTGTTAAGTTTTCTTTTCTTAACCGGTTTCTCTTTCTTTTATGGAATTTTTTTAGGCAATTCTTTATATCAAGCAATTGATGATTTTTTACTTATATTTTTTTATGCCTTCTATTTTTTGGTGTTAATTTATTTTCAAGAAGAAAAATGGCAGAGAGTTTTGGTGATTTCAATTATTGTTATCTCCGTTTTAGTTTCTTTACAATATACGGTACCTTTTTTGGTTACTTTTCAAATCAAAAGGTATGCCACTGACCAGCAACATCTTTTTAATATTGGTTATCCTTTATTGATATCTTATATTATTTTTGGTAAGAAAACAAAATATAAAATTTTAGCAGGTTTATCTTTAATCCCAATGAGTTTAGCAGTAATAATTTCTCTTACCCGAGCTTTATGGATAACAATTCCTTTTTCAGTTTTCATAATTTTAATAATTTATTTTTGGCAACAAAGAAAATTAAAACAAATTTTTTATATTTTTTCTGTTTTTTTAGTGATATCTCTCATTATTTATTCTTTATTTACAAAAAAAATGGATTTTAAAAAATTTATAAAGGTAAGGCAAGAAGCCTTTGTCAGCTTGCGAACAGATCTTTCACTTTTAGAAAGAGTTTTTGGTATAAGAGAAGTGATTCAACAATTTAAAAAAAATCCAATTTTCGGTGTTGGTTTGGGAAGTATTTATTCCGGCGTATTGCCTTGGAGAAAAAAATTAAAATTTTCATGGGTTGACTGTTTATTTATTAACTTATTATGGAAATTTGGAATTATTGGTTTTATAATTTTTTTAGCTATTTATTATTATTTTTTAAAAAATATTATTAAGGTTTTTAAAAATTCCCAAAATAACTTTCAAAAATGGGTTAGTATCGGAATGCTTTCGGTTTTTATTTCTTTAATAATTCTTAGTATTGAATCAGGTTTTCTTTTAATCTATCGATTTAATTTAATTTTGGCATCTTTATTAGCAATTTTTAATTTATGGGTACAAGAGAAGTGAAAGACAAAAAATTAGTTTCTATTAAGATTTATATTTTTCGAAAATATTTAGTTAAAACTTTTAAAAGTTATTATTTATTGAATTACTAAAAAGAAGAAATTACTTTAATAAAAGTTTCTGCTCTTTTTTCCCAAGTATGATTCTGGAAAATATACTCTCTCCTTTTTTCTTGTAAAAATTGATTATTTTCTTTTAATGCTTTATTAATATTTACTATAAATTCTTCATCCGTTCGGGCAAAATATACTAATTCGTCGAGGTTATCATCGCTGGTACCGATAGGAGTTGAAACTACCGGTTTCCCTAATGCTAAATATTCGTAAATTTTGATCGGGTCGCTATTATAAGCGACTTCATCTTTTTTAAACGGCAAAATACATATGTCAAAAAAATTTATATAATAAGGTATTAAAGAATAAGGACGAGGACCCAAAAGAAATAAATTTTTATATTTAAGAAGTCTTTTGGTATCTTCTTTGTAAGGTCCAATAAATAAAAAAGTAGCTTGAGAAAATTCCTGCAGGCATTTTTCAATCAAGTTAAAATCTATCCACCAAAATAAACTCCCAACAAATCCAATGATTGGTCTTTTGAAATAGAAATTTTGTGAAGGAAATAGGATTGAATTATCAATTTTCTTATTTATTATCTCATACCATTCTTGAGGCACAGCATTGGGAAGGTGGACAATTTTTGTTTTTGAATATTTCTTTTTGAGATTTTCTTCAATATTTTTACAAATAGAAAATATTATTGTTGTTTTTGTTAATAATTCTTTCTCAACTTTTTCAAAAAAATTTTTAGTCTCAGGAAGAGGGAAAAAAACCTTTAAATCATCGATTCGGTCATAGATGATTATTTGTTTTTTCAGTTTTTTAATCACCCAAAACCAAATTGGATTTTGAGTATAAATTATTGCCTCTTCACAAAGATGTTTAAATTTTAAAAAAAATAATTGAGGAAGGATAAAAGAATTGTAAAATTTATGCAATCCTACATATCTTAAAGGTAGGTAGCGAGGTAATGAAAAAAACTTAAAATCGTCTTTATAATACCGATTTATTTTAAATATTTCCCAAAATTTTTGTGGATTATATTTTTTTTCGCTGAAATATTTTAAAGGATTAGGGGATAAACCAAAAAAAATGGGGATAACTCCTTTTTTCTTTAATGCTTGAGCTAAAAACCAAGGACGACCAGCAATAGTATGAAAAGGCAAAAGTTCACACAAGAAGAGAATTTTTTTCATATTAATTTGTAAAAAATAATAACTAAGAGTGAAATTAAAATCAAATTAGCTAACAGCCAGAAAGGTTTGGTTAAAATATTTTTGAAATAAAGGAGCATTAAAAAAGCTTGACAAAGATAAGCAATATAAAAACTAATTCCTGCCCCCAAAGCACCAAACTTATAGGTAAAAGAAACAGTAGAGCCAACAAATAAAATAAACCAAAGGGCATTAAAAAAAGTTGCCCACCACATTTTACCTGTTCCTAAAAGATAATACCCAAAAATGTAACCAATGGATGTTGGGATAATAGCACCGACTACAAAGATAAAAGGTTTTAAGGCAGGTAAATAATTATTTCCATATAAGAAGGTAATTATTTTGGAAGAAAAAATAAAAAATAATAAAAGAAGAATAAATAAAAAGAAATTTAAATAATTTATTGTTCTATTTAAAAAAACTTTTATTTTTTCCGGATTTTCTACATTTTCAGCGATGGTAGGAATTAGAGGCATTCCGATAGCAAGGGGTACAAAAAGCAAAAGTTGAAAAAAGGTATTAGCGATATTAAAATAGGCAACTTCCGAAAAATTTTTCGAAGTTCCTAATCGGGTAGTTACTATCCACATCGCCGGCATCATAACTAATCCTGATAAAAAGGCAGGAAAGGTAAGTGACAAAACATTTTTAGCAATATCTTTTTGAAGAACTAATTTTAAAGAAAAATATTTCTTAATTGAGAACAAAAATAATACACTACCTAAAAAATTTGCTATTGTGAGAGCCCAAATTCCGCCGCTAATTTCATATCTTCTTACTAAAAAAAGGATTAGAGGAAAACTTACAAAATTATAAAAAATATTTATTAAAGAGATAATCTTTATTAGTTTTAACCCTTGAAGAACACCTATCCAAAAATTATTTAAAGTAAGAAATAATGATAAAAAGATAATGAAATAAAAATATTTAATTAAAAAGGGTTTCTGATATACTTTGTTAACTAAAAAAGGACATAAGAAAAAATAAATTATAATCACTATACCCATAGTTAAAAAAATTAATATTTGAGCGGTATTAAATATTTTATTTAGTAAGACTTTATTTTCCTTCGCTTGGGCGATAAATTTAGTAATAATTGTCGGCAACCCGAAACTGGCAAAAAATGTAAGCAATATAGCTAGTTGATTTATATTAGAAAAAATTCCAAACTTTTCACTCAAGAGAAAACGGGCAAGGAAAATTCCGTTTAGAGCAGTTATAAATCTAACAATAATTAAAGATAAGAAATATTGAAAACTTTGAAAAAAAATCTTTTTTAGTTCTTCCCACTTTTCAATTTTAAACATAAAAATTTTTAAAATTATAGAAGAAAATATTTACTTTTCAATAAACAAAATTTTATTATAATTATTAAGTGAATAAAGAAATTTTAAAGGAAGGATTAAAGATTGAACCAGAAATAACTTTTTTATCTTTAAAAAAATTTATTAAAAATTGTTGTGAAAATTTCAAAAGGGAAGGAATAATTTTGGGTTTGAGCGGTGGGATTGATTCATCATTAACCGTTTATCTTTGTAAGGAAGCAGTGGGTGAAAAAAATGTTTTTGCCTTAATTTTGCCTGAAATTGATAGTAATAAAGATAATATCGAAGATGCTATTCAGTTTGCCCAAAAATTAAATATAAAATATAAAATTATTGAAATAACAAAATATTTAAAAAATTTCAGTATTTATAACTTATTTTTTCTCAATAAATTAATAATTCCTAAAAAAATAAAGCCGATAATTGTTAAAAAATTATCGCAATTATATCGCCAAGAAAAAAATAAACCTTCCTTTCTTATTACTTTGAATGGAGAAGATAAAAAATGGAATAAAATTATAAAGAAAATTAATACTTATTATCGTTTTAAACATCGTTTAAGAATGGTATTATTATATCTTTTTGCTGATTTAGAAAACCGATTAGTTGTTGGTTGTACTAATAAAACCGAATATTTAATTGGGTTTTTTGTAAAATATGGTTGTGACGACGCCTGTGATATAATGCCTCTTTTATCGTTATATAAAACTCAGGTAAAGGAACTATATAAATATTTGGGATTACCTAAAAAAATTTTAGAAAAGAAACCTTCTCCTGATTTATTGCCCGGTATTTTTGATGAAGAAGTGATTGGATTAGATTACGAAGATTTAGATTTAATTTTATATGGTTTAGAAAAAGGATTGGCAGCTTGGCAAATTGCGGAGGTTTTAAAAATTGATAAAGAAAAGGTTGATTATGTTTCTTTTTTAATAAATAAATCAGATTACTGCCGTTGTAAGTTAATAAAATATGGAAATTATAATTAATGGCCGTTTTTTAACCCAAAAGATTACAGGTGTCCAAAAATATGCTTATCAATTAGTTAAAGAGATTGATTCTTTAATAGAAAAAGGAGAAATTGATAAGAAGAAGTTTCAATTCAAAATTTTCGCACCAAGAAATATTATTCACAAATTGGAATTGAAATATATTCCAATAAAAAAAGTTGGATTTCTAAAAGGTCATTTTTGGGAACAGTTAGAGTTTCCTATTTATTTGAGAAACAAAGTTTTTATCTGTTTGGGGAATACGGCTCCTTTAATTTCACTGTTTTTAAATAAAAAAGGTATTGTTACTGTTCATGATTTGGGTTTTAAATACTTTCCCGAAAATTATCATCTTCTTTTTCGTGCCTTTTACTCTATAATAATTCCAATTATTTTAAAATACGCTTGGGCAATAATTACTGTCTCGGAAAGTGAAAAGAGATTAATTTTAAAGAGATATTCTTTTGTGAAAAATAAGATTTTTGCTATTTCTCAAGGTGGTTTTATTGAAAATCCCTTAACATCTATTGAAATAAAAGAGAAAGATTATCTTCTTTATGTTGGCTCTTTAGCTAAAAAGAAGAATTTAATTAATTTTCTTTTGGCTTTTGAGATAATTGTTAATAAAAATACCCCTTTAAATGCGATAGTAATTGCTCCGGAAGGAAAAATTTTTGAGAAGGTAAATATTAATATAAAACCAGAGGTTAAAAAAAGAGTTAAATTTATTAATAAAGTTAATGACCAAGAATTGATAGCGTACTATAAAAATGCTTTTTGTTTGGTTTTTCCCTCTTTTCATGAGGGAGCAGGAATACCGCCAATTGAGGCGATGAGTTGTGGGTGTCCGGTTTTATGTTCGGACATTCCGGTTTTAAAAGAAAGATGCGGTGAAGGAGCCATCTATTTTAATCCTTATTCTCCACAAGATATTGCCCAAAAAATTGTTTTACTTTTTGAAAATCAAAAATTAAGAGAAGAGTTAATAAAAAAGGGATACCAAAGGGCAAAAATTTTTAAATGGGAAAATACAGCCAAGAAGACAGTTAAATTATTAGAAAGGTTGATTTTTAAAATATGAAAGTAGCAATAATTCACGATTGGCTTACCGGTATGCGCGGCGGTGAGAAAGTTTTGGAAGTATTGTGTGAAATTTTTCCGGATGCTACTCTTTATACCTTGGTTTATAATAAAGAGAAAATTTCACCAATTATTAACCGGATGAAAATCAAAACTTCTATTCTTCAAAAGCTTCCTAATATTGAAAAAAATTATCGTTATTATCTACCAATAATGCCTGAATTAATTGAACAGTTTAATCTAAAAGGTTATGATTTAATCGTTTCTTCCAGTCATTGTGTTGCCAAGGGAGTGAAGAAGTTTAGAAACCAAGTTCATATTTGCTACTGTCTCAGCCCGATGAGATATATTTGGGATATGTTTGATGAGTATTTTAAAAAAGCAAAATTGATAACTAAAATTGGTGCAAAGGTTTTTCGTCCTTATTTGAGAAAATGGGATGTTAAAAGCTCTCAAAGAGTAGATTTTTTTATCGCTGACTCAAAAAATATTGCCAATAAGATAAAAAAATATTATGGCAAAGAAGCAAAGGTAATATATCCACCCGTAAATACCAATTTTTATCAATTTTTAAATGAAAAAAGAGAGGATTTCTTTTTAATTGTTTCGGCGTTGGTTCCTTATAAGAAATTAGATTTGGCAATTGAGGTTTTTAATGAATTAAATCTATCATTGAAGATTATCGGTACCGGTCCAGAAGAAGTGAAACTTAGAAAAATTGCTAATAAAAATATTGAGTTTTTAGGTTGGCAGCCTGATGAGAAGCTCTTGGAATATTATAATAAATGTCGGGCATTAATTTTTCCTCAAGAGGAAGATTTAGGGATTGTTTCTTTAGAAGCCCAGGCTTGTGGCAGTCCGGTAATTGCTTATAAAAAAGGTGGTGCCTTAGAGACAGTTATTGAGAAGGAAACCGGAATATTTTTCTATCCGCAAACAAAAGAGGCGTTAATTAAGGCAATTAAAGATTTTGAGAATTTATCTTTCTCTCCCGAAAAATGCCGAGAAAACGCTTTAAAATTTTCGCGCGAAAGATTTTATAAAGAGATAAAGGATTTTGTTAGCGAGTGTCTTAATTTATCCTTTCGGTTTTAATAGCGAAAGAATTTCAATTGGTAAAGGAAAGATTATTGTTGAGTTCTTTTCTGCAGCAATTTCAGTTAAAGTTCCTAAATAACGAAGTTGTAAAGCAGCTGGCGTTTGGGAAAGAATTTCTGCTGCTTCCCTTAATTTGGCGGCTGCCTGTAATTCACCATCCGCGTGGATAACTTTTGCTCTTCTCTCTCTTTCTGCTTCCGCTTGTCGCGCAATCGCCCTTTTCATCTCTTCCGGAATATCAACATGTTTTATTTCTACCATTGTTACTTTTATTCCCCAGGGATCAGTCTGTTGGTCAATTATCTTTTGTAATCTTTGGTTAATCATCTCTCTTTTTGTTAATAAGTCATCAAGTTCATACTCACCCAAAACACTTCTCAAAGTAGTCTGAGAAATTTGGGAAGTGGCATATAAGTAATTTTCAACTTCAATTATTGCCTTTTGTGGGTCAAATACTTTAAAATAGGCAACCGCATTAACCTTTACTGAAATATTATCTCGGGTAATCACATCTTGCGGCGGAACATCTAAAGTAACAACCCTTAAACTTACTCTTACCATCCGGTCAACAAAAGGGATTAATAAAATAAGACCTGGTCCTTTTACTTTGTGGAATCTTCCCAAACGAAAAACCACTCCTCTTTCATATTCGGCTAAAATACGGATTGCCATTGAGAGCAAAATAATTATAATAACTACTAAAATAAAGTATGCCATTTTTCCCTCCTACTTTTCTAAGATATTTTTTATTTCCAAAAGTTCCTTATATAAAGTATTCAAAAATTTTAACGATTGTTTTATTTTTCTTTCGTTCTCCTTTTCTTTCATTTTTTTTAATAAATTTTTTTGGATACTCTTTTGGGGATAGCCTTCTTTTAAAAGTTCTTTAATCGCTTTTATCTTTGCTATTTCTCTTTCATCAAAATAAACTTTCCCTTTTTTCTTTGTACCCACTTTGAAGACTTTTATCCATTTTTTAAGTTGGGAATCTTTAATTTTTAACTTTTTACTTATTTCCTTTAAAGGAGATAACTTTTTTTCTTTCATTTTAACTCCTTTCTTCATTGCCAAAATTCTTCTTTTAAACTTCTTTTTAATAATTTTTTAATAACTTCGTCAATATCTCTTTTCAAAAATAAAATTTGGTAAATACCTTCGCAAATCGGCATCTCGATATTATATTTTTCTTTTAACTGATAAATAGTTCTTGCAGTATAATACCCTTCAATCACGCCTTTCTCCTTTTTTAAAAATTCTTCTAATTTTTCACCTTTGCCTAAGGCAAAGCCTAATTGATAGTTTCGGGAATATTTAGAGAAACAGGTGACAATCAAATCGCCAACACCAGAAAGTCCGGCAAAGGTCAAAGGTAAGGCACCTAATTTTATTCCCAACCGCATCATCTCTGCTAATCCTCGAGAAATCAAGGCTGACTTAGTATTTATCCCCAAATCTTTGCCATCTAAAATTCCAGCAGCAATAGCAATTACATTCTTTATTGCGCCACCAATCTCACAGCCAATAACATCATCTTGATAATAAACCCTTAGGTTATCAAAGGAAAGCAACTTCTGGAGTTTTTCACCAATTTTTCTATCTTTACAAGCAATAACCAGAGTAGTAGGAATACCTACTGATACTTCTTCCGGCATCCCTGGTCCACATAAGACAGCAATCGGATTGTAAGGGAAATATTCAGAAACTACTTCTGACATCCTTTTTAAACTTCCTTCTTCAATTCCTTTGATGCCAGAAACAAAGATAGTTTTGAGCCTTATATTTATTTCTTTTAATTTTCCCAAAACTTCTCTTAAGGAATAAGAAGGTGTAGTAAGGAAGATAAGGGAGCAATTTTTTATCTCTCTTAAATCTTTTAGAATTTTTATATTTCTTTTTTTAAATCTTTCGGTATCAATCTTTTTATCATAAACAAAAATCTTATTATTTTTTTTTGCCAAATGGTTTATTAAAACACTGCCCCAACGACCAGCACCAACAAATCCAATATTCATTTTATTTTTAATCTAAATTTTGGTTCCTCTTTTTTTATCAATCTTTTAATATTGGGAAGATGCTTCAAAATAATTAAAATACTGATAATAATAACAAAAATTGGTATCAAAATATCTTTTGGCTTTAATATAAGAAAAGATAAGGGAAGACAAAGAGCAAAAGAGATTGAGGCTAAAGACATATAAGAAAAGATAATTAAGATTATTAAAAAGATAATGATGGAGAAGATAAGATTCTTTGGTGCCAATGCCAAAAGAACACCAATCGTAGTTGCTACTCCTTTGCCACCACGAAAACGAAGATAGGGAGTAAATAGATGACCTAAAATAGCACCGATACCAACCAAGAGAGGTAATAAAGAAAGTTCTTTTGAAAAATAGGTGATAAGAAATCCCTTGCTAATATCTAATATTAAAACCGGTATCCCATATAAATAACCTAATGTCCGATAGACATTGGTAAAGCCAATATTTCTACTACCATAATTTCTAATATCAATCTTTTTAAAAACCTTCGGAATTAGATAACCAAAAGGAATACCACCAACTAAAAAACCAATAAAAAGAGAAGAGAAAATAATAGCGAGAATTTCTAAATTACTATTTATTGAAAGATAAGTTCTCATTTTAAGATAACTACTTTCTTAAATTGCCTATTATCTTTTAAAAAATACATACCTTTCTTTCTTAAACTATTTACTTTTTGACCAAGAGGATTATAGGCAATTCTTATAGTATTTTTATTATTATAAATTGTGTTTTTAGCAATTGGTAAAATTACCGAACTAATTGGATTGCTTAATGAGGCAATGGTAGCAATCGCTGCCTTGGTTATCTCATAAACCAAATTTAGGTCGTTAAAACCAGCACCAATTGTATCACCGGTAGTATGATAATAAGGATTATTAATATTCAAATTTTCTCTTATCTGAATGGCAATATAACCAAAGCGATTAAAAGAGGCATGGTCAGAACGGGGTCGGTCAATAATCGCTCGGATACATTTTAAATTGGTATAGGTATCAGCACAACTAATAAAATAATCTACTAATGGTTGACAATTTGGATTATTTGGCTTGCCAATAACTGAAGCGGAATCCCTTGCCGGTAGCGAATAACCAATCATATCAATATTGATTGCGGAAATTATGCTATCTTCATAAATATATTTTGCCAGACTGCAATAATAATAACTTCCCAAAAGCCCTTGTTCCTCACCGGAAAAGAAGATAAACCTAATAGTCTTTTCAAAATTATAATTACTTAAAATCCTTATTACTTCCAACAGAGTAGCCGTTCCGCTACCATTATCATCAGCACCCGGAGCAAAGAGATAGGGATTATTAGTAGAAATAGCATCATAATGGGCACAAAGGACAACA
>JBDRVN010000022.1:0-23608 GCA_039801885.1 Caldifarciminota bacterium
ACAAGTTGGATAATACCAATAATAGGTAGTGGAAGTTGGATAGATAGTAACATCACCCCAACCACTGCTTGTTTTCATCCGGTGGGCAATATGATAGTAATAATCATTAGAAGTATATGCCATCCAAACAACATGGACATTGCCATTACCATCAACTGCTACCCTTGGATAATAGTTATAATAACTATATGTAAAAACAGAAACTGTTTCTACTGCACCCCAAACACCATTGGCATCTCTCATCCGATAAAAGATATTATAATAGGAAGAGCCAATTGTTATATAACCATACCAGACAACATGGACACGGTTTTGACCGTCAACGGCAATATGGGGATAATATTGGGAAGTCCATCCCCAAGGAGCAACAGTATCAATATCAACAACGGTTGGTGTGGGATAACTTGGATAAATCTTCGCATAACCAACTGTGTAATATCCACCCCAATAGACATAAAAGGCAGTATGAGCAGTATCACCTTTGCCACCAGCAATTTTTGGATAATAAACAGTTGTAGTTTTTGTTGGTAATGAGCAGGGGTTGGTATAGTTACCATTCGCAAGTTTTGCTCGATAATAAAGCCAATAACCAGCAGGTGTAGATAGATAACCACGCCAAATGAAATGGACATTGTTATTAGAATCACCAGCAACACTTGGATAATAACTATAAGTAAAAGAAGGCGTCCATTTGTTTACTGTCTCTTCTGGCGACCAACTACCACTTTGGTCCCACCATCTCATAATCACTGGATAACCTGTTGTTGTCCGATACCAAACACCATAAACCCGGTTATTTGGCGTATGGGTTGCCCAGTTAGAAAGATAAGAATAACTATAGTTATAAACTGACATACCTGGTGTTAAGCAGACATCAGGTTCCCAAGGAAGTTTCTGCGGAGGAGGCTCAGGTGGTGCAACTGGCAAAGAAGTTCCTTTTGGTGGTAAAGCAAAAATAAAACCTGTAAACAATACTAAGATTAAAAGTTTCTTAAACATTTCAACCTCCTTAAACTTTAATTAAAGGGTGAATATTTTTTCTTAGTTAACCAGCCACCCCTACCGGTTAACCTAAAAACTATTATTTGGGCATTATGCCCAGTCCTCATTTGTATATATTATAACAAATTCTAAAAAAAAGTCAATAGGAAATTTTAATATTTTAATATCCATTTTACCCTTATTTTTCAAGGGTTTTAAAAACTTTAATAAAATTTTTAATTTCCAAATTAAAGAAGGTTAATTAAAAAATAACTACTTTCTTATAATTCTTTCCTTTTAGGAAATAGACACCTTTCTTATTTATCTTATTTACTTTTTCTCCTAATGGATTAAAAATAAAGTAATTATTTTTATAGGATATTTTTACTTTATTTTTATCTTCAAAAATTGCAACACTACCATAATCAGAGGTTTTTAAAATCATTCCATTTCTGCCACAAACAAAACCAACTTGGTTAGTTGGAAAATGAATGGCAAAGAAATCAGTATCGTTTAAATTATTGGTCTCCCATACCCGACCATCAAAAGTTCTACCAAATAAGCCACTGCGACCACAAAGATAACCAGTATCCGGAGATGAAGGGAAAATAATTCCATAAAGGATTGTTGGATTAGAAAGACTGAGATTTAGCCATTCCCTTCCGCCATTTGTTGTCTTAAAGATGACACCATTATTGCCACAGAGATAGCCGGTTGTCTCATTAACAAACCAAATACTTCTTAATGTCTGGGTTGTTGGTAATGGTAAAGGAAACCAGGCATTACCACCGTCTTCGGTTCTCATTAATGTCCCTTGCTCACCAATAATATAACCAAGATTATTGTTAAGAAAATAAGAACCATAAATGGCAACATTAACACCCAACATCATCATCTCCCAATTTAAACCACCATCTATTGTCCGATAGGCTTCACCATTGGCACCAAAAACATAACCAACTTGACTATTTTCCGGAAAAGAGATAGTGTAAAATGTTTGGAAGGAAAAACCACCGACCGAATTCCAGATCAATCCCCGATTGGTTGTCTTTAAAACAGTGCCATTAGCGCCACAGCAATAACCAGTATCATTATTGACAAACCAGACGTCCCTTAAATTGAAAATCACATTACTATTCATCAATTGCCAATTATTACCGCTATTGGTTGTTCTTAATATCGTTCCGGAATCACCAACGATAAAGCCAATTAAGGTATCATTAGGAAAATGGATGGAATAGAGATTTCTTATCACTGGCGAATTCTGTCTTATCCAACCACCAAAAAGAAAAGTTAGAGAAATTGTTAATAATAATATCTTTTTCATCATTCCTCCTTTTTTAAAAAAATATTATAATTAAATTATTTAAAAAAATCAAACTATTTATTTTCCAAAAATTTTTGTATCTCTTGATAGGGAATCATTTGGGAAAGAAGCATCTTTGTCTCTTTATCTTGCGGGTTAATTTTTAAGGCGTAGATATAATGGGCAATCTCTTCTTTTTCTCTTTTACCAATCGTTTTTAAGATAATCCCCTTTAATTTATATTTCTCCGCATAAAGATAATTATAAAAATTATTAAAAATCTCTTCGTTCATTGGATTTAAAAATATTATTTTTCTTGTTAAATAATAAGGGTCAGGAAGATAAGAGATTAAACTATCCATATTATTTATCCAGGTTTCTCTTAAAAGATGGGCAACTCGGGAAGAGCGAAATTCAACAATTGGTTTATCATCAGAGTTTATTTCCCGCTCTTTTGTCAGTTCTTCAATCTTTAAGGAATCTAAGAAAATTGTGGAAAAGATTTCAAAAGGGTTAGTGAGATTAACTGTTAATAAATCGGAAAAATTTGGTAAATTTATCAATCTTTTTAAAGCCAGATTATAATCTAATTTCGCCTCTTTCATAAAACCAACCAAAATTCCGTGGGAAAGCCCACGAAAAAGGTAGGTATTAGGAAAAACTGTTTGGAAGGTATTGATAATTGTCACTAAATCTTGAAAGGTTAAGGAGAAAAAGGGAAGGTATTGGATAGCCATACCATTTTCTTTTAAATGTTCCTTTACCAAAAGGAAAAATTCTTTCGTGTATAAATTGCCACTGCCGAAAATTGGGTGGGTTGGGTCACAACTTATCACATCATATTTTTTCTTTATTTTTGTTAGATAAGCCCGACCATCATCAACAATCAATCTAACTTTTTTATCTTTATAAATAGCGTGATTATAATCTTCAAAATATTCGCTTCCCTTAATCACATCTTCACAGATTTCAACCGCTTCAATATATTTTACCTCTTCACTTTGGCTAAGAATAGAAGTGGTTACTCCCATTCCGTAACCAATAACTAAACAGGTTTCCGGATTGGGAGAAAAGACAATTGGTAAAATTCCCATTAATCTAACAGTTTTTAAACCAGGATAGGCGGTGCTAATCACTTCGGTGCCATTGACAAAAATCCTTCGCTCGCCGTTCGGATTTTCCACAACACTTACTGTTCCTGATGGTTTTTCTGAATAGAAAAGAATCTTTAAATATTTTTGATAATTCCTAACATCTAAGGGAAGGACAATCGGTTTATTTAAGAAAAGGGCGATAAAGAGCGGTAAAAGAAAAGGCAAAGTTAATAAGTAGCGAAAAGAAAATTTTTCCCAAAGAAGAAGAGTGGCAAAAAGAAAGTTTAAAGAAGAAAGAAAGGCAACAGCACCAATAGTCTTAAATAGGGGTAACAATAAAAAACCAGTGATTAAAGAGCCCAAAATTGCTCCTAAGGTATTAAAACCTTGTAAAAAACCGGCTTTTTCGCCAACTTCTCTATGATCCTTTGTCAAAATTTTTATACCTAAGGCATAGGTCGTTCCCATTAAGATTGTCGGCGGTAAGATTAATAAGAGAATAAGAAAGAAGGTAAAAATTAAAAGAAAAAACCATTCTCTTGTAAGATTTAATGAAAAAAGTTTAATTAGTGTTGGAAAATGGTAGATAGTGAATAATGCCAAAATACTAAAAAAACCGATTCCATATTCAACAATTGATAAGAAAATTTTTTCATTTTTCACCTTTTCAATTATTTTACTGATCAAGAAACTCCCTAATGCCAAACCAAAAAGATAGGTGAAAAGAATTAAAGAAAAGGAATAGGTAGTATTAATAAGGAAGGTGCTTAATGCCCGAACCCAAAGAAATTGATAACCTAAGGCAGAAAAACCTGATAAGAAAAATCCAAAATAGATTAAGTTTTTTTCTTTTTTCATTTTTTATCTCTTAAAAAAAATGAGAGAATTATTAATATTAAAGAAGTAAAAAGAGCAGTAAGTTTTATTCCTAAAAATTCAATCGCCAAAAAGCCAGTAAAAAGAATACCAAAAACACCACCTAAGGTATTTAAACCATATAATTTCCCTAATTCTTTGCCGATCGCACTTTCTTTATCTATTAAAATACTGCTTACCACTGGTAAAGAACCACCCAAAAAAGTTGCGGGAATTAAAAGAAGTAATAAAGAGAAGAAAAATCTTAAAGGAAAAGAAAGAGAAGAAAAGAATTTTGGCTCCAAAATTAAGGTGATAAAAAAGGAAAGAAGAGCAGAAAAAAATATAATAAAGAAATATATTTTTCTTTTTAAATAAGGAAAAAGGGAAGTAATTTTTCCAAAAAGAAAAGAACCAAAAACAATTCCCGCCATAATAGCAGAAAGGATTGCCATTAAAGAATAGGCATTTGTTCCTAAAATTAAAATAAGCCTCTTTTGCCAAAGGATTTCATAAACCAAATTGGTAAAACCTAAAAAAAAGAAAGAAAAAATTATCATTAAGAGATTTTATTAGAAAATTTTTAAAAATCAATAAAAAGAAAAAGGCCGGGAAAGAAATTCCCGGCCTCTCCTTTTGGGATTTTGGACAAACCTTAATGGATTACTAATTTCTTGGTTGCCCGATATTCATTGGCAACAAATTTCAAAATGTAAATACCAGTAGCAAAATTCTTTTTATCAATCACAAAGGAACCTTTATCACTGGTAGCATTGTAGACAATTTCACCGAGGATATTGTAAATCTTTAATGATGCTTTAGTATTAACTGGTAAGGTGTAGGAGACTTTTAGATAATCTCTTGTTGGTGTTATGGTTAATACAAACTCTTTATTATTAAGAACATTTCCTTGAATAGCCGTTGGCAAAGATTTGCTTGCCATCAATTCGCTACTGAAGCCAAAGCACCAGAATTCATTGGTTCCACTACCGACAAAGGCAAAGACACCATTGCCCGCTTCGGAATAAGTTAAAGCACCACCACCTTTCACCTTCTTTGCTGGTGTGCCGGCTGGCTGACCAACATCTAATTCAATCTTCCAAGAATCGTTAGCAGTATTGAAGGAGAAGAATTCTAAGGTATTACCGCCTTTTAAGGCATAAATCCGACCTTGTGAAGGAACATAGGCACCAGCACTTCCTTCCTTTGCCTTCTTCTTCTTATTAGTTGAGCCAACCAATGGCATCTCTGGTTTCGTAACTGCTGTGCCACCAATCGGTATCATATAGAACTCATTTATCTTGCCACCAACCCTTAAAGCATAAATTCTTGCTGTCTCACCAGGAACATAGACAATCCAAGAACCGGTCTTCCATTTGTCAGCCGGTAAAGCGGCAGGATTGCAGGCTTCAAAGGTCTCGGTATACCTGTTAAACCTCTTCCATTCATTATTAGAAGAACCACAAATGACATAGATAAAGGAATCACCATCAAATGCCTGGGAACTTCCTTTAATTCCTTTTGAAAAGCCAACTTGATACTCTTTCCAGGAATCAACGGCAATCTTATAGCGCCAGAACTCTTGGGTATTATTTCCCTTTATCACATAGATATTTTCACCATCCGTGCAAATAGAAGCACCTTTCTTAACATTCTTTTTCTTTGTTGTGAGACCAGAAAGCGGCACTTCACTCTTCTTTGTCCAGGTATTGGCATTCACATCATAAACCATTAGGTCTCTTGTATTATTACCAACCAAAGCATAGATTTTATCACCAAGGGCACACAAAGCACCGCCACTCTTCACTGGTTTTGCTGCACCACTAACATCAGTCATTCTTGACCAACCAGCAGGAATCACTACTTTGGTAACAACAAAGGAACCTCTTAATGTATCATTACTGGGATTACGGTCACCGGCTAACATAGTATAAACAAGGGAATTATAGGCTCCGGTATCTTTTGGCAAGAAATTACCAAATGTCACTTCTCGCTCTTCACCTGGCTCAAGATTGCTTACAGAAACTGTTGCATCAAAATATAAGGAATCACCTTTTCTAATCTGGAAGGTTGCTTGGGTGGATACTCTAATATTGGCGCTATAATTCTTAATCTTTGCCGTCACTGGTTTGGGAGTTAAGGTATCCCATTGAACCATACCAGCAGGCCAGACAATCCTTGTTGGACCGACATCAACTTCACCAACAATAAATCTTGAGAGTTTTAGATTATTTGTTGGATTCATATCATTGGTTAAAGCGGTATTAACTTGACAAGTCCAAGAACCACCTTCTGCTTCCCAAACACCACTGGCACTCACCTCTCTTTCTTCACCTGGTGCTAAATCGCTCACTTGAACAAATTCAGTAAAGACTGTGCCAATCCTAAACCAGAGATTGAAACTACCCGTATTCACATTACCAAAATTCTTAACAATTGCTTTTGGCTGGACAAGGTCACCAACATTCAAAATTGTATCTTGTTTCGGCACAAGAATTGTAACAACACCGGCATCTAAAACTCTCACAAAGGTCTTCTGTCTTAAAGTATCGTTTCTCTGAAATTCGTCGCCTTCAAAATAGGTCCTTAAAGTTATTAATATTGTATCGCGAATATGGGCATTCCAAGGAGTATAAGTGAGTAATGTCTCTTTACCACTGGGAATATCTTGTAAGAAGAGGGAATCACTATAAAGAAGTCCAGCAGTTGGATGTTCAATTGTGAAATAGGTCCAGAATGATTCAGTATAAGAACCACTATTTTTTACCTTAACAGTTGGGGTAATTGCGGCAGTTGTATCAATATTTAATGAAGGTGAAAGGATTGCTGTCGGTTTGGCATCGTGAACCCTGACAACATCTCCCCATTTTAATCCCATAGAAACCTGTTGAACAATAACCTGTGAACCATCATAAACGGAAAATTGCATAAAGGCATAGACAGTAGAATCTAAATCAATATTTGTTGGTTCCCAAATATCAATATCAGCACAATAATAAGGATTAGCCGCAGCACTTCTTATAAAGGTGGCATTGGTATCAAACTGTTTAATTTGACCAGAGTTCCAACCACCGGTTAAAACCCAGAAGGTATCTGTTCCAGGCGGCACTGCTGATAATGGACGATAGAAACAACTTTGCATTCTTTCCGCATAGATATAACTCGTATTTTCTTTCCAGCCTTTAATCTCCTTATTATCTAAATCAACCTGCCACCATCTTCTTTGGGAAGCAGAATACGCCTTAGATATATAGAAATATCTTTTCTGTGGACAATAATCCATACCAGCATACCAATAGTTTGCCTCACATGTCCAAAGATTAAAAGAATCAGCAGCCGTTCCCATCCATCTAAAAGTATCACCATCGGCATCCATTTTTGTTAACTGGATTGCATAGCCAGGAGCAGTAGTAGAAGCATC
This sequence comes from Caldifarciminota bacterium, assembly GCA_039801885.1. Classification (GTDB taxonomy): domain Bacteria; phylum Hydrothermota; class Tepidihabitantia; order Tepidihabitantales; family DTDR01; genus DTDR01. The sequence continues at coordinate 7,658 of JBDRVN010000022.1, forward strand.
GGTGACACTTGTTACCCATAGATTGCCACTTCGGTCATTATAAGCAATTCCCCACCAGAGGTCAGCAGTTGAACCGCCAAAATTTGGTCGGTTTTGAATAACAACCTGTCTGATTGTTAGTGAATCAAAATCAACTTTATATATTCCATCAACATAAGAGGAACTGAATTGAAGGAGATAGAATTTATTTATTGCCTTTGCCCAAGTTATTCCACCACCAGCATAGGAAGTAGGTGTTGAGATATAAAATGTCCGCACAACAGTTCCGAAAGGTGGTTGGTCAGTTCCGTGATAGTTAACTTCTGCCTTTATTGAGCAGGTTTTATTAAGATGGGTTCTATCAGGTGAAAATTTTCCATCTTTCGGTGGCATCATAAAGTCCCAAGGATTAGCAGCAAAAAGATAAACAAAACCAAGAAGTAAAATTAGGATTGATAATTTACCTTTCATTTTAAACCTCCTTACCTAATTTTTTATTAGGGTGAATATTTTCTTTTTGGTTAATTAGCCACCCCTTACTAATTAACCATAAAACTATTATTTGGGCATTATGCCCAGTCCTCATTTGTATATATTATAACAAATTCTAAAAAAAAGTCAATAGAAATTTTTATTTTTTTATTTTAATTTTATCCTTATTTTTCAATGACTTAAAAATTTCTAAATTTGCTCACCAATTTTTTAAGAAAAGGGTTTTAATAAATCACAATTTTTATCAGTTTATCCTTTTTCTTTAAGAAATATATTCCCTTCTTCTTTTTAAAAGAAATTAACCTGCCAATTGGATCATAAAGTTTTATTATCTCTTCTTTTAATAAATCTTTCTTTTCTTCTTTTATTCCAATTACCATTAATCTTTTTATCCTTTGGTTATTATTAGGATTTAGGTCTCCTAAAAGATAAGTGTTAACCGAGATTGAATATTCGCCAGAAGGAAGGGTAAATTCGGAAAAAGAGATAAGTGTCTCTTCTTGGGGAGAAAGGGATGGAATAGTTAATTGTTCAAGAATGGTAGTGTCGAGATAAAGGCGGGTAGTAAAAGAGCCACTGTTGGTATTTCCGAAATTTTTAATCTTTGCTCTTACTTTAATTGTCTCGCCAACTCCGATCGTCTCAGGAAGAATAATACTCTCAACACCAACATCTTTCACTCTAACAAATATCATTCTTTTAATAGTATCGTTATGAGGAAATTGGTCATCCCTTAAATAGGTTCGGGCAACTATTAAAATGGAATCGCGAAAATTCATTTGTAAAGAAGAGAAGATAAAGGTTGTCTCTCTCCGTGGCGGTAAGTTATTAATCCGGATACTATCAAAATAGGTATTGGCAATATTTAAATAGCAAGAGAAATTCTCATTAAAATCACCATTATTTCTTACTTTTATCTGGGGAGAAATTATTGCTGACGAATCAATCAGGGTAGGCGGAGAAATAATTGAAGTTGGTGAGATATCATGAACTTTTAATAGGTCTCGCCAGCAAAGTCCTAAAGAAACCTGATAAAGATAAGTGGGGTTAGAACTTAAAAGGAAGATATAAACAGTGGAATCTAAATTTAAATTCTCGGGCTCCCAAATATCGCCACCAACAATTACTGAGGGCATATTAGCACTTCTTCTTAAATTTCCTAAGGTATCATATTGATTTAAAACATTAGAATTTCTATTTCCACCTAAAATCCAAAAGGTATCTCTTCCTTGCGGTGTATCATTGGTTGCATAGAAAAAATTTGCCAACCAACCTAAATAAGCAAGATTTTTATTGCCAATAACCCTTTTTCTTTCAAAATCTAAAAGATACCAATTATTAGTAGAGTTTTGATTGGGAGTGTAATAAATATTTCGGTAATAATCAAAATCACCAAAGATTCCATAATCAATAGAAGAAAGAAACCAGGTATCTGATGGATTTTGATAAAATCGGAAGGTATCAGGTTTTATCTCTCGCATCTTTACTGCAATTGAGCGGGGAGGCAGACTTAAATCCACATATTGAATATGCCAAAGACATCGCTCTTCTTGATTATAAGCAATTCCATAAAAATAATCGGGAAAGGTAGAATCAAAATTGGGGTAATTTAAATAAGAAATTTCATAAGAAAGGGAAGGATTATCAGGAAAGAAACGGTAAATCCGACATTGATGAATATTTTGGGAATAAGTAAGGATATAAAAAGAATTATTTTTCTTTGACCAGGTAACACCACCACCAAAGGGTGCTAAACTTATTCGCCATTGATTAACAACTGTGCCAAAAGGTGGAATTTCTTCGGTCTTTAAAAGGGAAAAAATTAAAATAAATAAAAAGATTTTTTTCATTTTCCCCTCCTTTTAGTTGTTGGATTTTATTAATAATAATATTAATATATTATAATCTTTTTAAAGGTATTATTACTTTTCAATAGATAAACTCCCTTTTTTAGTTGATAAGAATTATATTTTCTACCATCAATTGAATAGATTTCTTTAGAATTAAAAGAAGATATTTTAATTTTATAATCACTCATCTCTTCAATGGCAACAATATCACGGAAGATTGCCACTTTATCACCCCAACTAATAGTAGCATAAACTCTTTGATTTGTTCGGTTTAGAGCAAATCTGTTTACTCCTTGACCAACTTGGAAACGTCGGACAATTGAATTGTTTTGGGGATTAATGATATAAACTGTATCACCATTATAACTATTCCCATAAAGGCGATTAGAAACCGGACTATAAAAAATTGCTGTTGGATTAGGAATATTAGAAATTGTTCCTACTACATTATTACTGCTACCATCAATTATAGAAATATTATTGCTACCGGAATTGGCAACATATATCATATTATTAGAAGAAGAATAGGCAAGTCCTTTTGGACCAGTTCCAACAACCACGGAAGAGACATTGTGATTAGGTAATTGAATAATTGATACCCGATTAGATGAGTAATTGCTTACATATATTTTATTATTATTTGGATTGTAGCAGGCAGTTTGGGGGTCTAATAATAAATTCACAGAAGTTTCAACAGTACCGTTAGCCGCATCAATCACATGCATAAAACCATTTTGACCCATCCGCGAGGCTAAGCAATATACTTTACCAGTAGATGAAATATAAAAAATACCTACTGGATTTCCTTGGACAGGAATAAGATTTATTAAATTATTATTCTGGTCAATAACTGCTACTCCATTATTTGTAGCAGCACAAATTAAGTTATTATTAATATCTACGGTTAAATCAAAAACCGAACCACCAACATCAACTAAGGTAACTAAATTATTATTAATCGCATCAATTACCGCAACATTATTGCTTGATAAATTACCAACATAAACTCTGTTGGTTCGGGGATTAAAGACAATCTTTTGTGCCTGATTGCCGACATTTTCTACTGTGCCGATAATCTGATTGTTTTCACCATTGATTACCCAAACCCGCGAAGTTGCTTCTTGATTAACAACAAATACCTTGTTATGAACCGAATCCCAACAAATGTCAATTGGCCAGCGTCCAACTTGAAGAAGAGTTTCCAATTCTTGGGCATTTAAAAGGAAAAAAGAAAAAATCAAAATAGAAAGGATTTTTTTCATTGCTTCCTCCTTTTTTAAAAAATTCATAATATAATTATAACCATTTTTTTTATAATGTCAAACTTATTCGGCATAATAGATATGCCAATTATTATCTTTCTTTAAATATAAGGTTAATAAGTCTTTGTAAAAGACTTCGTATTCTTTGATATCTAATGCCAAACCGATTGCCCGCACCGATAAACTACAGACCGCTAAACTATTATCTACTTTTATTCGCTCTTTTAAAAAGTAGATTTTTATCTCATCATATTGATTGAAGATATTATATAATCTTATTAAAAGTCTCTCATAATTGTGACCAAAATTGTCATAATAGTTTTTATCAAGAATTTTGCTTATTTTCTCTAAATCTTCATTCTCACAAGCAGTCTTTGCCTCGTGGATAACTTTTTTTACTTTCTCTTCTTCACTGATAATAAAATATTTGTCAATAAGAAAATAGAGAAAGATAGTTAAGAAAATTAAAAATAAAAGATAACGCCACATATTTAATTATGGAAAGGAAATTTATTAAGTCAATATTCTTGACTTTATTTTATAAAATAATTATAATTTTGTATGGCATTTGTTTTGGGAATATTATCGGTAGTGATTGCCTTATTATCTATCTTTTTAGCCATTTATCTTTCTAAAAGAACCGATAAATTAATCCACACCGAAGATATGCGAGCAAAATTAATAATTGAAGAGGGAAATAGAAGATTGGAAGAAATAATGAAAAAGAACGCAAGAGATGATGAATGAGGGAAACGAAAGATTGGAAAAAATAATTCAAGAAGGAAATTTAAGATTAGAAAGGATAATTGAGGAGATGGATAAAAGACATACCGAAATATTAAAATATCTCGCTGAATTAGTCGCCCATAAATAATTTAATTATTTTATTATCACCTTCTTTCTTATCTTTTTCTCTTCTTTAATAAAGTAAATTCCCTTTCTTAAAGATATAGAGTTATTTATTCTTTTTCCCAAGATATTATAAATCTTTAAACTAACCTCTTTCTCCTTTTCTTTAATACCAACCGCTCTGGTTATTGTGATATTTAACCTAATTGTATCGTTTATCTTTCTTGTATCACTTCTCAAAGCAGTATAAATCTTTGCTGAATAGTTTCCAGTTGGCAGGTTTACTCGCCAGAATATTCTTGTTCTTATTCGGCTATTTGGTGGCAGAGTCAAATAAGTAGTTTCAATGGGTATCTCATTTAGTTTAAAAACTATCGGAACTTCCCTTTCAAAAAATCCGCCACATTCTTTTGTCCAGATATCAATCGGATAGATAGAATCAAGATAGCAGGTATCAGGTAAACCAGCAATTGAATCTAAAGAAACATCGTGATATTCAACAATCGCGCACATCTGCATATCAGTTGCTGGTGAGAATAAAGAATAACCAACCCCTTGTTGATGGCGCCAATGAATACCCGAAGGAGCATTTAAACTTGAATCCCTTAACCAATTAAGACCATAAGTGGTATCATAACCACTCAAGATAAAAAGATAGAAACTACCATCCCAAATAGTGCAATTTGGCGGCACCGGATGATAGACAAAAGATAAGGTATAACTTGTTGCCAAGGTATCAAAGAAAAATAAAGTAGTCTGCGGCGCACCACCACTACCATCATCATCCACAATCCTAATATGCATCGCCGGATGATAGAGCCGAAAGACCCGATGATAGATACCATTAATAATTGCCGGATAATAATTGGGAGTTAATTTGACACCAAAACCAAAATATTTACCACTGCCAGTATAACCACCACCATAAGGTTCAATATTACACCATTTTAAAGTATCTAAACCCGGATAACTATTGGGATAAAGAATATCATAATAAGCAAAAGAAAAAGAAATAAATATAATAGAAAATAAAGTTATCTTTTTCATAAAACCTCCTTGATTATTTTCATTTATCTATTTTATAAAATATTTAAATAAAAATCAATAAGTTTAAAGGTAAAAATCTTTCTTAATTAATGTTTGAATATTTGTAAAAAATACCTAAAAAGATTGATCCTAAGGCAGTCTCCAAGGTAGTATAGTAGATAGCCCCCTATCCGCATTGCTAAAATTATTTAAGTAATTTAATATCAATAACTTATAAGAAATTTTTGTGAAATAAAAAGTTTCCATACAGGAAACTGGAAAATTAATTTAAGTAATTGAAAATCAAAGGCTTATCAATTTGGCGCTTTTATTGTTTTAATATTGACATATTTTTAAAAGCCTTTTTTCCAGCCTTTCATTTTACGAAGCATTTTCTTTATCTTGCCTTCAAAACCAATATGAAAGAGTAGATATTTTGCCTGTTGTTCGGGTGTTAAAATCGCAAATATTTCGTCTTGGATTTTTTCGCATTCACTTTGGTGTTTTTTATCGTTATTTCTTATTAGGTCAACTTGTTTTTTTATCTCATCAGGTTTTACTTTCTTTGCAAGAAGTTCGGAGAGTTTTTCAATCTCTTTATCCCTTTCTTCTTTTCTTTTTTCTTTCAATTCTCTTATTCTCTTTAACTTGGGAAATATTTTGCTTATCTGTTCTTCGCTAAGATTTAACTCTTCGGTTAGCCGCCAAATCCTTAAATTTTCTAATGTTTCAAGTGGTTTGGGGTCTTCGGGCGGTGGTGGATTATGCTTTTCGCAAGGACAGGGTTGAGAATAAATAGCGAGAGCAAAAACTAATAAAGGAAGAATTAAAAAAATTTTCTTTATATTTTTTCCTTTCATTTTAACCTCCCTTTTTATTTAGATTTTTTATTAAATATTCCAGTTCTTCATTTTTTAAATTAAATATTAAATCGTAATATTCTTTCTCTTCTACTAATCTTTCTTCTAATAAAATCAAACCTTCTTCTTTTATCTCTTTGCTTAACTCTTTTAAAATTTTTTCTTCTTCCTGAGAAGAAAGATTATAAATCATTGTTTCATAATTTTCTTCTAATACATATTCTTCTATCTCGGTTTTTCTTTCCTTTAAAAAAAGAAGGGAAAGGAAAAATATAAAAATAAGAAAACTTGCTAAAGTTGATGCCAAAACAAAATTTTTCTTCTTTCTCTTTTTTATCCTTTCTTGTAACTTTTCATAGAAAAAGGAAAAGGAAGGAGTATATTCTTTTTTATTAATTTCTTCTTTTATCAACTGAAATTCCTTTTGATATTTCTGACATAAGGAACAGTTAATTAAATGTTCTTTAATTATTCTTTTCTCTTCTTCTGGTAATAAGTCTGATAGGTAATTAAAAATTTTCTCACGGTCGCATTTCATATTTTTCTTTCTAAAAATCTTGCTAATTTTTTATGGGCATTAAAAAGGGATGATTTTATTGTCCCTTCTTTTAGTTTCAGAACTTCACAAATCTCTTTGATTTTTAAACCATCGGAATGGTAAAGCAAGAAAACAGTTTTTTCTAAGGGTGCCAGTTTATCTAAATATTTTTCAATCAGTTCTTTTAATCTTTTATTCTCATATTCTTTTTCAATATCAATTGGCGAAGGAATCTTTTCCCATTCTACTTCTTCTTCGCTCTCTTTGCTTTTCTCTTTTCTTAAAAGGTATAGACAATGATTAACAGCAATCCGATATAGCCAAGTAAAAATTTCTGAACGACCTTGAAACTTGTGAAGATTTTTATAAACCTTGATAAAGATTTCTTGGGTGGCATCAAAGGCTTTCTCGTTGTCTTTTAAGATTTTTTTTGATAGATTATAAACTCTATCGTAATACATCTTTACTATCTCATTAAACTCTTCTTCTCTTTTCTCCATTTAATTAGACAATCTTTTTAGTTAAATGGTTTATTTAAATTTTTTCTCTTATAGAATAGAAAAAGTAAGAATGCCCGAATTGCCCAATCAATTACTGTGCCATACCAAACACCGGAAATACCCAATTTTAAAGAGATTGCTAAAAAATAGATTAAACCAATCCTAATCAAGAAAGTAGAGAGTAAGGCGACAATCATTGGGCTTAAAGTATCACCCATTCCTCTTAAACCACCGGCATAAACAAAGTATAATGCTAACTGGGGCTGCTCAAAGGCACCAATTCTTACTAAATTAATAGCAAATCTTCTTACCGATGCTTCGGGATTAAAAATTGCCACTAAATTTCGCGGGAAAAAGAAAAATAAAAGACCGATTGCTGACATAATTAATAAAGAATAAAAAGAAGTTTTTTTGATAGCAAAATCAACCAAATCTTTTCTTTTAGCACCAAACGCTTGACCAGCCAAGGTAGTTGCCACAATACCAAAGGCACTGCCAGGCATAAAGGAAAGAGATTCTATTCTCACGGCAATCTGATGGGCGGCTAAAGAGATTGTCCCTAAACTGGCAACAATTCTTATAAAGATGAGAAAACCAAGATTTAATAAAAGTTGTTCATTTGCCGCCGGCAAACTTATTTTAATAAACTCTTTAAAATAAGAAAAGTTTAATATTTTCTTTACTTTTTCTTTGATTTTCATTTTTATTACAATTAATGATAAAATTGCTGCTCCTAAACCACCAATTCCGGTTCCTAAACCAGCACCTTTAATTCCTAAAGAGGGAAAAAAGAAAATACCGAATATTAAAAAATAGTTAAGAATGATTGTTAATATTTGGAAGGCTAAAGAGATTAACATTGGTGTTTTTGTATCACCGTATCCTCTTAAAATTCCATTATTGATTAAGAATATCATTCGAAAAAGAAGGAAAAGGATAATAAAATTAAGATATTCACTTCCCTTAATTGCCACTTCTTTTTCGGCTCCCATTAAAATCATTAAATTTCTTCTTAGAGGATATAAAATAAAGGTAATTAAAAGACCAAAAAGAAAGGCAAAGAAGATTACAAAATTTAGGAGTTCTTTTGCCTTTTTGAAATCTTTGGCACCGACTGCTTGGGCAATTAAAGAAGTGGCACCAATTTGAAAACCCAAAAAGATATTAATAATGGCAAAGATAATTGTATTGGCAAGACCGGCTGCTGCCAAATCAGTTGTTCCTAAATGGCTTAACATCACCATATTGAAGAAAAGGACTATTGTTTGAAAGATATTTTCTAAGATTACTGGATAAACTAAACTGAAAATTGTCTTTCTGGAATTAATGGCTAACTCATTGACTAAATCCATTATTTAAGATAGAAAGAAAGTTCTTTATAGATTTGAATTAATGGAATCTTTCTTTTTTGGGCAATCTTTTTTATATCTTCGTATTCCCAATTTTTAATTATTTTGCCTTCAATTTCTGCTTCCTTTATTCTTATCTTTCCATATTTTGTTTTTATCTCTTTAATTTCCCTTTTTAAGGTATCCCGAAAAACTGGATAATATCTAATTCCTAAAGTTTCGGTTTCCGAAAAGATTATTTTCACAATTTTATCTTTGTCTTTCTCTTGTATTAAACAAGAAAGTTTATAAGCCGGTCGCATCTTTTTCATAAAGATTGGTGTAATAAAAACATCTAAAGCACCATTTTTAAATAATAAATCAAATAAGTTTTCAAAGATAAAGGGTGGTAAATGGTCTAAATTTGTTTCTAATAAAATAATCTTATTTTCTTTTTCTAATAACTCACCATAAATAACCCTTAAAATATTAGGTATCTCTAAATCAAAATACCCCGCACCATAGCCAATTTTATAGATTTTCATTAAAGGTAAGGGAATAAAATCATCGCACAGATTTTTGATAATTGCGGCACCTGTAGGTGTGGTCAGTTCGTAATCGTAATTAAGTTCGTAAACCGGTATTCCTTTTAAAATCTCTAAGGTGGCAAATGCCTTTTTCTTTCCTAATACTACGGGACTGGCATAAATCTTTTTTGGTTTTAATATATTGATTAATATACTTGTGCCACAGATATCCAATAAAGTATCATAATCCCCAAGTTCGTGAAAATGGGCATATCTTTTTCTCTCACAATGGATTTTGCTTTCGGCTTGGATTAAAGAGTTTAGAATTCTTAGAGAAAGATTTTTTATCTCTTCTTTTAATTGGGAATTTTCTATTATTTTTATAAAATCCTTTGGTTGGAAATTTCTTTTATTTTCTTTTATCAATTTTATTTGATAGGCAGAAATTTCTTTCTTTTTTACTTTTTTAATTTCAAATTTTATTGGTAATTTCAAAAGAGAAAATTCTTTTCTAAAATATTCTATCTCTTTTTTTGATAAAAGATTTAGAAGACTGGAAAGAACCATATCGCCGCTTATTCCTGTTAGAATATCAAAATAGAGAATTTTCATAAATTGTTAATCAAATGGGCTAAATAACCAGCACCAAAACCATTATTGATATTTACTACACACACTCCAGGCGCACAGGTATTTAACATTGTTAATAAAGGTGCTAAACCAGAAAAATGGGCACCATAACCAACCGAAGTAGGAACTGCAATCACCGGTTTATCGATAAGCCCGCCAACAATGCTTGCCAAAGCACCTTCCATACCAGCAACAACAATTATTACTCTTGCTTTTCTTAAACAGTTATAATAATTAAGAAGACGATGAATACCCGCAACACCCACATCATAGATTGTTTCTACTTTATTCCCTAAAATCTCACAAATTACCCTTGCTTCTTCCGCAACAGGAATATCAGAAGTGCCGGCTGTGATTATTAATATATTTCCTTTTTTTCTTTTTCTCTTTTTAGATAATAAAACAAAAATCCTTGCCTTCTCATAATAAATACCTTCTTTAAATTCCCTTTTTAAAATCTCTGCCTTCTCTTTATCTAAGCGGGTAATTATACAATCTTCTTTAATTCTTTGATATTCTTGAATAATCTTTTTTAAATATTCAATTGATTTACCTTCGCCAAAAACTATCTCACAAACACCCTTTCTTAAACTGCGGTGGGTATCAATTTTAACAATTTCTTTGTCCACAAAGGGTAAATTTTTTAATATATTTAGCGCTTTTTTTACTGAAACCTTTTTATCTCTAACATCTTTTAATAATTTTTCATAATCCATTGTAATCCCATTGGCCGATAACCCATCAAATCTAAAAGGATTTCAGAAAAACCAATTTTCTTTAAATTATTAACTATCTTTTTTCGGTTCTTAATTATTTTCCAATAATCTTCTTCTCCTTTCAACTCAATTTTAGCGTAGTTATCTATTATTCTCAAACGAAAATCTCTTAATCCCAATTTTCTTAAAATCTCTTCTCCTTTTTCTACTTTTGATAGTTTCTCTTCGTCAATTACTTGATAATAAGCAATACGTGAAGAAAGGCAGGGCGAACTGGGTAAATCATAATTAGGGATTTTTAATTCTTTTGCCATTTTTCTTATCTCTTCTTTTCTTGTTTTTAACTTTAAATAGGGACTTTCAATATTTAACTCTTTTAATGCTTTGATACCGGGACGAAAATCTTTCAAATCGGAATAGTTTGTTCCTTCAATAATTTTATCAACTTTTAAAAAATCTTTTAATAAAATAAGTTTTTTATAGGCATCTTTTTTACAGTAATAGCACCTCTCCGGTGGATTTTGAACAAATTTTTTTTCCTTTAATTCTTCAGTAAAAACAAAAATCCCCTCGATCTTAAAAGAGTTCAGAAATTTTATTGCTCTTTTTAAATGGTCAAGGGGATAAGTGGGAGAAAGAAAAATTACTGGAAAAACATTGTTTTTTTTTAATACCTTTAGAGCCAAAAAGAGTAATAAAGAAGAATCCACACCTCCGGAAAAAGCAATTATTACTCTTCTATAACTTTCCAACAGCGCTTTCAATTTTGCCAATCTTCTTTTCATATTTTTTTATTTCTTTGATAAGCACCTGCGATGCTCTTTTTAAAATTTTTCTATCAATAAATCCCATATGAGAAAAACGGATAATTTTCCCTTTCAAATCTCCTTGACCATTAGAAAAAAGAATTCCTCTTTTTTCTTTAATTTCTTTAATTATTTGGGTGCTATCAATACCTTCTTTCATTCGAATAATTGTTAAAGCATTGGAGGGGGAAAGAGAAAATAATTCCAAATCATTTTTCAATAAAATTTTTCTTACAAAATTGGCATTAATTGCGTGCTTCTGCCAATATCTCTTTATTCCCAATTTGTTTATTTTCTTTAAACAATTATCAAAGACATAAAGGGTATTGATGGCGGGTGTAAAAGGAGTTTCCTTTTTGTTTAAGAATTTTTCATAATTTAACAAATCGAAATAATATCGGTAAGTATTAGATTTTTTTATAATCTCCCAGGCTCTTTCGTTGACACACAAAAAAGAAATTCCCGGAATTCCGCCCAAGGCTTTTTGACTGGCACCACAAAGAATATCACAATAAAAATCATCAAAATAAAACTCATCGGCACCAATACCACAAATGCCATCAACAATCAGAAGCCGGTTATTTTCTCGGGCAATTCTGCCAAAATTTTTTATATCCTGTTTTACACCGGTGGATGTATCGGTTAAAGTGGTAAAAATATATTTTATAGTATCATCAAGTTTTATTTTTCTTTCTACTTCCTCCGGAACAACAGATTTACCGGGTTCGCTTTTTAAAATCTCGACATAATAACTAAAGGACCTTAAAATCTCTCGCCACCTTTCACCAAACCGACCGCAAGAAACAACTAATGCCTTACCCATTTTGGGTGAAAGATTACTCACCGCTGCCTCCATTGCGCCGGTTCCGGAAGCAGTGAAGATGAATATTTTATTTTTGGTGAGCAAAATTTTTTGTAATTGAGAAATTACTGAAGATAATAAATTATGGAATTTTTCTTCCCGGTGATAAATTAAATCATCGCTTGCTCTTTTTAATAAATTTTTGGGCACATAAACCGGCCCTACCGTTAAAAGAAGATATTTTTTCATTTTTACTCCTTTTTAAATATCTCCCTTGATTTCTTCAAGGCACAAAATTCTCCGCACATTGTGCAAAAATCTTTTTTTACTCCGTATCTATTATATATTTCTTTTGCCTTTTGGGGATTGATTGCTAAACTAATCATTTTTTCAAAATCTAATCTTGCCCGGGCAATAGAAAGTTCTTTATCAAGTTCTATCGCCTTTTTAATTCCCTTGGCAATGTCAGCAATATGGGCAGCCAATTTCGTGATAATTACTCCTTCTCTTACATCCTCAATTTTTGGTAAACCTAAATGTTCGGAAGGAGTAACATAACAAAGAAAATCAGCACCATAATAGGCGGCTAAGGCACCACCAATGCCCGCAACAAAATGGTCGTAAGGAAGTCCAATATCACTTACCAAAGGACCAAGAACATAAAAAGGAGCATTATGACAAATAATTTTTTCCAAAAGAATATTAATATAAATATGATTAAGGGGAATATGCCCCGGACCTTCAATCATTACTTTCACTCCTTTTTCTCGTGCTCTTTCCTGTAATTCTCCTAATACCAATAACTCAAAAATTTGCGGTTCATCGGTTGCATCCAAAATTGAACCGGGACGCAATCCATCACCCAAAGAAAGACAGACATCGTATTCCTTTGCCATTACTAAAATTTCATCGAAATATTCGTACAAAGGGTTTTCTTTATTATTATATTTCATCCATTCAATTACTAAGGAACCACCCCTTGAAACCACACCGCAGATTCTTTTTTTCTTATATAAAACTTTTAGTATTTTTTTATTTATTCCACAATGAATAGTAGCAAAATCAATACCATCCCGAAAATGTTTCTCAATAACTTTTAAGAAATCTTTTTCTTTTAATTCAACAAAAGATTTATCATTTTTTCTTGCTTCATAAGGCAATTGATAAATGGGCACACTACCGATAGGAATTTGGGCAGCAGCAACTAAACTCTTTCTTATCTCATCCAAATCGCCACCGGTTGATAAATCCATTATGGTATCGGCTCCCGCTTCTTCAGCAACCTTCAATTTTTTTAATTCTATTTCTATATCACAAATCTCCGGAGAAGTTCCAATATTGGCATTTACTTTTGTTGGTAAACCTTTACCAACAGCACAACCAATAATATTACGCTTTCTATTTTTTAAAACTACCACCTCTCCCTTTTTAATCTTTTCTTTTAATTCTTTTAAACTTATCCCTTCCCTTTGAGCAATTATTTTTAGATTATTGTTTTTCATACCTCTCCTTTTCAAACTCTAAACAACATAAAAGCCGACCGCAGAAACCAGTAATTTTTTCTCTTTTTTCTTCCAAACCTTGAATCCTTACGGTTCTTAACTGCACGTGGGGCGGTTCTTTTAAAAAGGTGGCACAACATAATCTCCGGCCACAAGGTCCATAACCACCAATCTTTGCCATCGTCTCTCTTGGCGGTAGTAAAATAAAAAAAGCCCTTTTACCAATTAGTTTTCCAAACTCTTTTTGAATACTTGTTAAATCAATCTTTTTATTACTAATGGCATAACAAATTAACCTTTTCTCATCAAAAGAATAATAACAGGCGATTGGAATCACATTGTTCATTCCTTTATCATAGAGAAAATTGACAAATCTTTTATAATATTCCCTTTCTTTCTCTCTTATTTGAAGATATTTTAAGATATCCTTTTGGTCAGCTTTTCTTAAAATTACTCCTTTAACCTCTTCTTCGTTTTCTAAAAAGCTTTTTACTCTGCCTAATTCTTCACCAAACTTTAACTTTAACAAAACAAAATCACCTTCTTTAAAATTCATTTCATCAATTGGATTACAAAAAACTTCGTAAAATTTATGAATCTCTACTAAAACTTTACTCATTTTCTTATTCCTAATTTTTCCATTATTTCATAATTCAAATATTTTTCATAATTAGGATAAATATTTTCCTTTGGGTCATTAGTATAAAGCAGAAGGTAATTGCCGTCGCCATGAATATCCATAAAAAGATAGAAATAATTTGTTTGGGAATAATACCAATATTCATAAGGACGAATATCGATACCAAAACTCTCTATTTCTTTTTTCTCTGGTTCACCATACTTTAAATAGATTCTTCCCCGATCGGTCTCTATTCCCTTTTTTTTCATATAAGAATAATTAAAATTAACATATTCCGTTCGGGCTTTTAAGGTATCTAAATTAGAAGTAAAAAAATAATTGTCTAAATATTTCCTTTTACCAATAAGATTTAGTTTTTTATATCGCTCTTTCTCCTTCTTATTTCTTTCTAAAAGATAAAAAAGGGATTCTTTTAAAGAAAAAAGAGAATCTTTTAAAAAAGAAGTAGCAAGCTTTTCGCTTACCAGATAAAAATCTCTTTTCTCTTCCCAAGTTTTTTGGTTTTCGTCCATTAAAAAAAGTGATAAGGTTTTTTTCCCTAAGGTTAAATCCTTCAAAGGAATACCAATTGCTTTTGCCATATTTTCAGTACCCTTTATTATCTTCATCAAAGAAAAGTCTTTTTCCAATTTTCCTTCTTCATTAAAAATTTGATAACCAACAAAAATTGTTTCTTTTTTCAAATTATATAACTCAAAATATAAATAGGCAATTAGGTCCTTATCCAAATTATAAACCCTTTCGGGATTAGGAGTATAATAATAACCATTCCGATAAAAATTTCCGCTCTTTTGATCCTTTCCACAACTGGTAAGATAAATAAAAGAAGAAATACTTGTTTTATTTTGAAAATCGTTTATTATTAAAGAATCTAAGTAACTATTTTTCAAAAATTCAATTTGATAAAGATATTTACCAAAGGGTAAATAAAGTCCAAAACCGTCAATATATAATTTATTTAAATCTTTATAAGAAGAATAATTGGGTAAAAATATCTTTCTTTCGATCTTTTCTTTTTTTGTTAGTTTTCCTTTTATTGAGAAATTTATCTCGTAAGAAAAAAAGGCGGTATCATTAATAATTTTTTCTGGTTTTAAAGAAGAAAGAGGTAAAGAATAATAGAACTCAACAAAAGAAAAAGTATCTTCTGCCCAAAAAACTCCGTAATCGATAGCAAAAATTTTAAAGAATAGTAACATTGTAATCATTTTTCGCTCACCAAAACATATTCACCAAAACCTCTTAAATCAACAAAGATAAATTCTTTGTTATAACGATAATAATACCATTTGATATAAGGTTTTTTATCAATTTCGTAAGGGAAATTTTCTACATAATCTGGTTCACCATATTGAAAATAAATTCTTGCTCGATCGGAAAAAACTCCTTTATCACCCCGACTAAAATTTTTCTCACAATATTCAACTTTGGAAAAATATTCTCCCTCCGAAATATCCTTCTTTTCCCAAAATTCTCGCCATTTAATCTCTCTCTCTTCTCTTTTTGCTTTCCTTAACTCTTCCATTTCATTAGGCGTCGCCATATAAATTAAGTAGGAAATCTTTTTAAAATAATCTTTGTCGGAAAGGTAAAAAGGGAAATCTACATAAAAAGAAAAACTTTTTTTAATTTTTTTATTAAAAA
>JBDRVN010000023.1:0-23079 GCA_039801885.1 Caldifarciminota bacterium
GAACCTCATCGCCTAAATTCTCTTTTATCCATTTACACAATTCTCTTATATTCTCTTCTTGGTCATTTGAAGTGGGAATTAAAAGATTGACAATTTCTAACCATTTTCCTTTTTCTCTGATTATCTTTAATGTCTGTAAGGTATTATCAATTTTCGCTTTGGACATTTTCATTAACATCTCGTTATTAATCCCTTTAAAATCAATAGTTACTCCATCGGTATATTCTAAAAGAGTTAATAAGGGTTCTTTATTAATCGCACCGTTGGAATGCCAAATAATATTAATATTATTCTTCTTTGCCTCTTTGGCAATATCTAAAATATACTCATAGAAAACCGTTGGTTCATTATAAGTAAAAGAGATAGTTTTAATATTTTTCTTTTTTGCCATTTCAATAATATCTTTGGGAGTTAAAAAATAACTCTCTTCTTTTTTAAAACTGGCTTGTGAGAGATGCCAGTTATGACAATGCTGACAGATAAAATTACAACCAACAGTGCCAATACATAATATTTCCGTATTAGGAAGAAAATGATACATTGGCTCTTTTTCAATTGGGTCAATTTGGATTGCTTGGGGATGGCTATAAACTAAACTATAAAGTCTCCCTTTTTTATTTTCTCTTGTCCGGCAGAAGCCAGTTTTATTCTCTAAAATAATACATTGCCGAAAACATAAATGGCATTGGACTTTATTATTCTCTAATTTTTTATAGAATAATGCCTCCTTTAAACTACTTTCGAACAAAAATAATACCAGGATGGTCTTTAACAATTCTACCAATTATTTTATGTTTTATTAATTCCTTTTCTAATCTTGGTAGCTTTTCTTCGGAAACCGAGATTAAAAGCCCACCAGAAGTTTCCGAAGAAAAGATAAGAACCTTATATTCTTCGCTTATTCCATTTTCAAAAACAACATAATTACTAAAAGAAGAGAAATTCATCCCATAACCAGCACCCACTATACCAGTTTTTATTAAATTAAGGACATCTGTTAAGATAGGTAAATTGGAGACATAAATTTCTGCTCCTACTTTACTCGCCTTTATCATTTCATATAAATGGCCAACAAGACCAAAACCGGTAATATCGGTAGCCGCAGAAACACCCACTTTTACCATTATTTCTGATGCTTTATCATTTAAAGTGGTCATTGATTTTACAGCACTTTTATATAACTTATCAGAAATTTTAATATTTCTTAATAAGGCATAAGAAAAAATTTCTATTCCCAATGGTTTGGTTAGTACTAAATAATCATTAGGTTTGGCATTAGCATTAGTAATAATTTTTTTAGGATTGATAAAACCAGTAACAGCCAAACCAAACATTACTTGTTCTGAAACAAAGGTATGGCCACCAACAATAAAAGTATTTGCCTCTTTTGCTTTTTTTTGAGCACCAAGAAGCATTTTGCCAAACCAATCTAAGGGATATTTCGGATGAAAACCAACAACATTCATTGCCAATAAAGGCTTACCACCCATTGCATAAATATCACTTAAAGAATTACAGGCAGCAATTTGTCCAAAAAGATAAGGATCATCGATTACCGGTGCGAAGACATCTACCGTTTGGACAATTGCCTTATTTTTGCTAATCTGAAAAACACCGGCATCATCAGCCGTATTAAAGCCGACAATAATCCTCTTATCTCTTATTTTAGGTAATCTATCCAATACCGACGCCAACTGCGTCTGATTAAATTTTGATGCTCAACCCGGACACAAAATCGTATCCAATAAATTTTTTATCTCTTTTGCCATAACCTTAATTATACAAAATTAAAAATTGATGTCAATATAAATGTTTGAAAGATAGATAAAATCTTGTTTAAATAATATAGGGGAGAGGGGTATATAGTTATAAGTTCTTATAAATCAAAGACTTAAATATATATAGGGTTATCCCTATGACCATCTCCTATATTATTTTCTATTATGCCTTAAAGATAAAAATCTTAGAATTTTAAAAGGTCATTTATTCCTTTAAAAAGAAAATATCCGCCAGCAAAGATTGCACTTGCTTGGCTAATAATTTTCATTATTTTATAACGGGTTAAATAAGAGAAAAATATTAATGGGAAAAAATAGATAGAAGTTGCTAAAAAGAATAAGAGAAAAAATAAGATGCCTTTGATTACTTCTGCCATTTCTATTACATTGATAAGGGAAAGTAAAAAAGGTGGGCAGAGATTTATTCCCATAATAAGACCGATAAAGAAAAGATAGAAATTAGAATGGAATTCTCTTTTTAAAATTTGGCAAAAAGAGATATGAGGAAAGGAGAAGACGATTCCATAAGAAATAAGTAAAAAGGAGATAAAAATATAAAGCAGAGGAATGAGAAAATTTTGGAAAGTAGGTAAAGAAAAAAGGCTTTTTCCTAATAAACTAAATAATAAACCGAAGAGAAGATAACCAATAAGACGACCAAGAAGAAAATAAAAGATTAATTTTATACTTTTTTTTAAATTTTCAATTGATAAAAAATAAGGAAAAACTACCGGGAAACAATAACCAAAACAGAAATAGCCATTTGCTAAACCTAATAAGATTGGTTTAATAAAAAAACCTAAATCCATATTAAAAATTAAAGAAAATGGAACTAAAAATCAATTAATCTTGACTTAAATATTATCCCTTATTAAAATTATTGATGGATTGTTTTTATGGCTATATCAAAGAAATAAAAGAAAATCGAGCAGTTGTTAAGGTTAGTGTTAATCCCAAATGTTTGGGGTGTAACCAAAAGGGTGGGTGCGGACTTTTTGCCAAAAAGGAAGAGAGAGAATTGGAAGTTTATAATCCCATCAGTGCAAAAATTGGTGATTTAGTTATGATTGACTATCCAGAAAAAAGAAATTTGCTCTTTCTCTTTCTTTTTGGTTTGCCGATTTTGGGAATACTTTTGGGTAGTTATTTTGGTTTTGTTATTTTTAAAAAAGAAGGTTATGCCCTTTTATTCTCTTTTTTATTCCTTTTTATCGGTTTGTTTCTTTTAAAGGTTTTTCAAAGCCCTTTATTAAAAAAAGAAAGATATCTACCAAAAATAAAAGAAATAATCAAGGAGGAAAAATGAAGGATTTTTTTATTTTTTTTATTCTTTTTATTCCATTGATTGTCGATGCTTTTAAAGATGGAAAATATGATTTTTATAAAAATAATGAATATTTTATTCAAAAAACGATTGATACAAAAAAAATTGACCAAGGTATTATTCGGGCAAAGGTGGATAACAAATGGCAGAATTTCCAGATTGTTGAATTACCCGAAGGATTTTTAGAATGGAATTTTGAAAGGAGATTATCAATGATTGAAAAAATAAAGAAGAAGGAACCGCCGGATTGGGCTGGTCCCCATAATGGAATTGTTGCTACCTATGGGACAAAAAGAGAAGATACAAAATTGGGAATTAATTGCGCCGTAAAAGGAATGGGATTTTTGCCAAAAAAGGAAAAGATAAAAGAGATTATTAATCTTTTAAAAGAGAGCTTTAATAATTCTTTTGAAAGAAAGGTTAATATTTTAGAAAGTCTTTACAAAAAAGGGAGAGAAGTTTTTGATTTAAATAAACAAGCTTCCTTAGAATTATATACTACTAAGGATTTTTATACTCAAACTTTTTTAAATCAGATGGTTAATCCTGCCTGTGCAATAGTTTTCTTAGATATTCCTTCTTATAAATTGAAATGTCTTGCTCATTTATTACATCCGAAAAATCCTTATCTTAGTGAATATGAAAAAGATGTTTGTGAATATGTGAATCTTATTCATGATTATTTTCATGGGGAATCACCAAGAAAATCAATAGCCGTAATTTATTATATTATTGAAGTTTTTGATAATTCTCCGGGAAGAGGTAAAGGGATAAAAGTTAAATAGAATGTTAGCAAAGCAAGCAAACGGAACAAAAAAAAGTTTAGTTAAGCCTAAGGGTGAGATAAAGTCATTACCTCTACCGGAAAGCGAATTGATAAAAAGATCGAAAGAGGGAAATGAAGAAGCCTTTGAGATGTTAATTAGCCCTTATGAGAAAAAGATTTATAACTTGGCTTACCGATTTTTAAATAATGAGCAAGATGCCATTGAGGTTTTGCAGGAAACTTTAATAAGAGCCTATCGGTTCATTAAAAAGTTTCAAGAAAAGTCAGCTTTTTATACTTGGCTTTACCGAATTGCTATGAATGTAGTATTGAGGAAATTAAAAAAACGTTCAAGAGAAGATAAAGTAGTTTCTCTTGACCAGATGGTACCGGGTTATGAAGATATACCTCAGGAGATTCCTGACGAAACCCAAAATCCCGAAGTGATTTATGAACGAAAACAAATCCAAGAAGCAGTAAGAAAGGCTTTAGAAGAGTTGCCGGAGGTTTATCGATCGGTTGTGTTTTTGAAAGATGTGGAGGGGCTGTCAAATAAAGAAGTTGCTGAGATTTTAAAACTTACTGTTCCCGCAGTTAAATCCCGTCTTCATAGAGGAAGGTTGTTTTTAAGAGAAAAACTTAAACATTTGATTAAAATATGAAAAAGAAAAAAATTGAATATAATTGTGAAGTTTTTCAAAAATATCTTGTTGAATATCTTGATGAAGAGTTACCTTCTGAGATTTTTATTGAATTGGAGAAACACCGGTTAGTTTGTCGGGAATGCACAAAGTTAATTAAATCCTTGCGGAGAATAATTTATGAACTTAGAAGTTTAACCCATTATGAATTACCGAAAAATGTTGTGGAAAGGGTTCATACTTATATTAAGATTAAAAAATGGAAAAGAAGGTTGTCTTAGCGATGAGTGGCGGCGTGGATTCAGCAGTTGCCGCCTATCTTTTAAAAGAAGCTGGTTATTACGTAATTGGTGTTACCTTTCAAATTTGGGATAAATATTCAATAAAAGAAAATGAAAAAATCTGTTGCGGTTATTATGGAATAAGGGATGCGCAAATCTGTGCGGAAAAGTTAAAAATTCCTCATTATTTAATAGATTTAAGAGAAAAATTTAATAAATTAATAGTACAAGATTTCATTAATAAATATCTTTCTGGTTTCACCCCTAATCCTTGTGTAGAATGTAATCGCTATATTAAATTTTTAGCCCTTTTAGATTTTGCTAAAAAAGTTTCTGCTCAATATGTTGCCACTGGTCATTATGCCCAAATTATAAAAATCGATAACAGTTATTTTTTAAAAAGGGCGAAAAGTAAAGAGGATGACCAGACCTATTTTCTCTATCCCTTAACAGAGGAAATATTAGAAAAGACTATTTTCCCCTTGGGAGAAAAAAGTAAAAAGGAAGTAAGAGAAATCGCTTTAAAGCTTTCTTTACCGGTAGCAGAAAAGAAAAAAAGCCAAGAAACCTGTTTTATTCCTGATAAAAAATATGGCGATTTTATTTTGAAAATTTTAAGAGAAGAAGGAAAGAATAAATTAAATAAAGAAGGACCTATTTATTTAGTAGAAAATGGCAAAATAAGTTTTTTAGGAACCCATAAAGGGATTTATCAATATACCATTGGTCAAAGAAGGGGATTAAGAATTCCTTATAAAGAAAGGCTTTATGTCTTAAAAATTGATAAAGAAAAAAATACTATTTATGTTGGCAAAAAGGATTTAGTCTATAAAAAAAATTTTTTGCTTAAAAAGGAAGTTTGGAAGGAAATAAAAGATGAAATCTTTTTATGTCAGATAAGAAATGTTCATAGACCAAGTAAAATAAAGATAAAAAATCTTAAAGAAGATTTGTTGCTTTGTGAATTTTTAATTCCCCAGTGGGCAATAACCCCTGGTCAGAAAGCAGTCTTTTATGATTTGACTGATGAAATTGTCATCGGTGGCGGAATGATTTTAGAGGTATTAAATAACGAAAGTGATTATTCAAAAACAAGTAATTAAAGAATATCTATTCCCATTAATCTTTTCAATATTTGTTCTTACTTTTATTATGCTGATGGATAGGATGTTTATTCTGGCTGATCTTTTAATAAAAAAGGGAGTAAAAATGAATATTGTTTTTGAGATTGCTTTATATTCTTTACCTTATGTTTTTGCCTATATTCTTCCAATAGCTACTTTAATTGCTGGCATAAGTACTTTTGGTAGACTTTCTCAGGATAATGAGATTATCGCCCTTAAAGTGACCGGTATTAACATTACTAAAATTATCAAAGTACCAATATTTTTTATTATTTTTTTATCAATTTTTATGTTTTTCTTTAATAATTTTTTATGGCCGGAATCAGAATTTCGAATTAGAAATCTTTTATTAGATTTGGCAAGGAAAAAACCTCAGATTAAAATTAGAGAAGGGATTTTTTTTGATGATTTTTCACCTTATGTTATCTATATTGGTTATCTGGAAGAAAAAACCGGTAAGATGAAAGATATTCTAATTTTTAAAAAAGAAGGAGAAATTACACCAATCTTTATTTTTGCTAAAGAAGGTATTTTAAGAGAGCAAGAAGAGAGTTATTTTACTTTCATTTTAAAAAATGGTGAAGTCCACCAATTAGAAAAAAACGAAAGATATCGGCAAATAATATTTGAAATTGACACTATTAATATTCCTTACGAAGACGAATTGATAAGAAGAGAAAGGGGTTATCGTTCAATAAGAGAGATGAATATTATTCAACTATTTAAAAATATTAAGGAAATAAATAAAGAGATTAAAAATTTAAAAGGGAAAATTAAAGATTTTAAAAAAGAAAAAATAAATGAAGAAATTAAGTCTGCCCGAATTAAAGAAGAAGAGATAAAATTGAAATATAAATTAAGAGAAAGAGAAAGGTTTTTATTAGAGTTTCACAAAAAAACAGCATTAGCCTTTGCTAATATTTTCTTCTTACTTTTTGGTATCACCTTAGGTTTAGTGATTAAAAAAGGTAGCATTGGTATTAGTTTTATTTTAGGTTTGGTTTATTTCGCCTTTTACTATGTCTTACTTCTGCTTTTTGAAGAAATGGTTTTAAGGGGAAAAATATTAGCCCTTCTTGGGATCTGGTTACCAACAATTATTAATCTTCCTTTTGCTTTTTATTTTCTTTATAAGAAGATAAAAGAATGAAGATTATCTATCGTTTTTATGGAAAAGAAATCTTAAAATATACTTTTCTTGCCTTTCTCTCCTTAGCAATTATCTATCTTTTAATTGATTTCTTTGAATCCCTTTCCTATTTTGTTCAATATCAAACAAAATATATCGAGATTTTAGTTTATTATCTTTATACCTTACCAAGTGTTATCAGTTTGCTTTTAAGTCCTTCATTGATTTTAGCAATATTTTTTGTTTTTGGTCGGGCAATAAGATTTAATGAGCCAAATATCTTAAAAACAATGGGAATAAATCCTAAATCCCTTTTTAAAATTCCCTTTTTTCTCTCTTTAATTTTTTCTCTATTTCTCTTTTTTAATCAAGAGGTTATTGAGATAAAAAGCAAGATAAATCTTGAGAATTTAAAGAAAGAGCGAATTGAGAAAAGAAAAAAAGAAGAAGAGAAAAGTAAAAGCGATGTCTATTATCTGGGCGAAAATAATATCGTTTATTACATTAAAGAGTTGTTGCTACCGGGAATAATGAAGAATTTCTCAATTATGG
Source organism: Caldifarciminota bacterium (assembly GCA_039801885.1). Lineage (GTDB taxonomy): Bacteria > Hydrothermota > Tepidihabitantia > Tepidihabitantales > DTDR01 > DTDR01. The sequence continues at coordinate 7,596 of JBDRVN010000023.1, forward strand.
CTTTGGATTTAAAAAAAGGTTTAAAGAATAGATATGATGGTAAAATTGCTTTCTATAAAGATGGAAAATGGTTCGGTTATGATGTCTATTGTTATGATTTCTTCAAAGGAGAAAATAATTTATCTCATTATGACTCCCTTGTTTTTGATTTTCTAAAAGAGACTCCCAAGGAACTTTTTGCCGAAATGAAAGAACCAGAGATGATGAACTTTTTGGAACTTTATTCCCAAATTAAAAAATTTCAAAAGGCTGGTTTTAAAATGGATAAGGAAATGGTAAATTTTCATAGTCGGTTTAGTTATCCAGTTATTGTCATTATTGTGACAATTTTATCTTTTGGAATTGTTTTACATCTTAAAAAAGGAACGGTAATGCTTGGTTTGGGAATTGGTTTATTAATCTCTTTTCTATATTGGGGGTTTTTACAAATAACCTATGCAATGGGCGAGGTTAATCTTCTTTCACCTTTTCTTGCCTGTTGGCTTCCCAACCTTGTTTTTCTTGGCTTGGGATTAATTCTTTTCTTGTTGACAAAAAGAAATTTTTAAATATATAATTAATTGTAATAAGGAGGATAATATGCGATATCTAATAATTATCCTTTTTGTTTTGAATAATTTTCTTTGGGCAAAGGAAAAGAAAAAGATTTTTTATCCATTATTTCAAGAAGAAAAATCGGAGAATTTCGTTAATTCCGAGACTTTAAATTATGATATTGGTGTGGTGAAAATTATTTCGCCGGATGATTTTATTCCTCACCAAAGGATTTTTCCAATCGCCAAGATAAAGAATTTTGGCCGAATGCCGGCAAATAATTTCTTAGTGAAATTAATGATAAGGGAGATTAATTATTTAGATGTAAGAAATGTTGATTTACTTTTGCCTTTCTCTGAGACAATAGTTAGTTTTAATTCTTTTATTCCCAATGAATCAATTAGATTTAGTTTGAAATGTACTGTTGATTTCTCTTTGGATGAGGATAGCAGTAATAATTTGAAAGAGAAGGTTGTTTTTATTTATGATTATTTTGAAAATTTTGAGGAGAGCGAAGGTGATTTTGTTTCTTTACCGGAGAGCACTTTTCGCCGGTTAAGATGGGGGAGAAATAATGATTGGTGTTTTGTGAGTTGTGACGAAGTTGGTAGTAATTATCACGATATGGCAATTTTCTCTTTAAAGAGTCCACCCTTTTTTGCCTTAATAGATTCACCAATTGTCGCCTTCTGGCATAAGTATAATATTGAATTTTATTATGATGGTTATAATTTAAAATGTTCAACGGAAAATTCTAATTGGCGTCTTTTATCTGCCTATCCCGGTTTAGGGCAAAGGTATTCAACAATTGCTTCTATTTGGACTTTGGGTATAAGAGGAGAATCTTGTTATTCCGGTTATTCTGACTGGAAAATAAATTATTTTAAAATACCGGTCCCAAAGAATACTAAATTTTATTTAAGATTTGATTTCGGTAGCGATAATGCTTGGGGTGAAGAAGGCGGTGTTTTTATTGATAATATTTATGGAATTGGTTTCTCTAATCTTTCTCCTTATTTTTGTTTAGAGATAAAAGAGTTTTCTTCTCCCAAAGAGCCATTAAGACAATATGCTTATTTCCAACCAAAAGTAAAAGTGAAAAATTATAGTCCAACAAGTTGTGAAAATGTTTTATTACATTTGAGAATACACCCGGGAGATTATTTTTCTGAAAGAGTAATTAATAATCTTTTGCCCAATCAAGAAGCAGAAGTTATTTTTGATTATGCTCGTTTAGACTCTCTTTATAATATCTTATTATGCAGTCTTTATTATTATCCCAAAAAATATCCCGAAAATAATTATATCCATTCATTAAGTAAAATAGTTCTTACTTATAATTATTATGAAGATTTTAGGATTTCAGATGGTTATTATGAAACTAATGAGGGATGGCGTTATTCTTCTTTTTGGGGTTTGCCTGGTGACCCGGGTGGTTGGAGCACTTATTGTTATCGGAATTTAGCTAATTATATCCTTAAAAGTCCAACTTTTTATGCTTTGGTTGATACACCCATAATTGCTTATTGGCATAAATATGAGAATGAATTTCGTTTTGATGGCTATAATGTGAAATGTTCAATCTTTGGCTCTCCTTGGCAGATTCTTCATTCTTATCCAAATTTGGGTCAAAAATACGATACAATTACCCGTCCTGGTAATGCTGGAATTCCTAATGAATCTTGTTATGCCGGCTATTATCCTTGGCGAATAAACTATCTTAAAATTCCTGTTGATAGTGGAGAGTTTTTCAAAATTGCCTTCCATTTTGGTAGCGATGGTGACGAAACCTATTATGGAACAGAGATTGATAAAATCTATGGTTGTGGCTTTAAAAGAAGAATTCTTTATGATGTGGGAATAAAGGAATTAATTTCTCCTACTCAGTTAATGAAACATAGTCGGTTTCAACCACAAGTAAGAATAAAAAATTATGGTGAGAGAAGTGCTCAAGATTTTTGGGTATATTTTTATATCGAAGACAGAGATTATGAAGATTCTATTTATATTCAAGAGCTTCTGCCCGAAAGTGAGACATTATTGACCTTTTCTTTCTTTTTACCATTACCTAATCGTAGTAAATATTCCGCTTATTGTGAGATTGATTTTCCTTTAGATGAAGTATGGGAAAATGATGAAGTAGATTATGATTTTTATGTTTATGATTATTCAGAAAATTTTGAAGATGGTAAAGATGGCTATACCGCCATTCCCGAAAATGGTTGGAAATATCTTAATATTAATGACAATTGGGTTTTCACAACAAGTATTTATGAAAATAATGCTAATTGGAAATTGCTTTCACCAATCTTTGTTGTTACCGCTTCTCCGTGCTATCTTGCTTATTGGCATAAGTATAATACAGAATATAATAGGGATGGTTATAATGTGAAATGTTCGTTAGCCTATCCTTCAGTCAGATGGCAAATTATTTATCCTTATAATATCCGTTATGATGGACGGGCAAGTCCTAGTAATGTTGGTATTCCTAATGAAACCTGTTTTACTGGCAGTAGAGATTGGAATTTTGTTTTCTTTAATTTACCTTTGGCTACTGGCGCAAGATTTTATCTCTCTTTCCATTTTGGTAGCGACCAAGTAAATGTTGATTCTGGTGTAATTATTGACCAAGTATATGGTATTGGTTTTGATACCCTCACTACCGGAATTGAAGAAGTTAATTATCAAGAATCAGTATTATTACCATTAATTATAAGAAAACCAATTTTGATTAACTTACCAAAAGAAGAGAATATTTCCATTAAGATTTTTGATATTACCGGAAAACTGGTTTATAACAAGAGAGAGTATACTAACAAAGTGACAATCAAAAAATCTCTACCCAAAGGAATATATTTTATTAAAATAAAAGCAAATTCTCTAAATGTAGAAAGAAAGATAATATTGGATTTATAAAGCAAACATCCTATTTAAGGCTTCTTCGGCTTTTTTTCTTATATTTTCTTCAATGGTGATTTCATAAATCTCTTCTTCTAATGCCTTTAAGACTTTTTCAATTGTTATCTTTTTCATATTGCTACAGATTGCACTATCTTTTAAGGGTTGGCATTTTTTATTTTTATATTCTCTTTTTATTCTTTCACATAAACCAACTTCCGTTGCCAAAATAAGTTCCTCAAAGATGCTTGCTAATTTTACCATACCAGAGGTAGAGGCAATAAAATCTGCCATTTCACACACTTCTGGTTTACATTCGGGATGGGCAATAATTTTGGCATTTGGGAATTCTCTTCTCTTCTTTTTAATATCTTCCGGCTCAAAATAGAGATGGTGAACATAGCAAAAACCATCCCAAGGAATAATATCTTTTCTTCCGGTTTTTCTTTTAGCATAATCTGCCAGATTTTTATCAGGCAGAAGTAGTATTGGTTTATCTTCCGGAATTTGGCTAATAACCTTAACAACATTGGCGGAAGTGCAACAGATATAAGAAAGGGCTTTTACCTCGGCAGTAGTATTTACATAACTCACAATATAGAGACTGGGCAATTTTTCTAATTGGATTAATAACTTTTCTCTATCAACCATATCCGCCATTGGGCAACGGGCAGTAATGTCGGGAATGATAACTTTTGATTGGGGATTTAAAATTTTTGCGGTTTCTGCCATAAAATGGACACCGCAGAAGACAATCATTTCTGCCTCGGTTTCTTTTGCCTTTAATGATAAATCCAAGGAATCACCAATAAAATCAGCCACTTCATAAATCTCTGGTCTTTGATAATTATGGACCAAAATAACTGCCTTTTTCTTTTTCTTTAATTCATTTATTTCTTTTATTATATCTTTCATAATTTAGCTCCTTATGGAGAATAATTTTTTCTTCGTCAATTATGTGAATTACTTCTACCTCTCTTTTGTTTAGATTATCAGCAATATATTTACGATGACAATAAAAAGGATATTTTTCTCGACAGATAATTACTGCTGGTAAATAGGCAGCAGTCTTATAGATAATTTCTATTCCTTTTTTAAAGCCTTGGGTTTCTGTCCATTTTAAATAACCGCCGGGTCGGAAGCCGCCCAATTCATTTCCCAAATAGGTATAGGTAATTTTATTTTCTTCACAAATTTTTATTAAATTCTCTCTTTTGAAATGTTCAAAATGGGAAGTGGGAAATCTTCGGACATCAAAAATTGCTTTTATTTGATACTTATCAAGGATTTTTAGAAATTCCTCTTTGGTACGGTTGGCAGTTCCTAAGGTGTATATTCTCATTTAACAGGTAAGATGAAAAAGGCAAGCCTTTATATCTTTTAATTTATGAAAAACCTCTATTGCCTTTGGTGTTGGTAGGGCAATCAATTTCACTTTTTGTTCTTTAAGAAATTGAATGGTCTCCTCTTTTACTTTTAAAATACCACTCTGACCAGTACCGATAATAATCACTTCTGGTTTGGGATTAAGCAATTTCTGTGCTTCTTCAATACTAAACTCGTGATTGTCGCCAGAAAAATTTTCATAGCGATTTAAGATTTCACCATTCGCTAAGATTAAAATATCGTAATTGTATTTTTTGCCGTCAATAATTATCCAGCCAAAACCAGTTTTTTCAATCTTCATTGTAAAGCAATAATAATTAAAGCACCAAAGACTTCTTCCTGAATAAGTCTAATTTCTCCTAATCTTGTTAACTCCAATAACAAAAAGAAAGTGACAACAAGTTCTTCTCGGTCATTAAAATCTTTTATCAACTGGCTAAATTCTAAGAAACGAAATTCTTTTATTTTTTCTCTTAATTCCTTCATTTTCTCATCCAAATTAATCTTTCTTTTTTCTAACCAGGTTATTTCTGTGGGTAAATTATTAAGAGAGGTCCAGACTTTTTGATAACTTTTTAGGAGTTCAAAAATTGTTGGTCGCTCTTCAATATCTTCTTTTGTAAAATTTCCTTCCCGAGAAAAAAATTTTAATTTTTCTTCTTCCAGTCCTTTTAAAATAAAAGCAGCTTTCTTATAATAATTAAACTCTTCTTTAATTTGATAAAAACTAATTTCTTCTTCATTAATATTGATTTCTTCCTCTCTTTTTAATTTTAAAAAAGCCCTTAATTTGTAGCGGATTAAAATAATTGCCAAAAGGAGATAGTCAGAAAGCCGGTTAATCTCCTCACTTTTTAAATCTGGTTTTTTTAAATAAGGAGTAATAAAAGATAAGTATTTTTCAGTAATAAAGGCAACAGGTATTTTTTCTAAGGGTATTTCTTCTCTTTGGATAAGATAGAGAAGTAAATCTAATGGACCACTGAAAAAATCTAATTCGACCTCAAATCTCAACAAGCTCATAATCCCTTTTCCCTAAACCAATCTTTTCACCGAAGTTAAATATTTCATCATAATTTAAATGAGAATATAATTTGGTTATTGCTTTTTTTGTAAAATCAAAACCTGCTTGGTCACAAGCGAGAGGATCAAAGGAAGCAAGGATACCAATATCTTCCATTATTTTCTCTTCAGTTTTTGGATAACAATCACAATTAGGAGTAATATTGATTAAGAAATTAAAATGAAGGGCATAACGGTTTGTAGTTACTGCTTTGGCATATTCCAATACCTTTTTGGCAAGAATCTCGGTGCTCTGGTCCCAACGAAATTCAATTGCCTGATTAGGACAAATTGCCAAACAACCGGCACAGCCGACACAAAAGGGTCCGATTTTTGCCTGTAAATGATGGATTTTTATTGCTCCTTCTTTACAATAATCAACACAAATTCCACAACCAATACATTTGTTCTCATTGACAAAAGGATGGGAAGAAGAATGCATATCTAATTTACCACCTTTTGCTGCCAAGCCCATTCCTAAATTTTTTATCACACCACCAAAACCAGTTGCCAAATGTCCTTTAAAATGGGCAAAATTGATTAAATATAAATAGGGACGAAGTTTTTGAGCAATTTTTGCCTTTTTGGTGTATTGAGAATTTATTACCACTTCGTAATAACTTTCGCCCGAATTACCATCAAGAATTTCTATTTGACAAAGAGTATTATAAAGATTGAAACCATGTTTTTGAGCCAATTGAATATGGTCTTTTTTATTATTTCTCTTTCCCCGATATAAAGTTGAAGTTTCTACTAAATAAGGCTGGACAGTCTTTTGAGCAACTAATTCAGCAATAATTCTTACATACTCTGGTTTTAAATGGTTATTATTTCCCTCCTCACCAAAATGGACTTTGATCGCCAGTTTCCTTCCGTAATTTAACTTATCCAAAAACTTTGTTAAAGAAAAGATTTTTTCGATTTTCTCTTTTAAAGTATTTAAATTTCCTTCATTTTCTTTATAAGGAATAAAGTAAACAATACTTTTGCTCATTAGAAAACTCCAGGAATCTTTTTCTTACAAAATTTGCATTTTCCATTTATAATATTGTTCTCTAAAACCGAAAAACCTACCCTTTTTATCAATAATTTATTACAATAAGGACAATAGGTATTCTCATAAGGATGACCAGGAACGTTACCAATATAAACATATTTCAAACCAACTTCTTTGGCAATTTTGTATGCTTTTTCTAAAGTAGAAATCGGAGTTGGCGGTAAATGGGTTAATTGATATTGGGGAAAGAAGCGAGTAAAATGTAAAGGAACTTCGTCGCCCAAATTATTTTTTATCCATTGGCACATCTTTCTTATATCTTCTTCTTTATCGTTCAAAGTAGGCACAATAAGATTAACAATTTCTAACCAGACGCCGTTCTTTTTAATAATTTTTAAGGCTTCCAATACTGGCTCTAAAGAGGAGCCACAGACTTTGTTATAAAAATCTTCATTAAAACCCTTTAAATCAATCTTAATAGCATCAACTACTTTACATAAACTTTCTAAAGGTGCCGGATTAATATAACCACCAGTAACCACACAAGTTTTTATTCCTTCTTTTCTTGCCAGTTTTGAAATATCATACATATATTCATAAAAGACAATTGGCTCAGTATAGGTAAAACAGATAATTTTCAAATTTCTTTTTTTTGCCATTTCCACAATCTCATTTGGTTTCTTTTCGTAATAAGGGACATCTTCGACACTAACCTGGGAGATACTCCAATTTTGGCAATACTTACATCTTTGATTACAAGAAACCGCTGCCAAAGTTAATCTTAAACTTCCCGGGGAAAAATGGAAAAAAGGAGCTTTTTCAATGGGCTCTTCACCAATAGAACAAGGTTTGTTATAAACAATTGAATACAATTTACCATTTATATTCTGCCGATTACGACAAAAACCCCTTTTATTCAAATCAATGATACAATTTCTTGGACATAATTCACAAACTACTTTCTTCTTATTAAGAGCCCTATAAAACATTGCTTCTTTCAAAGAAAGATTAGATTTCTCCATAAAAAGAGTTAATAATAAAGAATAAATAAACATTAATAATAATAAAAAAATCTAATAAAAAGTCAATTATAAATTATGTAATTTCAGTAATTTATATAAGAGCTATTTAAGAAGTATATATTTTTTTATAAATTTAAACTTTCCTGAAGCTCCTTTAAAGAATAGGAAATAGATACCTTGCGATACGAAATTTCCTTTTTCGTTTTTTTTATCCCAAAAGACAATTCCGTTCTTTGGAATTTTAAATCTTCTTATTAGCGAGCCTTTTTTATCAAATATCATCAACTCGCCATTTTTTTCTTTTATTTTAATCCTTATACCTTTTGTTATTAAAGTAGGGAAAATAGCAGTTTCCTCTTGAGAAATTTGTTCTTCTTTTTTGAATACTGGTGGCTTAGGCGGCAGACGACTAACTAAAAAATCATCTATATAAAAACCTTCGCTTACCTGACCGTCGTCATCACTTTTGAAACTGATTCTAATTTGAATTGTTTCACCAATATTGAGAAAAGATAGGTCGTAAAACTCTTCACACCAATCTCCTTCAATAACTTTACTTTTTCCCAAGGCGCCACCGGTTCCAATAAAATCAAGGGTTTCTTGATTATTGTGACGAATAATTATTATATATATTCCGTCGACTCCGTAATTAGGCACTTTAAACCATCGCCAGAATTTAAGATAGGGATTCTCTTCCACAATAAAAGGAATTGTTTGAAGAAAAGCATCCATATTATTGTTATATTTGCCAGAGGCTTCATTCCCGCAATAAAAGGAGGAATTGCCTGAATGGGCTCTTCTTGTTGAAAGATGCCATAGATTGGAAATACCTCCGGTTTGCCATAAAGAATCGCCGTTTTCCATATCGTCCCAAAAGCCCGTCCAGCCAATTAAAATTAGAAAGGTGTCAATAAATAGATAATTTTGGCAATGAATATTAAGCTGTAAAGAGGCAAGATGAGAAGATGGACAGGAAGGTAAAATAGAAATAAGAAAAGTGTCGGTAATCTCTTTAATAGATTTTGGATCTATCTCACCATAAAATAGACTTTCGGGTGAGAGAACTTGGATATAAGGGTCAAGAGAAGAAAGGAATGCCCAGGAATTATGACCAATTCCGAAACCATTATTATAAAGGGAAATATTTATTTTTTTCACTTCTCCAGGAAGGACCGGCTTATCTTTTATTTGTGAATAATACACACTTAAAATCGGCTCGCAAATCAAAAGAGATGTTTTGAAGATTCTTTCACCATTAATAGATAAATTAAGATAACAACAATACCCATTCCTTCCGTTCAAAATAGCTAATTTAAAACCCCTCTCAATCACTATTGATTCGTTTGGCAAAAGAGAGGAGAGATAATAAAAGGAATCAATAATTTTTAAAAAGGTATCAGAGGAAGAGAGATAGATATTGATATTATTAGCTGGCTCATTACCGCAGTTCTTTAAAATTGGCGAAAGAAAAATAGTCTCATTTGGATTTATGATTTGGTCATTGTTCCCAAGAGAATCATTTATGAGAAATCCCAGAAAATTAACATAACCACCAGAGGCAACAGGAATTTCTCTTTCTAAAGGATAAAAATTAGGAGCAGTAACAGTTAAGGAGAAATTAGTTTGTGTGTGGGCAACAGTTTTTAGAAATATTTCTCCCTTTTCATCGGTATATCCCCGCGAATAAGATTCGTTATCTTTGCTTAAACAAACTAAAGCATTTTTTACCGGTTTTCCCTGATAAGAAACATTAATAAGAATTCTTTCCTCTCCCCTTGGTATTTCATTAGGAAAAAAGACATCCAAAGAACAAGGTTCTTTACTCCAAACATTAATCTCCGGGTCGCCTAAAAGATTAACTTGATATTGATGCCAACGATAGACATTCTTTTGGCGTGAGAAAGGCAAATAATAGATTTTACTATAAGCCAAAGCCTCCCCTAAGCTTCTTTTATTTTTTAATAATTCAAAAAAGAAACGATTATCAAACTTATCGGAGTAGCCAAATCCCGGATTTCCGGGTGAACCCCAACCATAACTAGAATTACCAATAAAAGCAATTCCACCGCCTGCTGGGTTCTTCACATAATGTTCAGCAATACAGTCGAAATCAAAAGCCGTTGTCCAACAACCAATAGAATATAAAACTCCATATTTTTGGAGATTGGTTATTGTATCCATATCCCTATTTCTTAAATAAGTGCCACCGGTGGACATCACATCAATCCAACCATGCCCATCATGGTTTAATAAATTCTTTCCATTCCTTATTTCTGCCATTACTGCCGAACGACTCAAATTACCTAAACGCTCGTATAATTTGGTGATGCGAAGATCAGAAGAGAAAGATTCTCTTTCCATTTTATCCTTATGAACTCCGCCATCGGTATAAGGGTTTTGCCATAAGACTTCCGCAAAAAATAGAACATCGGATAAATAAGAAGGCAAAGGATTTTTTTCATAGGTTAGAACTTTATTAACAAATGCTTGCGCCTCAGTAATAGTATTGACAGGTGCCCGACCAACAATTAAATCCGGATATAAATCAATTGAGTCTTCAACCTCGCCAAAAATAGTATCACCATCAAAATTCCAATCGCCATCCAAATCAGAATAATATAAATCACAAGGCAACTTATCTTCTCTCGGATGAAAACCAGCACTACAAGTCATCGCATAAGCAAAACGACAGGGGATAATATTAACATCACCTCCTAAAAGTAGCCATTTCACTCCGGAATCGGGAAGGGTCTTTAAATAATTTCTAATTTTTTCTGGCAAATCCCTTCCTGGATAACGGGCAGAAACCCAAGAAACAGTTCTGATTACTGAGGGAATGCCTTTCTTCCTCTTCCAATTAACTAACCTCTCAAAAACAGTATCTAAAGGCGGCTCGGTAAGACAAAGATATTCAATATTTCTGGCAGGCTCAAAAGGTTTGAAATCTTCTCCTTCTAATTCCAATTTTAGTTTTATTTTCTTATAGAAAATAATCTTTTTTTCGACTGGTATATACTGGACAGGATATATTAAAAATAAAGCAAATTCTTCTTCCCTTCCTTTGGTAATGCCAACAAATTCAAAAATCTTTCCAGGATAAGGTTCTTTACTTGAATAAACTTTTTCGTCTGGTAAAACAAAATCTATCTTTTCTGGTAAAAAAGAGAGGGGATACTGTTTTTGTGAAGGGGAAATTAAGAAATCTTCTTTTAATGTTTCTACTTCTATCTTTTCAATATCAATTTTAGATAACCTTTTTCCTTCTAATGGTATTATTTCGCTAAAAACTGGTAGTCGGGGTTTCCCGATCTCATCGGTGAGTTCACAATTAGGAAGGAGAATAATAGAAAAATTATCTTTTTTTTCAATTATTAAATCTTCAAAAGAAAACTCTTTTATAAGGTAGTTGCTAGCCGATGATAGATTATTAAATAAAAAAAGAATGAAAATTATCTTACTCATTATAATTTTACAATATTCTTTTATTCTCACATATTTTTATTTTAATAAAAAATTATCAAAAATCAAAAAGGAGAACTTCCGTATTATATATAAAATAATGAAAGGACATTAATTTTAAGAGATAAAGGATTATTTAAAAGGTTTCTAAAGGTAGGGAGAGAACATTTTTGATAGGATAAATTCAAATACTTGAAAAAAATAAGGAAATTGTTAAAATAAAAAATTATGATTTTAGTTTATCCGGAAATTAGGGAGAATCAAATAAAACGAGTTAGTTTTGAATTATGTGTGCTTGCTTATTCTTTGGCTAAGAGATTAAAGAAAGAGGTCGGATTATTTCTTTTGGCTCCTAACGCCAAAGATTATCTTTCTTCTTTTAAGAACTTTGGGATAGATAAATTTTTTCTTTACGAAGAGAGTAATCAACTCACTTCTTCACAAATCGGCGAAATTCTTTCTTCTTTAATCAAAAAGGAAAGTATTTCTCTTGTGCTTCTGCCAGCAACAATTAAGGGAAAAGAGCTTGGGCCAATTTTGGCAACCTATTTTCAAAAACCTTTTTTTCAAGATATTATCTCTTTAGAAGTTCTTGATAACAAATTTAAAATCCTTAAACCAATTTATGCTGGTAAGGTAATTTCCGAAATTCTTTTAGAAAGAGATTCTCCTCTCTTTTTCTCTATCCGGCCAAAGGCAATTAGTGTTGCCGAAGGTGAAATTGCTGAACCTGAGATTATTGAACTTGATAAAATAGATACCGAAGCAAAGGTTAAAGTACTTGATTTTGTAAAAAAATTAGCCAGTAAGATTGATTTACAAGAGGCTGATATTATTATTTCCGGTGGTAGAGGAGTGAAAGAAGCAGAGAATTTTAAGATTTTAGAAGAATTGGCAAGTCTTTTGAATGCCGCGGTTGGTGCTTCACGGGCAGCAGTTGATGCGGGTTGGCGAGACCATTCTGACCAAGTGGGTCAGACCGGAAAAATAGTGGCACCAACTTTGTATATCGCCTGCGGTATTTCCGGCGCTATTCAGCATCTCGTAGGAATGATTAACTCCAAAGTAATAGTTGCCATTAATAAAGATAAAGAGGCAAATATCTTTAAGGTTTGTGATTACGGAATTGTTGGTGATTTATTTGAGATTGTACCATTATTGATTGAGGAGATAAAAAAATTAAAAGAGTAAACTATGAATATTAATACCTGTATCCAATGTGCCCGTTGTACAAGTTCCTGTCCGGTAAATAGAAGTAATTTGAATATTAGAAGATTAATGTATTTAGAACAGATTTCTATAAAAGAACTTCCAGAAAAAGACCAATTGGCAATTTGGGAATGTACTACCTGCCAAACCTGTTCATTAAGATGTCCAAAAGATTGCCAGCCAATGGATTTGGTTCTAAATTTAAGAAAGGCAGAAATAGAAAAAGGTCGGATAGAAGAAAGTATTATTCAAGCCTTAGAAAGCACCTATCTTTTTGGCAATCCCTGGCAAAGGGCAAGGGAAAAGAGGATTGAGTGGAATAAAGAATTAAATGTGCGAGTAATAAAAGAAGGCGAAGAAGTGGAAAATCTACTTTTTATTTGTTGTACTATCCATTATGATACAAGATTTTTTAATCTTTTAAAGAACTTTATTTCTCTTTTAAGAAAATTAGATATTGATTTTGGGATGATTGGCGAAGAAGAAAATTGCTGTGGTAGCGAGATAAAAAGGTTAGGCGAAGAGGGATTATTTTTAGAATTAAAACAAAAAAATGAAGAGATAATTAATAGAGTAAAGAAAAAAAGGATAATCACCCTTTCGCCCCATTGTTATAATGTTTTAAAAAAAGATTATAATTTAAATACTGAGATTTATCATTATACCCAATTTTTATATGAGATAAAAGATAAGATAGATGACTTTATCAAAAAAGATAGTAGGAAAATTATCTATCATGACCCTTGTTTTTTAGGAAAACAAAATAAGATCTTTGATGAACCAAGAGAATTATTAAGATTAACTACGGATAATTTAATGGAGTTTGACCAGAGTCGAGAGAATTCATTATGTTGCGAAGGAGGTGGAGGTCGGATGTGGATTGAAAAGAAAGGAAAAGAGAGATTAGCAGAGATAAGGGTAAGGGAGGCAATTTCTAAGGAGGCAGAAATTATTGCGGTTTGTTGTCCTTTTTGTCTCTTAACAATTGAAGATGCCACCAAGGTTTTGGGAGTCGATGAGAAGATAAGGGTTTTTGATATCTTAGAACTTTTTTCTTTTTAAAACCAAATGAAAAGAAAAAAAATTAAGATTTTTTTAATTCCCTTTCTTTCTTCACTTATTTTCTTCTTTTTTGTTATTCCCCTCACTTATTATCTACTAAGTTTTGACTTACCATCTTTGGAAGAGATCCAAACCTACACTCCACCAGTCTCAACAAGGGTTTTAGATTGTAAAGGTAGATTGATTGGTGAATTTTTTGAGCAAAAAAGAAGGGTTGTTTCCTTAAATGAAATTCCGAGATATCTGACAGATGCCTTGATTGTTGTTGAAGATAAGCGATTTTATTCCCATTCCGGAATTGATGTGATAAGAATTATTGGAGCTTTTTTTTATAATTTAAAAAGTTTAAGCATTAGGCAAGGTGCTTCCACAATCACTCAACAACTCGCAAGAAATATGTTTTTAACATATAAAAAAGATATTATTAGAAAGATAAAAGAATTGATACTGGCAATAAAATTGGAAAGAAGTTATACCAAAGAGGAGATATTAGAAAGATATTTAAATCAGGTCTATTTTGGTTACGGTCTCTATGGTATCGAAGCTGCTTCCCAAGGATTTTTTGGTAAAAGTGTTAAAGATTTAAGTTTAAGTGAAGCCTGTTTTTTGATAAGTATTATTAAATCACCTAATTATTATTCTCCTTATAAAAATTTTGATTTGGTTTTAAAAAGAAGGGATTTCTTTTTAAAAATGCTTTATGAAAAGAAGAAAATAAGCGAGGAAGAATACAAGAAGGCATTAAAAGAAAAGATAAATATTTTACCTTTGCAAAGAAATCGTCAAGAAATGGGTTATGTTATGGAAATGATAAGACAATATATTGAAGACCTTTTTGGCACTGATTATTTATATAAGAAGGGATTGACAATTTATACAACAATTGATTTAGATCTCCAAAGAGAAGCAAGTATTGCCTTAGAAAAAAGATTGAGAGAGATTGAAGAAAATTACCAGTTTAAAGAGAAAAAGAAAGGTTATGAGGAAATTTATAAAGAAAAGAAAGGAGAAATATCACCGCCCAACTATTTACAAGGAGCATTAGTGTGTGTTGAAAATAAAACCGGATTTATTAAGGCATTGATTGGTGGTAGAGATTTTTTTCATTCTCAACTCAACAGGGCAGTTCAAACAAAAAGACAACCGGGCAGTGCTTTTAAGGTTTTTGTTTATACCGCGGCGATTGATAATGGTTATAAACCATCAGATATAATTGAAGATAGCCCAATAAGTATTGATATTACTGGTGTCCAGGAACCTTATGAGCCAAAAAATTATGATTATCGTTATATTGGAAAGATAACTTTAAGAAAGGCGCTTGCCCTATCAAGAAATGTTTGTGCCGTAAGATTGATTGAAAAATTGACACCAGAAAAAGTATGTGAATATGCCTATTTAATGGGAATAAATAGTAAATTAAGACCTTATTATTCTTTGGCATTAGGTTCTTCAGAAGTTTCCCTTTTAGAGATGGTAAGAAGTTTTGCTACTTTGGCAAATTTGGGAAAGAAAATAGTACCCATTTTAATAACTAAGATTGTTGATAATGACGGAGTTGTTTTAAAGGAGAATTATCCATCTTCCGAACAGGTGCTTTCTTCCCAAACAGCCTATTTAGTTACCGCAATGTTAAAAAGTGTTTTGGATGAAGGAACAGGCTATTTAATTAGAAGATATGGCTATTATGGAATTGGTGCTGGTAAAACCGGAACAACCGATAATTTTACCGATGCCTGGTTTATTGGTTATACTCCTTATTTAACTTGTGGTATCTGGACAGGTTTTGATAAAAAGAAAAAGATATTTGAAGGTGCTACTGGTGGTGTTGTTTGTGCGCCCATTTGGGCAGAATTTA
>JBDRVN010000024.1:0-22790 GCA_039801885.1 Caldifarciminota bacterium
AACTATAAATGATAGTGGATATAATCAAATCCTTTTAGGAAACTATTATTGGGTAGTTAATCATAATCCCGAGCCGCAAGAGCCAATTTATGCCCAATGCAACTGGTGGGGAACAGCAGAACCTGATACTTTACCTTGGAAATTTATTGGCTGGGTTATTTATTATCCTTGGCTTACCTCACCTCCTTGGGAAGAAGAATTCACCTCTTCTCAAGTCTCCAATTTAAACAAAATAACTTCACCGGTTTTAAATATCTCACCAAATATAATAAAAGATAAATTGAATATCAAATATTTCTTACCGAAAGAAGAAGAGGTCTCTTTAATCCTTTACGATAATAATGGTAGAAAAGTGAAATTGATTGATAAAGGAAAGAAAGATAAGAATGAGATAAGTTTACTAACAAAAGATTTAAATAATGGTCTTTATTTCCTTATTTTGAGAGGTAAAGATTTCAACCTAAAAAGAAAGTTAATAATATTGAAATAAAAGGACATTATTATTTATAAGGAGGCTACTCTAACTCATAAAAAATTTTAACTCTATTTACTAATTATATTTGACATTTATAAAAATTTAGATTAATATAATTTATGTTTTTTTTGCTTATCTCTTTATTTACCCAATTGGATGTAACCCCTAATATTACTGGTAATGATTATTTTGGGAAAATTAAAGTAAAGAGATTTTTAATTAAGGATACTACTTTTATCTTTGATTTGGATGGTGATAAAATAAAAGATACCTTTGCTATCTATTTTCTCCAAACCGGATATAATTTTGAGATTAGAAGTCATAAGAGTAAAAAGATTTTCTTTTGGATTGAAGAGAGAAATGATATGGATATCTATGTAGAAGTTGCTCGGGCTTTTCTGGTGAATGATGAAAAACCCCTTTTATTAATTGGTATAGAAAAATTTCCTGCTCATGGAAACGAGTTTCATATATATGATGTAGTTCATACTGCTAAAGGTATTGAATTTTTCCCCTTATTAATTGATTCCAGTGCCGGTTGGGCTAACAGTCCGGTGATTTTAAAACCCGGTTATGTAGAGATAAAGCATTTTCGGGAATGGTTAATTGCTAAATATTTATGGGATGGTGAAAAATTTATCAAAGTTTATGATGTGGAAGAAGAATATAAACCAAAAGAAGAAAAAAAAGGAAAAAAATAAAATAGATTTCTTTTTAAATGGAAGAGCAAGTAATAAAAGAAAGATTAAAAAGAACTTGGATTCCTTTCTTTTCCCGATTTGGTAGTTTAACCGAAATCCAAAAGAAGGTTATTCCCAAGATTTTAGAGGATAAAAATTTGGTAATTATCTCACCAGCAGCTACTGGGAAAACTGAAGCGACTGTCGCACCAATTGTTGAAAAACTATTAGAGAAAAACAAAAACGATTTTTCTATTTTATATGTTTCTCCTACGAGGGCATTAGTTAATGATTTATATCGACGTTTACAATATCCCTTTGAATATTTAAATCTAAAGATTGAGAAAAAGACCGGTGACCGACCAAGGATTAATGAAAAGAAACTAGCTTTTATTTTGTTAACTACTCCGGAATCTTTTGATTCTTTACTCTCTCGCCATCCTCAGATTTTTACTTCCCTTTCTTATGTAATTCTTGACGAATTGCATCTTTTAGATAACACTCCACGGGGCGACCAGTTAAGAATTTTATTAAATCGTCTAAGAAGGATAAATTCTAATATTAAATATTATGCCCTTTCGGCAACAATTGATGATAAAAATATTGGCGAAAGATATTTTTCTAATTGGGAAATATGTGAAGTGCCTTTGAAGAGAGAAATTGAAGAGATATTAATTCCGGAAAAAGAGAAACCTGGTGATGGGCTACTTTTACTTTATCAAATATTTTTAGAAAAGAACCTAAATAAGATTTTATTTTTCTTTAATGCCCGTAGCACCGCCGAAATGTTTGTACCGATTTTAAAAAAATATTTAAATACTGATAAGGTTTGGGTTCATCATGCAAGTTTAACAAAGCAGAAGAGGGAAGAAGTGGAAAAGTTAATGGAAAAAGAGAAGAAAGGAGTTTTATGTGCCACAACAACTTTAGAATTGGGGATTGATATCGGCGATATTGATTGCGTGGTATTATACCGGCCACCTTTTAATGTTAGTTCTTTATTACAAAGAATTGGTCGCGGTAATCGGCGAAGCGAGAAAATTTTTGCTATCGGTATCTATAAGAATAATTGGGAAAGATTATTATTTGAAATCTTCTTTGAATGTGCCAAAGAAGGAAGACTTTATGAACGATATTATAACCCTTCCCTTGCGGTTATTCCCCAACAAATCTTTTCTTATTTATATCAACGAAGAAGAATTGGAACTACTTTTAATTCCTTAAGAAATATCTTTAATAATATTTATGATGAAGAGATAATAAAAAAGATTTTGGGATATCTTTTAGAGAACGAATATATCAAAACTCAAACTAAAGGGGTTTATTTCTTATCAGAGAAGTTAGAAAACTTAATAAATTATGGAAGGGTTCATTCTAATATTCAACAGAAAAGTTTTGGTGAATACGAACTTTATGATATTGATACCGAAAAGAAACTGGGTTATATCTTTTATCCCCAACCAAAATTTATCTTTGGCGGCATTACTTATGAACTTGTTGAGATAAGAAAGAAAGAAAAGAGAATTTATGCTCGAAAGATAAGTGAAAGCGAAGCAACATCAAAACTTTTTGAAGGAACAGGAACCGGTGGCTATTTCTTTGAACTGGCAAAAGTTATTAAGAAAAAGATTTTTCCTAATTTAGCGGAATGGGAATTTCCTTTCTTTGTTGACCAGGAGAAATTATATCTTTTCCATTTTTTAGGTAGTCTTTATGGTTCAATTTTGGCAATGGCTTATAAATTAGATGAAAGAAAAGCAATTGATTTAGATGGCAAGGTTTTTCTTTTTGAAGAAAATTATGCTGATATCCTTTTAGAAAAGAGATTTCCCAAAGTAAACAAAGAGATTATATTAACAATTATTGAAAATAATCTATTTATATTGGAAGATGCCTTAGGAAGCGGTGGGTTTTTTAGATATCTATCTAAGGATTTACAAATTTATGACCATTATTTAAGATTAGATATTGAAAGGTTATTTAAATTTTTAGATAATATCCAATTGGTGGAAATAACTAAAGATTTGGCATTAGTTTTCTTAGAGGGATATATCTAATGAGAATTTTATTTATCTCTTACTATTTCCCGCCTTTGGGAGGTGTGGGAGTTATTAGGGTTTCAAAGTTTATTAAATATCTAAAAAGAAAAAGCTATGAAATATCAGTGATAACCATAAAAGAAATTCCCTATTATCTTTATGATAAAGAACTATTAAAAGAGATTGAAGGAATAAAAATTTATAAAACAGAAAGTTTAGATTTTGCTCGGCTTTTGTATCATTTAGGTATAAGAAAAGAATTTTCCTATGCCGGTACTTCCTATTCCCATTTTCTAAATAAATTATTATTTCCCGATGCAAAAATTGGCTTTCTACCATTTGCTTTTTTTCTTTCTAAAAAGATAATTGAAAAAGAAAAGCCTTCTTTTATCTTTGCTACTGCACCACCTTATACTGTATTATTACTTGGTTTACTTTTAAAAAAGAAATTTTCTTTATCTTTAATTTCTGATTTTCGCGACCTTTATCCAACAGGCACAATAATGCCACCTTTTTATTTTAGAAATTTTTTAGATAGTCTAAGAAAAAAGATAGTAGAAGATAGTGATGTTGTATTTTCCTGTCATTATGAAAATTTAAAAGATTTAGGTAACAAAGCAATCTGGCTTCCTAATGGTTATGATCCCGAAGATTTCATTATTGAGGGATGGAGATTCCCAACAAGAAGTATTTTTTATGCAGGAAATTTAGAGAGAAATTCCAAAGGGATATTTTTATTGGCAGAAGATTTAAAAGAGATTACTGATTTAAAAATCTATCTTGCTGGTCATATTGATTTTTCTATAAAAAAAGAGTTAATAAATTATTCTAATATTATCTATTTAGGAAGTTTTCCTCATAAAGAAGTCTGTTCTTTAATGAAAGGAGCCGATTATTTACTTTATCTACCAAAGAAAAACCAAATAGTTGGGTTAAAACTTTTTGAATATATTGGTGCCCAGAGACCAATTATTTTTTATGGTGAGATAAGTGAAGAGATAAGGATGTTAAATAAGAAATACCAAATAGGATATTATTATAATGAAAAATTGAAAGAAAAGATTATCCGAAATGAAGAACTTGAAGTAAATAAAGATATTTCTCATCTATTCTCTTTTTCCTATTTAACTGAAAAGTTGGTTGAAGTTATAAAAAGATAAAAGCGGGAGACGGGATTTGAACCCGCGACCCCCACCTTGGCAAGGTGATGCTCTACCGCTGAGCTACTCCCGCATTATTTTTATTATAAAAAATTATAAAATAAAATCAATAATAGAAAATTAAAGCTAATGGATACCCAAAGGAAGCAGAGAAATTAGAAGATTTGTTTTCATAGTTTCTCTGATAAAAACATTCGGTATAAGCCGAGAAATCAAGAGAAAGATTCTTTAAAAACCAAATTTCTATTCCCAAGCCAATGATAAAGCCTGTTTTTGAATATTGCCATTTTCTTTCTAATAAGAAAGATTCAAATTTTAATCCACTTTTTAAATAAAGATTAGATCTTTCTCTTGAGCGAAAGACATAATCTAAAATACCACCGATTCCCCATTTTAAATACTTTTCCTGTGAAAGATAATCCAAAATGGCATAAGGTTCAATAGCAAACTTAGAAGAAACTCCAATTTTTCCACAAACCCAATGAGGAGCTGTCCAGCATCCCCAAAGAGGTGCCGGCATATTCCAACCAAAACCAATTCCAAATTTTTCTTTCAAATCAACTGCCAATAGAGGAAAAATAAAAATAGTTAATAAAATAAAAATTTTTTTCATAGAGAACTCCTTTTTAGAAAATAAAAAAATGGCCCCAGGGGGAATCGAACCCCCATTTTCGCCTTGAAAGAGCGATGTCCTAAACCATTAGACGATGGGGCCACTTATAAAATAATATAATAAATTTTCTCTAAAAGTCAAATAAAATTATTTTTCTTATCCTTTTTCCCGTTTTTATAAAATAAATTCCCTTTTTTATATTTTTCTTTTCAATCTTTCTTCCGGAAAAATCAAAGATTTTGATATTTTTTTCTAATTTGGAAAGATTCTTAAACTCTCTTTTTCTAATAATTGTTGTTAATATTTTTTCCTCTTTCACACTGGAAAATTGGGCAATACCTAAGGAAAAATAAATTCCTGATAGATAATTATTACCAGCTATTTTTAAAGTAAAATCTAAAATAGTATCGTTTGGATTATTATTAACAATAAAGAGATAGGGATTTCCTGAATTATTAATCTCTTCGTTTGGTAATAAATTACTAATATCGAAAATTGATTCACCAATTACACAGTCATTATCTCTCTTTTGTAAAATTACTAAGAGATTATTTGCTGTTTGATTACCCAAATTTTTTAATGTTATCGATAATAAAATTGGTTCACCACTCTCAATAACTCCATTATTATTTCCTAAATTATCACTAATTATAAGATTTTCCAAAGAGATAAAAGGAGAGATAGCAATAGTGGGTGGATTAGTAGTAATTTTAATTGCTCGGTTAGAACCAAGAAGCGAAGCATTCGGATGATATTCATTATTAAAAAGATAGGTAAGACCATAATTATTTTCTCCTTTTTGAATGCCAACAGTATTACTTGAAGCATTGGTTACTTGTTGATATTGAAAAACAATCTCGCCATCACCAGTAATTGTCGGATAATAATTAGGGTCATAAAATACTATTTCAAAGGTTTCTCTTTGAGAATGAGCATCCCAATGGTAGAGGTCATAATATTCAATTATAAAAAGGTGATTCTCATTATTATAATATTGATAAATTGCTGGTTGAATTCGGGAAAGATTTCTGGTATCAAGATTATCCCAAAAAGGTGCGATAATATTAAAATTTAAATTATTAGGTAAATATAAATTATCCCTTCCTGAGAAATTTCCTATACTCCCCAAGCAAACAAACCCATTGGAAGAAATAGTTATTGAATCATAATAATTACTATAGAACTTAAAGCGGAAAGGTAAAGGAATTGTGATTGTAGTATCATCGCTTTCGGAAACCAGAGGTATTTCTTCACCAATAGCAGAAATTTCAAGCCAATTAAATTGAGGTGCATTACCGTAACGAAAATCATTGTTATCATATAAATAATATCCGTAATTGTCGGGTCCGCTTGGTAGATTATAATTTGCTCCGCCAATACTTAAAACTAAATCAAAGGAATCTTCAATTATATAAGTAGGATTTTTTGCCAAAAGATATACTTTTAATAAAATATTATTACCAGGAATAACTAAAGGCGATAAATAAAAAGCTACTGGGTCAGAAAGATTGGATTTAATTTGTTGGGGCAAAATTTCTCCAAAGCTTCCCAAGGAATCACTAATTTTTAAATATTGATTATCAGTCTTTAATCGGCAATAGACATTTTGAAATTGGTCATTCCCTTCATTTTTAAAGGTGAGATAAAAAAGAACACCTTCTCCGGGTTCTAATATTTGATTATTATTGCCAAAAGGAAGAGTATCTTTAATTTGATAATTTAAAAAGAGAAGGTTCCCTTTGTGCACCTCCGCAAAAAAAGGAATTCGCCAAATATTAGAATTTTTATCCTCTAAAATTAAGTGAAAACTAATAAATCCATCGGGAACATTAGAGTTAAAATAAACTTTAAAAGGATTTAGATTTTCTTTTCTTTCTTCCGGTAAAATATTACCATAAAAAGCAACTGAATCTAAAAGGGAAACAAAATTATTTTGGGTTAATAGTTTTCCGAAAACACTTTCGGCGATTACTCTTCCGGTATTTTTTATTCTGATTTTAAATAAAATTGTTTCGTTGGGATTAATTTGCAGATTACCGTTTCCTAAAGGAGGAAAATCAAAAAGCGAAAGAGAGTCAAGTATTAAAAGGGGTTCCTCCCTGACAATACTGCAAAAATCCTCGTAAGGTAAACAATTTTTAGCGGTAACAGTGATTTCCATAACACCGGTTGTTTGCGGATTGATTAAAAATCTAATTCTTCCTGTGCTATCAGTATATCCATAATGATATAATTCTAATGGTATGGTATCTCCCTTTTTTAAACAGACTAAAGCATTTCTTAAAGGTTCGTTATTTTCGTTATAAACCTCAACAGTGAAAAATTGTTGTTGAGGTAATATTTGATTCGGATGGATAACATTAAGCGGTTTTGGTTTCTCTGTCCAAATATTTAATTCGGGGTCGCCAAAAAGATTTAAACTAATACTTGAAGGTATATCCCAATATAACATAGAATCTTTGGCTTTCAGAAAACAACTTCCTAAAATATTATCGTTTTCAATAAAGAGATTTTTAATAAAAGCTCGTAAACCGCAACTTCTTGCCCGAGCAAGAAAAAGAAAAGAATAAGTGCTTCCTAAAAAAGCAACTGCTCCGGTAGGGTAATAATAATTTCCTGCCCAAAGCCATTTGGCACCGACCGCAGCGGTTTCGATTAATGAAGGATTTAAACTTAAAGTTTGACAAGTAAAAGAAAGAATTATTGGTAAATTAAAATAATTCTCTGTAAGATAAGGGTTGACATTAAAAGGCGAATACCAATTGCCGACAGCATTACCTCGATAAACGACAATTCCTCTTCCATCATTAATACCCTCAATAATATCTCGCCAATCATTATCGTGTAATTTTGATAAAGTATCAAAATAAAGTAATCTATTACCAAAAGAAGAAGCAAAATATCTGATATCATTCCAATAAATTGTATCGTCGCTATCGTTATTTTCATTAATAATCCCCATCCCTTTAATTATCCAAAAAGTATCCGGTGATAGAAATTTTTCATAAATTAGAGTTTTTCTTACCATTAAAGAACACTCTCGATTATTTCGGCAAGGAAATCTTCCATAAATAATTTCGGGCTTATTATCATTGTTGAAGTCAAAAAACCAGTTATCAGTATAAATCCGATAAGCATTATTCCAATAACTTGTTAATTGATTTGGATAACCAACTATTAAAACATATTCTGGTTTAATTTCCCATTTGTTATAAGCATTTAGGATATAATTTTTTATGAGATTAGGTTCGTTTCCTCCGATTTCGGATAAAGTAACAATTTTGCTAAGAACTCCTTTTTTAGTTTTCCACTCGCTTAATGGTAAAAGAGTATTAAAAAATTCATCAGAGGTAATAATTAAATACCGAGCACCAATAAATGAATAAAGGGGGTAAAATAATATTATAAAAAACAAAATTACTTTTTTTAATACTTTCATTTTTGCCTCCATTTTTAAAAGATGGGCAATAATTTTTACAATAGGCAATAATATTTACAATTTCTTTTCTTAAATTCATATCTGTTCAATAATAAATTAACAATTTCTATGCCATTTATTTTTAATTTGACTTTTATTGTTTTTTCTTTTATAATTTTGAAAATGAATTTCAATTTCATTTATGTGGGAAAAAATATTAGCAAAATATTTTAATGAGAAGGGGTTAAAAAAATCAGCAAAAAGAAAAAAGGTTATTGAGATTTTTTTTAAAGCAGATAAACATTTTAATGTTGATGAACTTTATGAGAAATTAGAGAGAAAGGTGAGTCGCTCAACAATTTATCGGGCATTAAAACTTTTAACAGAATGTGGTTTAGCGATTGAACAGAAATTTGAAGAGAAAAATAGAAGGTACGAACCTGCCCATTTTTCTCATCACCACGACCATTTTATCTGTTTAAAATGTGGAAAGATAATTGAGTTTAATGAGAAAAATATAGAAGATGCCCAAAATAAAATTGCTAAAAAATATAATTTTAAAATGGTTTCTCATAAACTAGAGATTTATGGGTATTGTGAAAAATGCCAAAAAAGTTTGTAACTTAAAGGAGTTAAAAATTAATAAAAAGGTAAAGATAAAAAAGATTAACCTTTCTTCTTATTATTTAAAAAGATTAAATCTTTTAGGAATAAAAAAAGGAAGTAAAATTGAAAAAATGGGCAAAATTAGTAGTTTGTTAATTTTTAAAACCAAGAAAGGTGTTCTGGTTTTGCCAGAAAATTTGGCAAAGGAGGTTTTAGTTGAAAATGAATAATTTCCCATTGGTTGATTTGGCAAGTTTGGAAGAAGGTTCTTCGGCAGAGGTTGTAAAAATTCTTGGTGGTTGGAGAATACATTCTCGTTTAGAAGGTTTAGGAATTTATGAAGGAGTAAAAATAAGAAAGATAAGCAAATCCCTTTTAAGAGGTCCGGTAATAATTGAGGTGAAAAACTGTAAAGTAGCAATCGGTTACGGTATGGCAAAGAAGATATTAGTGAAAAAGAGCAGTGATTAAAAAGATTCTTCTTTTCGGCAATCCGAATGTTGGTAAATCAGTAATTTTTACCCGTTTAACAGGCACAACAGTAATTGTGAGTAATTACCCCGGAACAACCGTTGAATATCATCAAGGAGATACCAGATTAAATAATGAAAAAGTAAAGGTTATTGATGTACCAGGAATATATTCTTTAACCGAACCAACTAATCCAGCCGAAGAAGTAGCAAAAGAGATGTTAGAAAAGGCAAAAGAAGAAGGTTCTTTTATTGTTATTAATGTTATTGACGCGACAAATCTGGAAAGAAATTTGAATTTAACATTGCAATTAATAAAAGAAAAAGTTCCGATGATAATTGCTTTAAATCTCTGTGATGAGGCAAGGCATTTAGGTATTGAGATTGATTATAAAAAACTTTCTCAAATTTTAGATTTACTAATATTTCCTACTTGTGCAATAACGGGCGAAGGGATAAAGAATTTGAAAGAGAAATTAGATAAAGCAAAGATAAGTGATTTTCAATTTAAAGAAGAAGAGAGATGGCAAGAAATAGGTAGGATTATAAAAGAGGTTCAAAGAATCAGCCATCGCCATCATACTTTTTTAGAAAGGATAGAAGATTTTACAATCAAACCCTTTACTGGATTAATATCAGCAGTCATTATTTTATTTTTAACCTTTCTTTTAGTAAGATTAATTGGGGAAAATTTAACAAATTATCTTTTTGACCCTCTTTTTAATAATTTATATTTGCCAAATATGATAAAGCTGATAGAGAAAATAAAATCGCCTTTAATCTTTGACATTTTAATTGGCAAAGAGATAGAGCCATTAAAATCCTTTGGAATATTAAATACCGGTCTTTATATTCCTTTTGTTATTGTTTTACCTTATCTATTCGCCTTTTATTTAATTTTATCAATATTAGAAGATGTTGGTTATTTAGCAAGATTGGCAATAGTGTTTGATGGTCTTGGGCATCGCTTAGGCATTCATGGTTATTCTCTTATTCCAATAATTTTAGGTTTTGGTTGTAAAGTTCCAGCAGTTATGGCGACGAGGATTTTAGAAAGAAAAAAAGAAAGAATTTTGACAACCTTATTAATTTTGCTCTCTTCACCTTGTTTACCGCAAACAATAATGGTTATTGCTCTTTTAGCTCCTTATGGAATAAAGTATCTTTTTTTAATATTTTCTCTTTTAATATTTCTTTCTTTAATCGCTACTTTTATTTTAAATAGAATTTTTAAAGGAGAGGTCCAAGAGATCTTTATAGAAATTCCGCCTTATCGATTACCTTATTTTTCAATGGTTTTTAGAAAATTATATTTTCGGACAAAATTATTTATCAAAGAAGCGGTTCCTTTAATTATTGGTGGAATATTCTTTTTTGGAATATTAGATATTTTAAAAATTATTGAGTTTTTAAAATATTTTTCTGAGCCAATTTTTCAAAGATTCTTATCTCTACCAAAAGAAGTAGCAGCAGTGATGATAACTGGTTTTCTAAGAAAAGATGTCGGTATTGCTTTATTAGCTCCTTTTAATTTAGCTCCTAAACAATTAGTTATTGCATCAATATTTTTAATTATTTATCTACCTTGCCTTTCGACAACTTTAATTTTGATAAGGGAATTTAAAATTAAAGATGCTTTAAAAATAATCATTTTTCAATTATTATTAGGATTTTTAGTTTCTTTTATTTTAAATATTCTACTTAGTTAACTTATCTAAATTTACTCATTTGGGATAGGAGACTATCTCCTATACTATTCAGGGAACGCCTTAGAAGTTTTTTATAGAACTATTTTAATTCTTCTATCTTGATTTTTTTAAACTTATAATTAAAATAAAAAACATAGGAATGAGAATTGGTATAGCTCAATTAAATTCTACCGTAGGAGATTTCAAAGGGAATTTAAATAAAGTTCTAAATACTATTAAAAATGCTCGGCAAAGAAAAATAGATTTAGTCATTTTCCCAGAACTTTTTCTTACCGGTTATTTTCCTAAGGATTTATTAAAGAAACCAGATTTTCTTAATAATATAATAAGAAATTTAAATACGATTCTTTCTAATACCCAAGGAATTTCAATTATTATTGGATTGCCTTGGAAAATAGGAAGAAACCTTCTTAATGTTGCTTATTTAATAAAGGATAGAAAATTCTTAGGTTTTAGTGTAAAAACAAATCTCTCTTTAACTGAGAGAGATTATTTTACTCCTTCACAAAGAAGGATAATTTTTAATTTTAACAATAGAAAATTAGGAATAATTATTGGCGAAGATTTAGAAGGAAGATATGAGGTAATAAGAGAATTGAAAAGAAAAGGTGCTGATTTGATTATCAATATATCAGCAAGACCTTTTTATTTGGGTAAAAATAAGGAAATAAAAGAGCTATTAAAAAGAAAAGCAAAAGAAAATAACATTAGAATAATCTATTGTAATTTGGTAGGCGGTAATGATGGAGAGATTTTTGATGGCGGTAGTATGGTAGTTTCGGAATATGGTGAAATTTTAATGAGGGCAAAGATATTTGAGGAAGATTTTATTATTTACGACGAGAGTATTATTTATGCCCCTTTATTAGAAAAAAAAGAAGACGAAATGGAAAAAATTTATCAGGCAATTATTTTAGGAATTAGGGATTATGTAAAAAAGAATAAATTTCAAAAAGTAATTTTAGGAATTTCTGGTGGGATTGATTCAAGTTTGGTTGCTATTTTAGCAACCTTGGCATTAGATAAAAGGAATGTGATTGGCTTGATAATGCCTGGACCTTATTCTTCACAAGAAAGTGTTGAAGATGCGTATACTTTAGCGAGAAATTTAGGGATAGAAGTTATTGAAATTACTATCAATCACATATATCAAGAATACTTAAATACCTTGAAGCCAATTTTTAAAGGTTTACCTTTTGATAAAACTGAAGAAAATATTCAAGCACGAATAAGAGGAAATTTGTTAATGGCTTTAGCAAATAAATTTAACTATTTAGTTTTGGCAACCGGTAATAAATCAGAAATGGTGGTTGGCTATACAACACTTTATGGTGATATGAGCGGTGGTTTGGCACCGATTGCTGATTTAACGAAAACCGAAGTATATAAATTGGCAGAATATTTAAATAAGAAATTTAATTTAATTCCGCAAAGAATTTTAACTAAAAAGCCGTCTGCTGATTTACGACCTAATCAAGAAGATGAAAAGGATTTAATTCCTTATTCCCAATTAGATGAGATTATTAGATATTATTTATTTGAAAATCAGCCTCTCCGAGATATTATAAAGAAAGGATTTTCACCAAAAGAGGTAAATAAAATTATTGGCTTGATTTATCAAAGTGAATTTAAAAGAAAACAGGCACCACTTAAATTAATCTTGAAAAAAGAAAGTTTTGATTTCCCAATTGTTAACAAATTTTATCCAACTCCTAAATAAATCTTTTTTACCTTTTCATTATTAATCAATTCTTCTGCCTTCCCTTCCAGCATTATTTTTCCAGTTTCTAAGACATATGCCCGATGGGCTATTGATAAAGCCTTAAAAGCATTTTGTTCAATAAGTAAAATAGCGGTTCCTTCTTCGTTTATATTTTTAATTACTGAAAATATCTCTTCAACAAGAATTGGTGAGAGACCCATAGATGGTTCATCTAAGAGAAGTAATTTAGGTTTTGACATCAAACCTCGACCAATAGCAAGCATTTGCAATTCGCCACCGGAAAGGGTGCCTGCTGGCTGCTTTAGCCTTTCTTTCAAACGAGGAAAAATTCTAAAAACGAAGGAAATTCTTTCTTCAATCTCACTCTTTTTATTAACAAAATAGGCACCCAATCTTAAATTTTCATAAACAGTAAGATTGGCAAAAGGTTTTCTGCCTTCGGGCACTTGGATAATTCCCAATTTAGCAATTTGGGAAGGATTTAATTTTATTAAATCAATATTTTGAAAATAGATTTTGCCACTTATCGGTTTGATTAAACCGGAAATAGTTTTCAAAGTAGTTGTTTTACCGGCACCATTATTACCAATTAAGGCAGCGATTTCTTTTTCTCTAACTATTAAAGATATTCCTTGTAATGCTTTGATTATTCCGTAATTGACAAAAAGATTTTCAATGAAAAGCATGCTCTCTTCCCAAATAGGCAGCAATTACTTTCGGATTATTTTGAATTTCTTCTGGTTTGCCTTCAGCAATAATTTCACCAAAATCCATAACAACAATTCTTTCGCAAAGGTTCATTATTACCCGCATTTGGTGTTCAATAATAAAAATTGTTAATTTAAATTTTTCTTTAATAAATTTAATTAAATCCATTAAAAGGGAAGTTTCGCCAACAGTCATACCGCAAGAAGGCTCGTCCAATAAAAGAAGTTTAGGATTGAGGGCTAAAGCACGGGCAATTTCTAATTTTCTCATTTCACCATAGGGAAGGTTTCTTGCTAAAATATTTATCTTTTTATCTAAATCAAAGAGTTTTAAGAACTGATAACATTTTTCCTTAATTTCCTTTTCAACCTTTTTAAAATTACCGGTACGCAAAATACTCTCGGTTGTTGAATAATTAATTTGGTAATTAAAAGCAAAAAGGATATTTTCCAAAACAGTTAAATTATTAAAAAGTCTAATATTTTGGAAAGTTCTTGAGATTCCTGAATGGACAATCTGGTGGGGTAAAAGATTGGTAATATCCTTGTTTTGGAAGATTATTTTTCCGCTATCTGGTTTATAAAAGCCGGTTATTAAGTTAAAAACAGTTGTTTTACCAGCGCCATTTGGACCGATAAGACCGCATAACTCGCCTTCATTAAGGATGAGGTTAAAATTCTTTACTGCCTTTAAACCACCAAAAGATTTATTTAAATTTTCAATCTTTAATATCATTTTTTAATACTCTTTCTTTAGCCACATAATCTCTTTATTGCCAAAAATTCCTTGGGGTCTTAAGAGCATTAATAAAATTAATAAAAGAGGATAGATTACCAATCGCCAATCTAAGATTGCTTGAGGCAGAATTATTCTTAAACCCTCTAAGATAAAAACCCACAGAAAAGAAGCAATAATTGTTCCACTCATACTTCCTAAGCCACCTAAAACAATAATTAACATTAAGTCAATAGACCTTAAAAAATCAAAATTACTGGGATGGAGAAAACAATATAAGTGAGCATATAAAGTGCCGGAAAAACCAGCAAATGAACAACCAAGAGCAAATGCTAAAAGCCTTTGTTTATAAACATTTATTCCCATTGCATAGGCAGCATTTTCATCTTCCCGAATGGCTATTAAATTTCTGCCAAATTTAGAATAAATAAGATTTCTTATAACAAGAATAACCAGAATTAAAGAAAATAAAACAATCGGTAAGTTAGTAAAATTGAGGATACCAAGCATTCCTCTTGAGCCGCCCATTTGGGGGAAAACTTTATCGGAATTATCTAATAATACTTTCACAATTATTCCAAATCCTAAAGTAGCAATTCCCAAATAGTCTGATTTTAACTTTAAGATGGGGATAGCAATGAGATAACTAATTAAAAAGGTAAAAATAACAGAAGAAACTATTGCTCCAATATAAATTAAATATCCATAATGAGAAAAAGATTTTGTTAATAATGCTGATAGATAAGCACCAATTCCCATAAAGGCAGCGTGTCCTAAAGAAAAGAGACCGGTATAGCCATAAATAAGATTTAACCCCAAGGCAGAAATTGTAATGCAACAGGCATAAGAAAAAATTTGGATTGCATAGAGATTAATCATAATTTTATTCCCTCTTCTTTACCAAATAATCCTTGCGGACGGGTTAAAAGGACAACAATTAAAATGGCAAAAGCAATTGCATCTCGAAAAGTTGAAGATATAAAAGCAGCAGTAAAAACTTCCACCATTCCAATAATATAAGAACCTAAAACCGCGCCGGAAATTATGCCAATTCCTCCAAACACAGCAGCAATAAATGCTTTTAGCCCAGGCATTATTCCCATATAGGGATGAATTTGGGGATAACAGATTCCGTATAAAACTCCGCCGGCACCGGCTAAAGCAGCACCTAAGGCAAAGGTTAAAGAAATTATATTATCAACATTTATTCCCATAAGTAAAGCCGTCTCTTTATCATAAGATACTGCGCGCATTGCCAAACCAATTTTTGTTCTTTTGATTAGATAATCTAAAATCAATAATAAAACTAAGGTGATAAGAAAGACAATAATTTGAATAGAGGAGATGGTTAGACCTAAAAAATCAAAAGTAATAATCTTAAAAGGTCGGGGATAAGGTTGATAATCGGGACCAAAGATTATTTTTAAGGAAGTAAAATTTTCTAAGAAAAAAGAGACACCGATGGCAGTAATTAAAAGATTTATTCGCGGAACATTTTTCTTCCGCAGAGGAGCATAAGCAACTTTTTCAATAATAACATTGATAATCATACACAAGACCATTGAGAAGATAATTGCCAATAAGAAATTAAATTTTAGTCGAGTAATCGCATAAAAACCAAAATAGGCTCCAAGCATAAAAATATCGCCATGAGCAAAGTTGATTAATCTAATTATTCCATAAATCATTGTATAGCCAAGAGAGATTAAGGCATAAACACTTCCTAATTGAAAACCATTAAGAAGCTGTTGAAAGAAATAGCTCATTTTTTAAGATTATTAAAAATAGAAAGTAAGATTAAAAATATGAGCAATTCCTAAGTTTTGATAAGGTAAAAATCCGTAAGAAAAAGCAACCGGCTCTTTCATAAATTCTAATCCCAAAGAGAAACGGGTTAAAAATCCTTCTTTAAAACCAAGATAACCCAAACGAAAGATAATAAGATTATTTATCATTAATTCCGTTCCTAAATGAAAATCTAATCCTAAGTTAGAATAAGCAAAACCAGTAGATAGAGATAAGCCATTATTTTTTGGCAGATTAATTAATTCGGTTAAATTTGCGCCAACTTCTAAAATAAATTCGGGTGTTTCTAATTTTTTAGTTTGGTAATAAGGTTTAAAGATAAATATTAAATTTTTTATCCCGTAGCCAAACCGAAAAATATTAATTTCACTCATACCTAAAAAATTGATACCGGTTCCCAAAGAATAAAGGGTATCGCAAGAAGAATAAATAAGGTTGGTTAGAATGCCAATTTTTGAATTTCCTAACTGATAACTAAAAAAAGGATTTAAAGAAATATGAGAATATAAATAAGAACCATACTCTTCACCAAATTCGTTAGTCTTTTTTATCTCGCCACTGTTAAAATAATTAAGAAAAATTCCGTATTGATTTTTACCTTTATTTTCAGCGAAACCTAATCCACCAAAATGAGTATTTACTAAATAAGATATATAACTAAAACTTACGGCTCGCTTTTTTATCCCTAAGGGATTACCGAAGATAAAATTAGTATAATAACTTGGTAGAACCTTATTTCCAGTAGTCAACTCATAAGGAGATAAAGAAACCTTTAATTCTTGATAACTAAAAAGGAAGGTAAAAATTAGAAAAGAAAATACTTTTCTCATTTTTATATAATAATAAAATAAATTGATTTGTCAAATAAATTATTAAGTTAAAAATTTTTCGGGAATAATATAATCACCGAATCTATTTTGAGCTTTTAATAATCTTTCTTTTTGTTCTTTTAGTATTTGAAAAACTTCTTCTGGCGCGTTTTCTTTTTCGTAGAATTTTATTATTCTTTCAATTTTACCCAAATTTTCATTAACTCGTAAACAGAATTGTTTATGATAATCTTCTAAAGAGTAATCTTTATTCAAAACTTCTCTAAAAAGAATTTTTAAATCTTCATAATAAGGAATACAGCCGGTAGGAGTTTTTATTGCTTTCACTTCATTGTGAACTCTTTTTTCCATCCATTTATACCAGACTTTTTTATCGGTCTTTTCATTTAGGAAATTGCCATTTTTATCTTTAAGAAAATAATTAACCCCGAATATCTTAACCTCTCTTTTTAATTTTTTGCCAAATTCCAAATAAATCTTTAAATATTTGCTTAAAGAAATTGACAAAAAATCAAGATTAGACATTGGATTAATTTTTTTAATTCCGGTTTCTCCCAGAGTTGCTGGTGTAGTTTCGGATTCTAAGGCAGCGCCTTTAGTAATAACTCCGTGAACCCAATCAAAAGCCTCTTCTACCGGTAGGGAAGTATCGGTATCTCTTCCACCATAAACAATTCCGCTGATTAATACCCCTTCGGGATTTTCTAAAGCATCTAAATCTAAATTTTCAAAATGTTTTAATTCAATAGTGAAACGGGAATTATTATGAGAAGGAGGTATTTCCTTGCCTTTTTCGTCTTTCTTACCTAAATACCATTCGCCTGAAAAATTATACCCTTCCTTAGGAATTTCTTTACTTTTTCCATTCCAATAGATATAACCGTTTTTCGTAAGCAAAGCATTAGCAAAGATTATTTCTCGTGGAGTAGTAAGTGCCTTATAAAGAATTGGGTCATCTTCTTTATTAATTCCTTCTAAAATTCCAAACATACCTTTTTCAACATTTATCGCTCTCAATTCACCATTTTTGATAAAAAGATAAGCAATATCATCACCAACTAATCTTTCTCCTTCCATCATCGCAGTAGAAGTCTTACCACAATAAGAAGGAAAGGCACCAGTAAAATAAGTCACCCTTCCATTAGGTCCATTAATTCCCATTATCAACATATGCTCACAAAGCCAACCTTCTTTATAACCCAAATAAATCGCCAAACGCATTGCTAATTTTTTTAAACCAATAGAATTTCCACCATATTGAGTGTTGATACTGTAGCAAGTTAAATTGTCTCGGTCAATAAAAATTCTTCTTTTATCAAGATTTTTACAGGTTTTTCTTTCGTCTAATTCTCCTTGGCTGTGAATAAATTTGAAAAAGCGGTTTTCCAATGTTAAAAAAGCTTGATAGCCTAAACGATAAAGTAAATTTTCGCAATGACAGACATATGAAGAATCAGTTAGTTGAACAGCCGGAATCGCGTAAGTTGAATTTTTTGGTCCCAGGAGGTAAAAAATAATATAAAGTTCTCGGTCTTTCATTATATCTTTTAAAAGGGTATTGATTTCTAAAAGCCCTTCTTTTTGTGAGAAAACAACGATCTCTTCGCCCAATTTTTCTTCTTCCTTTAATAAGATTTTGGTATTCTTTTTATCCCGGGCTTGGTCATAATAATTGTCAAAATGAATAGTATGACCGGGGATAGAAGTCAAAATCTCTTCACCAGTTTCTAATGCTCTTTTTTTGATATAATCAAAATCTTTTTCTTCGGTAACCAAATAGATTTCTTTTGGATTAAGGAGTTCTAAATAAAAAGATAAAAAAGAGAATAGTTCTTTATTTTTAATTTTTAATAACTTCTCCCAATGGTCTTTTTTAAATTTCTTTTCGAATTTCTGAAGCATAATAAATTATACAAAAAATATTTGACTTTTCAAAAAATTTCCATATATTTTTATAAAGGGCCTATAGCTCAGTGGTAGAGCGTCCCGCTGATAACGGGAAGGTCAGAGGTTCGATCCCTCTTAGGCCCATTTTTTTTAAATTATAAAAATAGAAAGGAGCCCTCTCAGTTGTTGAGTTTAAAAGAGAGGGCTCCTATTAAATAATTAATTAGGAAATAGGAAAAGACCTTTTCTTGAAGAAGAATTAAAAGTGAGAAGTAAGAAACGTACTATTAATCTTTTTTTCCTCATTATATGATTATTCGCCTTCCTCTTCACCGCCTTTTCTTAATGTTCTAAGAAGTGCTCTTGCTTCTTTTCTCAAATCGGTAACTTTGTCCCACCAAACTCTTCTTTCTTCTTCGGTTTGAAGTTGATTAAACTTTTCAGTTTCAGTTTTCCATTCCGCAACTTTCGCATCAATTTGGGTCATTATATTACTTTCTTCGGCAGTTGGGCTAGCAATTTTGCCTTTCTCCCGCTCGTATCTTCTTTGAAATTTTTCAATGTCTTCTAACATATTTTGATAATCCTTTTGCCAGTCAGCCATATCTCTTGTGCGGTGATAAGGTCCTAATGTGCCAGCCTGTCGCCGAGAAATAATAGTAAAAATCACACCGGCAACGACCACAATACCAACGATTGTCCAAACTATTGTTCTCGTTTTCATTGCTTCCTCCTTTTTAAATTATTTATTTTTTCCCGCAGCATTTTTTATATTTTTTCCCTGACCCACAAGGGCAGGGGTCGTTTCTTCCAACCTTTTTTTCTTTTATTACTTGTTGTGAAGATATTTCTTCTGGTTGTTCATTAGGGGTGGCTGTAACGGTTGGTTTATATGCCACCACTCTTCTTGGTGCCTTCCCTTCCTTGGGAGCCACCGCAATTCTAAATAACATTGTTATACTTTCTTTATAAAATTCAAACATTAATGTTTGAAAAAGATTATAGGCTTCTTTCTGATACTCAATTAATGGATCTTGATGACCGTAAGCACGCCAATTTATTCCTTCGCGAATAGTGTCTAATTCCCTCAAAAGATGTTGCCATTTCGAATCCAAAGTTCTCAAAAAGATAAATTTAATAAGCTCCCGAAAAGTTTCTTCTCCCAATTCTTCTTTTCTTCTTAATACTCGGTTCTTGGTAATAGCGATAAGCTTTTCCTTTAAAATTTCTTTTTTCATTTTAGGTATCTCCTCTTGGGGTATTTGAAGGTCAACAAGATAAATAATTCCGAATTCTGCTTTTAGCTCATCCCATTGCCAATTTTCCGGAAACTTATCGGTAATATATTTATCAATGAGATTGTCAACAATTGCTTCGCTCGCTTCATCATAAAGATTCATTATGTTTTCGCCCTTAAGAATTTCGTCTCGCCAGGCATAAACTACTTCTCTTTGTTTATTCATTACATTGTCAAAATCTAAAAGATGTTTTCTAATTTCAAAATTTCGCATTTCTACTCTTTTTTGAGCATTCTCTATTGCCCTGGTAACTAATGGATGGGTTAGTGGCTCCATCTCTTTTTTACCAAATCTTTCCATAATACTTACTACTCGGTCGCTACCAAAAAGACGCATTAAGTCATCTTCTAAAGATAATAAGAATCGCGATAAACCAGGATCTCCTTGTCGTCCACTTCTTCCTCGCAATTGGTTATCAATTCTTCTCGCTTCATGCCTTTCGGTACCAATAATATATAATCCACAGAGTGGTTCTTCTAAACACTTTCCAGGATTTTTCTCCCAATATTCACATTCGCCTTCGCCATTGCTATTGATATAACATTTTTTCCCTTTTACTACTCCTGGTCCTAATTTTATATCTGTTCCCCGACCAGCCATATTGGTAGCAATTGTTACGGCATAAGGTTGCCCAGCCTTAGCAACAATCTCTGCTTCTTTCTGATGATGTTTAGCATTTAAAACCTGATGATTTATCCCTTTTCTTCTTAACATCCTGGATAATAACTCAGAAACCTCTACCGAGGTAGTGCCCACTAAAATTGGTCTTCCTATTTTATGCCATTTTTCTATCTCATCTAAAATTGCCTTATATTTTTCATTTTTTGTTTTATATATGATATCGGGTGCATCAATTCTTCTAATTGGCTTATGGGTTGGTATTACCACCACATCTAATTTATAAATATCCCAAAATTCTTTTGCTTCGGTAGCTGCTGTTCCGGTCATTCCGGCAAGCTTCTTATAAAGTCGGAAGTAATTTTGTAAGGTAATCATCGCTAAGGTTTGGGTTTCGGCTTGAACTTTTACATTTTCTTTTGCTTCTAAGGCTTCATGAATACCGTCGGAGAATCTTCTTCCCGGCATCAAACGCCCGGTGAATTCGTCAACAATGACTACTTTCCCATCCTGAACAATGTAATCAACATCTCTTTTGAAATGGTCAAAGGCTTTAAGTAATGCTTCCAAGGAAGCTAGTTTTTCATTTTTTTGGGCATAGATTTCATAAAGTTTTTCTTTTTCAAATATTTTTTCTTTGGGAGTTAAATTAGGATCTTCGTCAATCTTTTTTGTTTCAATAGCCAAATCCGGTAATAAGAAAAAGTCCAGGTCTCTGAGATATTCAATTATTTGTTTCCTACCTTTTTCGGTTAGTCTGATACTGTGTTCTTTTTCATCAGTAACATAATAAAGTTCTTCATCTAATTCATAAATCTTTTTCTCCCGGATAAATTCTAATTCAGTTCTTTCAATCAGTTTTTTTACTTCTACCTCTCTTTCAGCTTTTAAAAATTGAGTATTTTTTGGTGAGCCTCTTTTTGCTTGTAAGAATTTTATTCCTGCCTCTCTAATCTTTCCTTCCTTTAATAATTTCATTCCTTCCTCAACAATGCGAGAAACTAATACCGTTTGTAAGTTATATAAAGTTCTTACGGCAGGCATTAATTCTTTGTAGATATCTTTTTCTTCCTCTTCGACCGGACCAGAAATAATTAAAGGGGTTCTTGCTTCATCAATTAAAATCGAATCCACCTCATCAACAATTGCGTAATAATGTCCCCTTTGAACCTTGTCTTCCCATCTTAAAACCATATGGTCACGAAGATAATCAAAACCAAATTCATTATTAGTTCCATAAGTGATGTCACAATTATATTCCTTTTTTCTTTCTTCAGATTCCATTCCTTGTTGGATACAACCAACTGTTAAACCAAGGGTTTCGTACACCGGTCCCATCCATTCTTTATCTCTTTTTGCTAAATAATCGTTTACTGTTACTAAATGGACATTTTTACCGGTTAAGGCATTTAAATATAAAGGCATAGTAGCAACCAGAGTTTTTCCTTCACCAGTTTTCATTTCGGCAATCTTTCCTTGATGAAGCACAATGGCACCTAATAGTTGGACATCATAGGGAACCATATCCCAAGTTGTTTCAATACCGCACACTGACCATTTTTTACCTAAGAGGCTTCGACAGGCTTCTTTTACCAACCCATAAGCCTCCGGCAAAATTGAATCCAAACTTTCTCCTTCGGAAATTCTTTTCTTAAAATCTTCGGTTTTTTTCTTAAAATCTTCTTCTTTTAGACCTTTAAATTTTTCAAAATAATTATTAATTTGGTCAACAATGGGTAAAAGTCTTTTTAATTCTCTTTCGTTTTTTGTGCCCCCAAACAATTTAATTAAAATAGTAGATAGTCCCATAAATTTTAATCTTTACCTAAACATCCCTTATAAAATAATTATAACAAAAGAGAAAAATTTTGTCAATAAATATTTATTGAATTATTTAACTTATTGACCAAAAATAAATTTTATTTAAAATTCTTTTATGGCGGCGTAGCCAAGCAGCTAAGGCGGCGGTCTGCAAAACCGCTATTCCCGGGTGCAAATCCCGGCGCCGCCTCTTA